>NZ_JAAAPK010000010.1:0-300000 GCF_009909105.1 Corallococcus exiguus
GTCATGCCGGGCGACAACATCGCCATCGAGGTGGAGCTCATCACCCCGGTCGCGATGGAGAAGGAGCTCCGGTTCGCCGTTCGCGAGGGTGGCCGTACGGTGGGCGCCGGCGTCGTTGCGGAGATCATCGCCTAGTCGGCTTCCCGCCGACCGGCTTTCACGGGCACTGAGTTGCGGAGGGGAGGGCTGCTTTTGTAGCCTTCCCTTCTCGCATCTGGTGAAATGAACCATGCCTAAGGGTAATCGCTCCATCATCTCGCTCGAGTGCACCACGTGCAAAGAGCGGAACTACACGACCACGAAGAACAAGCGGAAGAGCCAGGACAAGCTTGAGCTGAGCAAGTTTTGCCCTCGCTGCCGCAAGCACACGGACCACAAGGAAGGCAAGGTCTAGGTCGTCGGTTTCCATGAAGGTTTAGGCCAGTAGCTCCAACGGTAGAGCAGCGGTCTCCAAATCCGCGTGTTGGGGGTTCGAATCCCTCCTGGCCTGCCAGCTTCAGTACAGGGACCCCCGGTACCGAGCGGTGCCGGGGGTCCCTGCCTTTTCGCAGTCCCGCTTCCGCACTCCCTCGTGAGGCACCATGGCGACGGCATCTGAGGCCAGCCAGCAGGCTAACCGCTCGGGCATCGACCCCAAGCGGCTCGTGGTCATCTTCTATCTCGTCACCGGCATCGTCCTGGCCCTCTTCCTGGAGCACGTCTTCGGGTTGCTCTGGAGCCGGTTCGGCTGGAGCGACGTGGAGCTCTTCGAAGGCCTCGGCTGGCGTGTGTCGACGCTGGTGGGCTACGTGGTCGCCCTCGCCCTGGTGCTGGCGGCCTACTTTCACCCCCGCACGCACACCCTCTCCATCGACGTGGCGTCCGAGTTGATGAAGGTCACCTGGCCTACCTGGTCGGAGACTCGCGCGTCGACCATGGCCGTGGTCGTCGCCTCGCTGGTGGCGGCCGTTCTGCTCTTCTGCATCGACACCGTCGCCTACAACTTGATGGTGGAGTGGCTGCCTGCCCTGTGGGGGAAGCTGTAATGGCGAAGAAATGGTTCACGGTCCAGACCTACTCGAACTACGAGAACCAGGCGAAGAAGAACCTGGAAGAGCAGGTGCGCCTCAAGGGCCTGCAGGACCAGGATCTGATTGGTGAGATCCTCATCCCCATGGAGCAGGTCGTGGAGATGGTGAACGGCGAGAAGAAGACCACCCGCCGCAAGCTGTTTCCGGGCTACATCTTCGTCCAGATGGAGCTCAGCGACACCACCGTCCACCTGGTGAAGAACACCTCCAAGGTGACGGGGTTCCCGGGCGTCGGTCAGAACGAGCAGCCCCGGCCCATGTCGGACCGCGAGGTCGAGCGTCTCACCGCGCAGGTCACCGAGGGCGCCCACAAGGCCAAGCCCAAGGTCCAGTTCGAGACCAGCGACACGGTGCGCGTCATCGACGGTCCGTTCGCCAACTTCAATGGCACCGTGGAAGAGGTCAACCCGGAGAAGGGCCGCGTGCGCGTGCTCGTCAGCATCTTCGGCCGTGCGACCCCCGTGGAGCTCGACTTCATGCAGGTGGAGAAGACCACCGGCTAGTTTCACAAGTCTTCCGCGCCCGGGTGACGGGCGCGGATCAACGGGTGGGAGGGTCGCCCCGTCTGGCGGCCCGTTGGAACCACCCTCTCGAAAGGCAGCAGTCCGCCGATGAAGAAGGTCACAGGTCAGGTCAAGTTGCAGATTCCCGCCGGCAAGGCGAACCCCGCCCCGCCGATTGGTCCCGCGCTCGGTCAGCAGGGCGTGAACATCATGGAGTTCTGCAAGCAGTTCAACGCCAAGACGCAGGCGGAGGCCAAGGAGGGTCTGATCATCCCGGTGATCATCACCGTGTATCAGGACCGCTCCTTCACCTTCATCCTGAAGACCCCTCCCGCCGCCATCCTCATCAAGAAGGCCGCGGGTCTCCACACGGAGAAGAAGAAGGGTTCGGGCGCGAAGAAGCCGGGCAAGGAGAAGGTGGGGCAGATCACTCGCAAGCAGCTCGAGGAGATCGCCAACAAGAAGATCCAGGACACCACCGCCGCGTCCCTCGAAGCCTGCATGAACACCATTGCCGGCACCGCGCGCTCCATGGGCATCGACGTCGTCGGTTAGCCCGCCCTACATCTCAAGGATTCCTGCCATGGCTACCAATGGAAAGAAGTTCCGCGCGTCCAACGAGCTGGTGGACCGCAACAAGCGCTACGCCGTCGCCGAGGGCTTCGCGCTGCTGAAGAAGACGGTGGATACCCGCGCGACCAAGTACGACCAGACGGTCGACGTCGCCATCAACCTGGGCGTGGACCCGAAGCACGCGGACCAGATGGTCCGTGGCGCCGTGGTGCTCCCGCACGGCACCGGCGCCACCGTGCGCGTGGCCGTGTTCGCCAAGGGCGAGCGCGCCACCGAGGCCACCAACGCAGGCGCGGACATTGTCGGCGCCGAGGACCTCCAGAAGCGCATCGAGGAGGGCTTCCTCGACTTCGACACCGTCATCGCGACGCCGGACATGATGGGCATCGTCGGCCGCCTCGGTAAGGTGCTCGGTCCCCGTGGCCTCATGCCGAACCCGAAGGTCGGCACGGTGACCATGGACGTCGCCAAGGCCATCCGCGACTCCAAGGGCGGTAAGGTCGACTTCCGCGCTGAGAAGGCGGGCATCGTCCACGCGAAGATGGGCAAGGCCTCCTTCCCCGCAGACAAGCTCGAGGCGAACTTCAACGCGCTGGTGGACCTGGTGATGAAGCTCAAGCCGGCCACCGCCAAGGGCGTGTACCTGCAGGGCATCGCCATCTCGACGACCATGGGGCCGGGCATCAAGCTCGACACCACGGAAATCCTGGCGCGTCACCGCTAATCGCGGGTGCCAGAACGGGCAGGGAAGGGTGCGCTCCCTGACGGGGAGCGTCAATCCTGTCGCCCGCGAACGTCGGTCCGTTAGAAAGTGCTGGATCTTTGCGAAAGCCGGGGGTATAGGCCCCCGGCTTTTGCAATTGGGGCGCCATGTCGAGAGACGCGGCGTTCCGACCTGGTTCATGACAGCAGGGACCTGGATTGGAGAAGACGCGTCCGTTGGGAACCGGGCAACCGGTCGGGCCGTCTATCCGCTCCTGGTTCAAACGACCGCAAGGTCAGCCCTGCCGAGACTGGAGGTGCGGTGTGGTGCCTCTCGGAGGCTCCTCTCTCGCTCTGCCACTTTGGCCCAGGCATCACGCCCGACCGTCAGGTCGGGCCATGAAGGAGGTGAGTCAAGGTGCTGAAGAGCGAGAAGGAAGAGATGATCAAGGACCTTCACGAGAAGTTTGCGCGGACCAAGACCGCGGTGCTCGTGGAGTCCTCCAAGGTGAACGTCGAGACCGTCACCAAGCTGCGTCGCAAGTTCCGCGAGGGCAAGGTCGAGTACAAGGTCATCAAGAACACGCTGGCGCGCCGTGCCGCTCAGGGTACGACCGTCTCCGCGATTTCTGATGACTTCACGGGTCCCGTGGCGCTGTGCATCAGCTACGACGACGAGGTGGCTCCTGCGAAGATCCTGATGGATTTCATCAAGGACATGGAGACCATCAAGGTCCGTAGCGCCGTCGTCGCCGGTAAAAAGGTCGACGCCAACGGCGTGAAGGCACTGGCGAAGCTGCCGGGCCTCAATGAGCTGCGCGGGATGTTGCTCGGCATGCTCAACCAGCCTGCAGGCAAGCTGGTCCGGACCATCGCGGCCCCCGGGTCGCAGCTCGCGCGCGTCATCCAAGCGCACGCGGACAAGGCGCAGGGTCAGTAATCGTCCCGAGAAGTTTTTCTACCGCAACCTCTTCGGCCGAGCCGCCCAAATGGGTCGCCGGCCGTTAGTCAACCAGAAGGAACAGTTCCATGGCCGATTTGAACGCGATTGCTGAAGAACTCTCGAAGCTCACCGTCCTCGAGGCGGGCGAGCTCGTGAAGATGCTGGAGAACAAGTGGGGCGTTTCCGCCGCCGCCGTGGCCGTTGCCTCCGCGGGCCCCGCCGCCGCCGCCGCTCCTGTTGAGGAGAAGACGGAGTTCAACGTGGTGCTGGCGAACGCCGGCGCCAACAAGATCAACGTCATCAAGGAGATCCGCGCCATCACCGGCCTGGGCCTGAAGGAGGCCAAGGACCTGGTCGAGGGCGCGCCCAAGACGGTCAAGGAAAGCGTCAACAAGGACGACGCCAAGAAGATCAAGGACCAGCTCGTCGCCGCTGGCGCCACCGTCGAGATCAAGTAGTTCTGTGCAGGGGCTACCCTGTTCTTCCGGGAAATCCCGGGTAGCCGCCTGATCGGATGAGCAGGCCGGCGCTCCCTATGCTGGGGCGCCGGCTTTGCCCATTTGACATTTGCCAAATTTCCCGGCGCCGCCGCGCGTTACTGAAGTTTGCCCCGCCCGAGCAGCCGTCCCCGGAGACCGAATGCCGACGCAGATCCAGAACAATTTCCGCGTGCGGAAGACCTTCGCCAAAATCGCGAAGATCATCGACATTCCCAATCTCATCAACATCCAGAAGCAATCCTACGAGAAGTTCCTCCAGGCCGACATCGCCCCGGAGAAGCGTGAGGATCTTGGCCTTCAGGGTGTCTTCAAGTCCGTCTTCCCGATCCGGGACTTCAACGAGACCTCCTCGCTGGAGTTTGTCAGCTATCACCTGGAGAAGCCGAAGTACGACGTCGATGAGTGCCACCAGCGTGGAATGACCTACTCGGCGCCTATCAAGGTCGTCGTGCGCCTGGTCGTCTGGGACAAGGACGAGGAGACCGGCGCCCAGTCCATCCGCGACGTGAAGGAGCAAGAGGTCTACTTCGGCGAAATCCCGCTGATGACCCAGAACGGTACGTTCATCATCAACGGCACCGAGCGTGTCGTGGTGAGCCAGCTGCACCGCAGCCCGGGTGCGTTCTTCGACCACGACAAGGGCAAGAGCCACTCGTCGGGCAAGCTGCTCTACAACGCCCGCATCATCCCGTACCGCGGCTCGTGGATCGACTTCGAGTTCGACCACAAGGACCTGCTGTACGTGCGCATCGACCGGCGCCGCAAGCTGCCGGCCACCGTGCTCATCCGCGCCCTGGGCGCCGTCGGTGACACGGCGAAGAAGAACCCGCTCGACTTCAAGGGTTCGACCGAGGAGATCCTCAACTACTACTACGCCACCGAGACCATCTACCTGCAGAGCGCCGCGGACTTCGAGAAGTCCGTCGAGCTGGAACTCCTGCCGGGTCAGCGCGCCACGCGCGACATCAAGACCAAGTCCGGTGAGTTGATCGTCAAGAAGAACCGCAAGTTCACGCGCGCCGCCATCAAGAAGCTTGAGGCGGCGAAGATGACCAAGCTGCCCATCGACGCGGACGAGCTCTTCACCAAGGTGTCCGCCTACGACGTGGTGGACGAGAACACCGGTGAGGTCATCCTCGAGTGCAACGAGGAGGTCTCGCAGGAGAAGGTGGACGAGCTCCTCAAGCGCGAAATCAAGGAGTTCAAGGTCCTCTTCATCGACAACCTCAACGTGGGTCCGTACCTGCGTGAGACGTTGATGCTGGACAAGATCGAGTCGCCCGAGCAGGCGATCATGGAGATCTACCGGCGTCTGCGCCCGGGTGATCCCCCGACGCCGGAGACGGCGACGAACCTGTTCAGCAACCTGTTCTTCAACCCGGAGCGCTACGACCTGTCCAAGGTCGGCCGCCTCAAGCTGAACTTCAAGTTCAGCCTCGAGGAGCCCCTCGACGGTCAGATCCTGACCAAGCGCGACATCCTAGAGGTCATCCGCTACCTGATCGACCTGAAGAACGGCAAGGGGACGATCGACGACATCGACCACCTGGGCAACCGCCGCGTCCGCGCGGTGGGCGAGCTCCTGGAGAACCAGTACCGCATCGGCCTCGTCCGCATGGAGCGCGCGATCAAGGAGCGCATGAGCCTCCAGGAGATCGAGACGCTCATGCCGCACGACCTGATCAACGCCAAGCCGGTGACGGCGGTGATCAAGGAGTTCTTCGGGTCCAGCCAGCTGTCGCAGTTCATGGACCAGACGAACCCGCTCTCGGAAGTCACGCACAAGCGCCGTCTGTCGGCCCTTGGGCCTGGCGGCCTCACGCGTGAGCGCGCGGGCTTCGAAGTCCGCGACGTGCACCCGACGCACTACGGCCGCATCTGCCCCATCGAGACGCCGGAAGGCCCGAACATCGGCCTCATCGCGTCGCTGTCGACCTACGCGCGCGTCAACGAGTTCGGCTTCGTGGAGACGCCGTACCGCAAGGTGGACGCGGGCAGCGTGACGGGGGACGTGGCCTTCTACTCGGCGCTCGAGGAGGAGAAGCACACCATCGCCCAGGCGAACGCGGAGACGGACAAGAAGGGCAAGTTCGTCAACGAGCTGGTGCAGAGCCGCCGCAGCGGCGAGTTCGTCCAGGTCAAGGCCGAGGACGTGGACCTGATGGACGTGTCCCCGAACCAGCTGGTGTCGGTGGCCGCCTCCCTCATCCCGTTCCTGGAGAACGACGACGCGAACCGCGCGCTCATGGGCTCCAACATGCAGCGCCAGGCCGTGCCGCTGCTGCGCACGTCCGCGCCGCTCGTGGGTACGGGCATCGAGGCCATCGTCGCGCGCGACTCGGGCGTGACGTGCGTGGCCCGCCGTGACGGCGTCGTGGAGTCGGTGGACGCCGGCCGCATCGTGGTGAAGGCGGACTCCAACGCGGCCCTGAGCGACGTGTCCAGCGAAGTGGACATCTACAACCTGCTCAAGTACCAGCGCTCCAACCAGAACACGTGCCTCAACCAGAAGCCCATCATCCGCAAGGGTGACCGGGTGAAGAAGGGCGACGTGATCGCGGACGGCCCGGCCACCGAGACCGGTGAGCTGGCGCTGGGACAGAACATCGTCGTCGCGTTCATGCCGTGGCAGGGCTACAACTTCGAAGACTCCATCCTGCTCAGCGAGCGCATCCTCAAGGAGGACGTCTTCACGTCCATCCACATCGAGGAGTTCGAGTGCATCGCGCGCGACACCAAGCTGGGCAAGGAGGAGATCACCCGCGACATCCCGAACGTGGGTGAGGAAGCCCTCAAGGACCTGGACGAGAGCGGCATCATCCGCATCGGCGCCGAGGTGAAGCCCGGCGACGTGCTGGTGGGCAAGATCACTCCGAAGGGCGAGACCCAGCTCTCCCCGGAAGAGAAGCTGCTGCGCGCCATCTTCGGTGAGAAGGCCGGCGACGTGCGCGACAGCTCGCTGCGCGTGCCCCCGGGCGTTGTCGGCACCGTCATCAACGCCAAGGTGTTCAGCCGCAAGGGCGTGGAGAAGGACGAGCGCGCCAAGCAGATCGAGTCCATGGAGGAGGCGAAGCTCCTCAAGGACCAGAACGACGAGATCAAGGTCCTCCAGGACTCCGCGTACAGCCGCCTCCGCGGGCTGGTCCGCGGCAAGGAGGTCCAGGGCAAGCTCGTGGACGACAAGGGGAAGATCCTCCTGAAGAAGGGGGACATCCTCAACGACGAGCTGCTGGCCACGGTGCCGTACAAGTACTGGGGCGAGATCTCCGTGGGCGACCCGCTGGACGCGCGCCTGCGCGACATCCTGCGCAGCCTGGAGGAGACGAAGGAGGCCGTGAAGCTGGCCTTCGGCGAGAAGATCGCCCGCATCAAGAAGGGCGACGAGCTCCCCCCGGGCGTCATCAAGATGGTGAAGGTGTACGTCGCCATCAAGCGCAAGCTGGCGGTGGGCGACAAGATGGCCGGCCGCCACGGCAACAAGGGCGTCGTGTCCCGCGTCCTCCCCGAGGAGGACATGCCGTACCTGGAGGATGGCCGTCCGGTGGACATCGTCCTCAACCCGCTCGGCGTTCCCAGCCGCATGAACATCGGGCAGATCCTCGAGGTCCACCTGGGCTGGGCCGCGAAGGGCGTGGGCGAGCAGCTGCAGCGCTACATCGAAGAGAACTTCAGCGGCGAGCAGCTCAAGAAGCAGCTGAAGACCGTCTACGACGACAAGGCCTTCGGCGACTTCGTGGACGGCCTGTCCGACCAGGAGGTCCAGGACCTCTGCCGCCGCCTGAAGAAGGGCATCCACGTGGCGACGCCGGTGTTCGACGGCGCTCGCGAGACGGAGCTGCACGCCCTCTTCGACGAGGGCCGGCTGCCGCGCTCCGGTCAGATGGTGCTCTTCGACGGCCGCACGGGTGAGCCGTTCGACCAGAACGTCACCGTGGGCGTGATGTACATGCTCAAGCTGCACCACCTGGTGGACGAGAAGATCCACGCCCGTTCCATCGGGCCCTACTCGCTCGTCACGCAGCAGCCCCTGGGCGGCAAGGCCCAGTTCGGCGGTCAGCGTCTGGGCGAGATGGAAGTCTGGGCGATGGAGGCCTACGGCGCGGCGTACACGCTGCAGGAGTTCCTCACGGTCAAGTCGGACGACGTGGTGGGCCGCACGCGCATGTACGAGGCGATCGTCAAGGGCGACAACGTCCTGGAGTCCGGCCTGCCCGAGTCGTTCAACGTGCTCCTCAAGGAGCTCCAGTCGCTGGCCCTGGACGTGGAGCTGCTGGAGAGCGCGCCCCCGGAGCGGCAGCGCAGCTTCGGCGGTGACTTCCTGGGTGGCGGCGACGGCGAGGACCGGAAGTCCGGGACCGAGGCCTAGGCCTTTTCAAAGTAGCCGGTGCGCCCGCCTGACCGGCTGGCTGCTTCCTCTTGGAGGGAGCGGCTGGCCGGGCGCAGGGCGGGGGCCCGAAACGTTTGGCGCCTTGAGCGCTCATAAGTTTTCGGAGGCAACGTGAAGGACATTTTCAACTTCTTCGAGAAGCCGAAGGACCCGCTGTCGTTCAACGCCATCCGCATCGCGCTGGCGTCGCCCGACAAGATCCGTCAGTGGTCGCACGGCGAGGTGAAGAAGCCGGAGACGATCAACTACCGCACCTTCAAGCCGGAGCGGGACGGCCTGTTCTGCGCCCGCATCTTCGGGCCGGTGAAGGACTACGAGTGCAACTGCGGCAAGTACAAGCGCATGAAGCACCGTGGCGTCGTGTGCGAGAAGTGCGGTGTGGAGGTGATTCAGTCCAAGGTGCGCCGTGAGCGCCTGGGACACATCACGCTGGCCACGCCCGTGGCCCACATCTGGTTCCTCAAGTCGCTGCCCAGCCGCATCGGCAACCTGCTCGACATCACCCTCAAGGAGATGGAGAAGGTGCTGTACTGCGAGAGCTACATGGTCATCGACCCCAAGGCGACGCCGCTCCAGAAGGGCGAGCTGATCTCCGAGGAGAAGATGCACCGGCTCTTCCAGGAGCACGGTGAGGACTCGTTCTCCGCGGGCATGGGCGGCGAGGCCGTCCGCGAGATGCTCAAGTCCCTGGACGTGGAGAAGCTGTCCGAGGAACTGCGCAAGGACATGCGCGAGACCACCAGCGAGGCGAAGCGGAAGAAGTACGCCAAGCGCCTGAAGGTGGCGGAAGCGTTCCGTGTCTCCGGCAACAAGCCGGAGTGGATGATGCTGGACGTCATCCCGGTCATCCCGCCCGACCTGCGTCCGCTGGTGCCCCTGGACGGCGGCCGCTTCGCGACCTCCGACCTCAACGACCTGTACCGCCGCGTCATCAACCGGAACAACCGCCTCAAGCGGCTCCAGGAACTGAACGCGCCGGACATCATCATCCGCAACGAGAAGCGGATGCTCCAGGAGGCCGTGGACGCGCTGTTCGACAACGGCCGCCGCGGCAAGACCATCACCGGCCCGAACAAGCGGCCGCTGAAGTCGCTGTCCGACATGCTCAAGGGCAAGCAGGGCCGGTTCCGTCAGAACCTGCTCGGCAAGCGCGTGGACTACTCGGGCCGCTCCGTCATCGTCGTCGGTCCCGAGCTGCGCCTGCACCAGTGCGGCCTGCCGAAGATCATGGCGCTCGAGCTCTTCAAGCCGTTCATCTACAACAAGCTTGAAGAGAAGGGCTACGTCACCACCATCAAGTCGGCGAAGAAGATGGTGGAGAAGGAGCGTCCGGAGGTCTGGGACATCCTCGAGGACGTGATCCGCGAGCACCCGGTGCTCCTCAACCGCGCCCCCACGCTGCACCGCCTGGGCATGCAGGCCTTCGAGCCCGTGCTCATCGAAGGCAAGGCCATCCAGCTGCACCCGCTGGTGTGCGCCGCGTTCAACGCGGACTTCGACGGCGACCAGATGGCCGTGCACGTGCCGCTGTCCATCGAGGCTCAGATGGAAGCGCGCGTGCTGATGATGTCGACGAACAACATCCTCAGCCCCGCGAACGGCAAGCCCATCATCGTCCCGACGCAGGACATGGTGCTCGGCATCTACTACATGACGCGCGCCCGCGAGTTCGCCAACGGCGAAGGCCGCGTGTTCGCGTCGCCGGACGAGGTGCGCGCCGCGTACGACCACGGTGAGGTCCACCTGCAGGCCAAGGTGGTGTGCCGCATCGACGGCAAGCGCAAGGAGACCACGGTCGGCCGCGTGCTGCTGTGGGAAGTCGTTCCGCGCCGCGTGGGCTTCGACGCCATCAACAAGGTGCTCGACAAGAAGTCGCTCGGTAACCTCATCGACCTCTGCTACCGCCTCACGGGCGAGAAGGAGACGGTGCTGCTGGCGGACCGCATCCGCAGCGCGGGCTACTTCCACGCGACCCGCGCCGGTATCTCCATCGCGCTCAAGGACATGATCATCCCTGCGAAGAAGCAGGAGTTCCTGGACTACGCGCGCAAGGAAGTGGCGGAGATCGAGAACCAGTACCTGGAAGGCCTCATCACCGACGGTGAGCGCTACAACAAGGTCATCGATATCTGGGCGGAGATCACCGAGAAGGTCGCCCAGGAGATGATGCAGCAGATCTCCCAGGACGAGGCTTCCGGGGACGTGGACGGCAAGCGCATCACGCGCAAGCAGCCGTCGTTCAACCCCATCTACATCATGGCCGACTCCGGCGCCCGCGGCAGCGCCCAGCAGATCCGCCAGCTGGCGGGTATGCGCGGCCTGATGGCGAAGCCCTCCGGCGAAATCATCGAGACGCCCATCACGGCCAACTTCCGTGAAGGCCTCTCCGTGCTCCAGTACTTCATCTCCACGCACGGCGCCCGTAAGGGTCTGGCGGACACGGCGCTCAAGACGGCCAACTCCGGTTACCTCACCCGCCGTCTCGTGGACGTGGCGCAGGACGCCATCATCAACGAGTACGACTGCGGCACCATGGACGGTCTGTTCATCGGCGCCCTGGTCGAGGGCGGCGAGATCATCGAGCCGCTGGGTGAGCGCATCCTGGGCCGCGTGGCCCTGGACGACATCCTCGACCCGGTGACGGGCGAGGTGCTGGTGCGCGCCAACGAGGAGATCGACGAGGAGCGCGTCCGCCGCATCGAGAACAGCGGTCTGGACAAGGTGAAGATCCGCTCGGTGCTCACGTGCCAGGCCAAGCGCGGCATCTGCGTGGAATGCTACGGCCGTGACCTGGCGCGTGGCCGCAAGGTGTCCGTGGGCGAGGCCGTGGGCGTCATCGCGGCGCAGTCCATCGGTGAGCCGGGTACGCAGCTCACGATGCGCACCTTCCACATCGGTGGTGCGGCGACCCGTCGCGCGGAACAGTCCAGCCTTGAGAACCGCTACGCGGGCTCCGTGAAGTTCGCGGGCCTGAACACGGTGCAGAAGGCGGACGGCACGCTGGTGGCCATGAACCGCAACGGCGAGATCGTCGTCGTCGACGAGTCGGGCCGCGAGCGCGAGCGCTACCAGATCATCTACGGCGCCCGCATCCTGGTGAAGGAAGGCCAGAAGCTGGAGCCGGGCGTGCTGGTGGCCGAGTGGGACCCGTTCGCCATCCCGCTGCTCACGGAAGTGGGCGGTGTCGTGCGCTACGAGGACATCATCGAAGGCGTGACGATGTCCGAGACGCTCGACGAGGTGACGGGCCTGTCGCGCAAGACGGTCATCGAGTCCAAGGACCCGGAGGCGCGCCCGCGCGTCACCATCCGCGACGCGGCCGGCAACGTGAAGGACCTGCCGTCCTCCAAGAACCAGGCGAGCTACTTCCTGCCCCAGGGCGCGATCATCACGGTCAACGACCAGGATGAGATCTCCGCGGGCGAGGTCATCGCCAAGGTGCCGCGCGAGACCACGAAGACCAAGGACATCACGGGCGGTCTGCCCCGCGTGGCCGAGCTCTTCGAGGCGCGCAAGCCCAAGGATGCGGCGGCGATCGCGGAGATCGACGGCGTGGTGTCCTTCGGCAAGGACACCAAGGGCAAGCGCAAGCTCATCATCACCCCCGAGGTGGGCGGCGAGCAGCGCGCGGACCTGGCCAAGGAGTACCTGATCTCCAAGGGCAAGAGCATCAACGTCCACTCCGGCGACCGCGTGAAGGCCGGCGAGGCGATGATGGACGGCGCGGCCAACCCGCACGACATCCTCAAGGTGCTGGGCGAGAAGGAACTCGCGCGCTACCTGGTGGACGAAGTGCAGGAGGTCTACCGACTGCAGGGCGTGAAGATCAACGACAAGCACATCGAGACGATCGTCCGGCAGATGCTGCGCCGGGTGCGCGTCACGGACGTGGGCGACACCAACTTCCTGGTCGACGAGCAGGTCGAGAAGTGGGTGTTCGAGGAGGAGAACGAGAAGGTCATGTCCGAAGGGAAGCGCCCGGCCGTGGGCGAGCCCCTGCTGCTCGGCATCACCAAGGCGTCGCTCTCCACCGAGTCGTTCATCTCCTCGGCGTCGTTCCAGGAGACCACGAAGGTGCTCACCGAGGCCGCCATCAACGGCAAGGTGGACTACCTGCGCGGCCTCAAGGAGAACGTCATCATGGGCCGGCTCATCCCCGCCGGCACGGGCCTGCCGAACTACAAGCACCTCGACATCGAGGTGGAGAGCCCCACGGACGAGGTCAACGAGATGGAGGCCGCCCTGGCCGCCACCCACGGCGACACCGGCCCGCTGGCCCCTCCGCCGTCGCGGCCGGACACCCGGTCCACCGACGTCGCCTAGTGCTTCCGTAAGAAGCGTCCCTGACGCTTCGTGAGTCAGCCGCCGTCCTGGTGTCATACCGGGGCGGCGGCTTTCTCGTTTTGCACACTCCACTGCCTGTTCGCTTGACAGTATGTCGCGGTGCGTTATTTTGACGCATCACGTTGTGAGACCCGGAACACCCGGGGGGGAGCGCGACATGGCGACGACGAGTGCGAAGGCTGACGAAAAGACGGGCGTGACGCAGAACGTGGAGGCCTACCTGAAGGGGCGGTTCTCCGAGGCGCAGAAGCGGTTCCAGGGCCTGGAAGGGGAGGCGAACAAGGCCTTCCGTGCGCTGGAGACGCGGGGCCAGGTGGCGGCGAAGGAGGTCCAGACCCTGTGGACGAAGGTCCAGGCTGGTGAGCTGCGCGCCGACCCTCGCGTGCAGGAGTTGAGCAAGAAGGTGGACGCCGCGAGCGGGGAGCTGCGCAAGCGGCTGGACGGGCTCCAGACGAAGGTCGTGGAGGCGGTGGGAGTTGCCAGCCAGTCCCAGGTGGAGCAGATCACCCGAGAGCTGAGCCGCCTGTCGAAGAAGCTGGATGTGCTCCTGAAGCCCACCCGTCGTGCCCACCGGACGACCAAGAATTCGGGCGGCGCGGCGTCTTCTCCGCGGGCCTGAGCAGCGTTTTCATCACCCATGGGGTGTGCTTAGGTCGCAAACCCCTTTGAATGCCCAGGGTTCCTTCCGCGGAAGGAGCCCGGGGTAACTCCCGGAGAGACTTCATGGACACCAACACCGAGGCCCCCCGAGAGAAGACCTCCGTGGCGGAGGCATTCGAACGGATCTGGAGCCAGGCGCTCCTGGCGGTGAACACGGCGGAGGAGGAGGCTTCCCGCGCAGTGCAGCGCGTGGCGTCCGTCGCGGGCTGGAGCCAGGACGAGGTGAAGCGCCAGGCCCGTGAGTTCGCGGACCGGCTGACGGGGCACCGCAAGGACCTGGAGCACAACGTGGAGGAGCGGGTCCGCACGGCCCTGATCCTCCTGAAGCTGCCGCGCCGCGAGGAGTTGCAGGCATTCGGTGCCCGCCTGGAGCGTCTGAACGAACGCATCCAGGCCCTGGAGCACCGCAAGTGAGTGGACCCGCCGCCTCGGGCGGCAGGTCGTTGGGAACGCGGTTCTTCGCGGGGCTGCATGCCCTGAGCAGCGGGTGCTCCCGGCTCCCGCTGCTCGCGGGCGTGGCGCTCGTGGTGTCCGCTCGGGTGGTGCCCCTCCTGGAGGAGCCCACCTCCCAACCCGTGGTCCCCGAGATGGTGGCGCAGGAGGCCGTCTCCGAGGAGGCGGCCCTCATCGACGCCGTGCTGGCCAAGCGCGCCCCGGACCTGGGGCTCACGCTGCGCCGGCGGCTGGGGCAGGCCATCGACGAGGAGTCGCGCCGCACGGGGTATGATCCGCTGCTGGTGCTGGCCCTCATCGACGTGGAGTCCGACTTCGAGGAGGAGTCCGTCTCCGAGAAGGGCGCTCGGGGCCTGATGCAGATCAAGCCCAGCACGCTGCACTTCCTGGCGGAGAAGGAGGGCCTGAGGCTGTCGCGCGAGGAGGTGGTCGCCGATCCCGCCGTCTGCGTGCGCCTGGGCATCCGCTACCTGCGCAACCTGCAGGGCCGCTTCGGCGGAGACCTGGACCTGGCGCTGATGGCCTACAACGCGGGCCCCACGCGCATCCGGGATGCCATGAAGGCCGGAGAGCTGGAGAAGTTCCGCCGCTACCCCCGGGCCGTGCGGCGCGACTTCCGCCGCTTCCGCGAGGGCCATGGCCTGGGCGGGGACTGGGCGCTCGCGCAGCGCGAGCCTCCGCCACCGGCGCCTGACGAGACTCCGACCGCGGCGCCCTGACGGTCTTCGGGGCCGGACTGGAAGACGGGCCCCCGGGTGAATGTTCGGCGCGGCGGAGCGCTCCAAGGAGGGTCGTCGCCGCCTTGTTCCGCTCCCCCGGGTGCGCTAAGTCGTTCGCAAGCTCCCGGGACTGTTGAGGATTCCCAGGAGGAATGCCCCCCATGCCCCGTCCGTCCGCCCGTATTGCCATCACCGTCGTGGCCTCGCTCGTCCCCATGCTGGCCCTGGCCGGTTCGGTCTTCCTGAACGGCGTGAAGATCGACGGGGTGACGAACACGCGCTTCGAGAAAGCCACCGTCCGCATCGACGCGGAAGGGAACATCTACATCGACGCGCCGGGGTACGCCGCCCGCGTGACGACCGTGACGCCCACGCCCGCGACGCCCACGCCGCCCGCGACGCCTTCCACCGCCACGCCTCCGGCCGCCGCTCCCCTGGACGCGGGCGTCGTCGCGCAGGTCCCCGCGCCGGCCGCACCCGCTGCTCCCTCGGCCTCACCGGGGCGCATCACCCAGCGCTACTGGCTGGTGACGGAGCAGACGACGCCGGGCATGACGGACTTCGACATCGACGTGTACGTGAACTCGCGCTGGCTGCGCCGTTTGCGCAACAACGAGGACCAGGTGGTGGTGGACATCACCAGCCAGTTGCGTCCCGGCGCGAACGCGGTGACGCTGATTGCCCGCAAGCAGGCTGGGGGCAGCCGCCGCAGCACGTCGCCCGGGAACGTCTTCAAGGTGATCATCGGCGAGGGGAACGAGGGCGGCGGCAACGTGATGATTGACACGCCCCTCATCCGCTTCCAGAAGACGGCTGCGGACGTGCAGGACGCGACCGAGGAGTTCACGCTCACCACCCGTTAGGGTGCGCGGGAAGGGAGACGACGGTGTTCACCATCGACGAGCGCTACCGGGGCCTTCCCGCCAACCGCGACCAGGTGCTGGCGCTGCACCTGGCCCTCAACACGCCGCACGTGGCCATCCCCGGCAAGCAGGCCGGGCCCGCGCAGGCCTTCGTGGTGGGGCTGCGCGGCGGGCAGGGCGCGGGCGTCTTCGTGTACCTGTACCTCGTGGAGGCGGGGGACTGCGCGGTGTACGTGTCCGGCCGGCGCATCCAGTCCGCGGATGAGCTGCGGGAGGACGAGGACGACGCGCTCGCGTTCGTGGAGTCGCTGGGCTTCATGATGGACAACGCGAACTGGCGTGCCGCGACCCCCGCGCAGCAGGACGAGTGGCTGAAGACGCTGCCCGTGTTCTTCCGGGAGCCCACGCTCGTGCCCGCCGTGAAGGCCCGCGCCGAAGAGAAGCGCAACGTCGCCACCACCCTGGGCCGCTTCCTGGCCGCGTTCTGAACCCCCACCCTGGATTGGCACCCATGTTCCGCATCACTTCCTCCTGCTTCCTAGCGTTCGCGCTCGCGTCGGCGGGCTGTGCGCACGTCCCCACGGAGAAGGAGCGCCAGGGCTCGGAGATCCACTACGACCTGGGCGTGCAGGCGCAGCAGCACGGCCATGTGCAGGACGCGCTCGCGGAGTACCAGAAGGCGCTGGAGCTGAACCCGGGCAACCCGGAGGCCCACAACGCGGTGGGCCTGCTGCTGCACCTGTCCTTCCGGCGGCTCGACGAGGCTTCGGCCCACTACGAGAAGGCGCTGACGCTGCGGCCGTCCTTCTCCGACGCGCGCACCAACCTGGGCAACCTGCGCCTGGATCAGGGCCGCTACGACGACGCCATCAAGCTGTACGAGGAGTCGCTCAACGACATGCAGTACCGCCACGGCTACTCCGCGCAGGGGAACCTGGGTTGGGCGCTCTACAAGAAGGGCGACACGGCGAACGCGGTGCAGAACATCAAGGCCGCCATCACCACCAACCCGGACTTCTGCCTGGGCTACAAGAACCTGGGCATCATCTACGACGAGACGGGCAAGACGGAGGAGGCGTGCCGGCAGTTCGCCCACTACCGTGAGAAGTGCCCCGAAGTGGCGGAGGCCTACCAGCGCGAAGGCGTGTGCCAGGCGAAGCTCGGGCGGGTGGAGGAGGCGAAGAAGGCGTTCGCGGGCTGCGAGGCCAAGGCCCAGTCCAACGAGCAGGTGCTCAAGGACGATTGCCGCTCACTGCTGGACCACCTCTAGCCGCGGGGGCCCCGAAAGACCGTGGACCACGTCGACTTCGGCAAATACCTCAGCCAGCAGCGCGAGCTTCGCGGCATGTCGCGCGAGGACGTCTCCCGGGAGACGAAGATTCCCCCCAGCCTCGTCGCGGCGCTGGAGGCGGGGCAGGTGGAGCGGCTGCCCGAGCGCGTGTTCGTGCTGAACTACATCCGCGCGTACGCGCAGGTCATCGGCCTGTCGCCGGAGGAAGCGGCGCTGCGCTACGAGGAGGTGGACCGGGCGGTGCCCGCTCCTTCTCCGGCGCAGCTCGAGAAGGCGCGTCGCAAGCGGGCGTACGTCATCCTGGCCATCCTCCTGGCGGTCGTGCTCCTGGGCGCGGGGTTGTTCCTGGTGCTGTCCGGGAAGCTTCCGCCTCCCGCGGCGCGTTGACGAGGGATCATGGAGCGGTACGCCGACGACGCGTTCGTGCTGTCCACGGTGGACTACGGTGAGTCCGACCGGCTGGTGACGCTGCTCACGCGCGAGCACGGCAAGCTGACCGCGTTCGCCGCGGGCGCACGCAAGAGCAAGCGCCGGTTCGCGGGGGCGCTGGAGCCGTTCATGCGGCTGCGCGTGCAGCTGGTGGAGACGCGCGGAAGTACGGTGCGGATCGATTCGGCGGACATCGTCACGGGCTTCTACGCCGCGCGCGAGGACCTGTCGCTCATCGCCCGGGCGCTGTACGCGGTGGAACTGTGCCGCGAGCTCACGCGCGAACACGAACCGCACCCGGAGCTGTTCGAGCTGGTGGAGGGCTACATGCACCGGCTGGACGCGAAGGAGGCCGGGCCCACGTCGTTGCTCGCGTTCGAGCTGGCCGCGCTGGCGCAGGCGGGGTTGATGCCCCGGTTCGACTCCTGCTCGCTGTGTGGCGGTCAGCCCGGCGAGCGGCCCCGGTTCGACCAGGGCCACGGTGGCGCGGTGTGCGAGCCGTGTGGCGGACGCGCGCGTGACTCGGTGCCGGTGCCGGTGGCGCTGCTGGCCGGCCTGCGCTCGCTCCAGGAGGGTCAACGCACGCCGCTGCCCGCGGACCTCCGTGCGCGGGCTCGTGGCCTGCTCAACGTCTTCATCGCGCACCACGTGGGCCGCAAGCTCAAGAGCGTGGACTTCATGGCGCAGGTGGGCCTGGACTGACGGGTAGCACGCGGTCCCCAGGGGGAGCTGTCATGCACGAGGCCGGGCCGCTGGACGTGGTGTGTGTCGGCGAAACGCTGGTGGACTTCCTTCCCGTGGCCGGCGGCGCCACGCGCGTGCGGGACGTGGAGGCCTGGAAGCCATCGCCGGGAGGCTCACCGGCCAATGTCTCCGTGGGGCTCGCGCGGTTGGGCCTGCGCTCGGCGATGGTGGGCGTGGTGGGCTCCGACGAGTTCGGCCACTTCCTGCGAGACCGGTTGGCGGCGGACGGCGTGGACGTGAGTCGCCTGCGACAGGTGGACCACGCTCGCACGGGCCTGCTGTTCGTCTCACTGGATGCGCATGGCGAGCGCAGCTTCACGTACTTCCGGACGCGGTCCGCGGAGTTCCTGCTGGACGACTCCGACGTGGACGGCGACTTCGTGCGACGCGCGAAGGTGCTGCACTGCGGCTCCAACTCCCTGCTCCTGCCGGAGGCACGCGAGGCCATGGTGCGCATGCTCACCCTGGCCCGTGAGGCTGGGCTGCTGGTGAGCTGTGATCCGAACCTGCGGCTTCACATGTGGACGCAGCCCGAGGAGCTGCAGGCGCTTCTGGGGCGCATGCTGCCTTTGTGCACGGTGGTGAAGCTGTCCGAGGAGGAGATCCACTTCGCGACCGGCGAGCACTCGCCCGAGGCGGCCCTGCACGTCCTGGCCGCGCGGGGCGTGCGGCTGCCCGTGGTGACGCTGGGACCTCGCGGCGCAGTGTTCCTCTGGCGGGGCGAGGTCCTCTCCGTGCCCGCGCCCCAGGTGACGGTGGTGGACACAACGGGCGCAGGGGATGGCTTTGTGTCCGCCATGTTGAGCGGCCTGGTGCGTTGGTATGGCGACGCGAGCTCGCTGGAGGGCGCGACACGCGAGGAGTTGGTCGCGCTGATGTCCTTCGCGGCGGGCGTGGGGGCCCGCGTGGTGACGAAGCTGGGCGCGGTGGCGGCGCTCCCCCTTGCATCCGAAGTGGAGGGGCTTCTGCCCGCTCTACCCGCCGCGCGACGCATCGCGCGCTGACGGGAAGCGCCGTTCCGGGTCAGGCTCGCGTGCTTCGCTGCGTCCTGCGTGGCCCACCATCCCATCCAGGAGGGATCGATGAGCGACACCCGTGAGGCTTCTTCCTCCGCCCCGGCTCGCGTCCGGGGACTGGAGCAGATTGACCGGCTGTCGGTGCCCCTGCCGCATGGCACCGAGGTCACGACCCGCGTGGAGCGCGTGGCGTCCGGGGGACGCCGTATCCCCCAGGGCGTGGTGGGCCGCGTGGTGCGCGCGCATGACGGCGGCTTCGACGTGCAGATCGTCGGCGTGGGCGAGGTGTGGTTCGCGCGCGACGAGCTGGTGCCCCGGCGCACGGGACAGGTGCAGTTCGCCCAGCGGCGCGAGGCGGCCTGGAGCGCGCTGCGACCATGCGTGGTGCTGGAGACGCGCGTGGGCAGTCACGCCTGGGGGCTCGCGGATGAGCGCTCCGACGTGGACGTGCGCGGTGTGTTCGCGCTGCCGCTTCCGTGGACGCTGGGCCTGGGGCAGCCACCGCAGGACCTGGTGAGCGCGGATGGCAGCACCACGTACTGGGAGGTCCGCAAGACGGTGGAGCAGGCGCTGCGCGCGGATCCGAACACGCTGGAGACCCTCTTCGTCCCTGGCGCGACGGCGGTGGACGAACTGGGCACTTGGGTGCTGGAGGCGCGCGAGGCGTTCGTCTCCAAGGCCATCTTCGGCAGCTTCGGGCGCTACGCCATGAGCCAGCTCGACAAGCTCACCCGCAGCCAGCGGCTGGCCGAGCACCGCGACCTGCTCCTCGCGTGGCTGTGCGAGGAGCCCACGCCGGACCTGGACGAGGTGGCCCGTCGTCTGGCCGCCGTGTCTCCCCGTGCCTCGCCCACGCCCGAGGACGCGGTGCTCGCCGCGAAGACTTACGTCAAGCAGCTCTACCGCTCGCTCTGGGACCAGGGGCTGCTTACGTCGAACGACTTCGCGGCGCTCACGGCGTACGCGCGCGGCGGAGGCCAGCGTCCTCCGTCCGCTCGGGAGCTGCGGCCGAAGAACGCGTACAACCTGCTGCGGCTGGTGGCGCTGGCGACGGGCTGGCTGCGCGACGGTGTGCCCACGTTCGAGGCGACGGGGGCGTTGAAGGCGCGGCTGCTCGACATCAAGGGGGGACAGGTGCCCCTGGAGGACGTGCTGCGCGACGCCGAGGCGATGGCTCCGGCGTTGGAGGCCGCGCACCGCGAGAGCCAGCTACCGGAGCATCCGGACTACGCCCGCGCGGACCAGTTGCTGCGCCGCGTGGGGGACGAGGTGGCTCGGCGCTGGGTCTTGAAGACGCCTGGACCGCTGGGCCGTGACGCGCCGGAGGCTCCGGCGCTGGAAGGAGGGACGGAATGAAGGGCAGGGTGACGGAACATCAGGAACGCATGGCGGACCGCGTGCTGGACGCGGAGTCCCTCCTGCGCGAGCACCTGGTCATCTCGCTGTCTGGCGCGCATGCGTACGGTTTCCCGTCGCATGACAGCGACCTGGACCTCAAGGCCATCCACATCGCGCCCACCGCCGCGCTCCTCGGCCTCCAGCCCCGGCACGTGCCGGCGGAGCGGCTGGAGGTGCTGGAGGGCGTGGAGGTGGACTACTCGTCCAACGAGCTGCAGCCCGTGCTGCTGGGCATCCTCCAGGGCAACGGCAACTACATCGAGCGCGTGCTGGGTGCCATCACCGTGCGAGCCCTGCCGGAGGAGCTGGAGGCGCTGCGGCCCCTGGTGCGGGCCGTGCTGTCGCGGCGCATCCACCGGCACTACCGCGGCTTCGCGCAGGGGCAGTTCCGCGAATGGGAGAAGAGCGGATTCCGCTCCGTGAAGAAGTTGCTGTACGTCCTGCGCACCACGCTCACCGGAACGCATGCGCTGCGCACGGGCGAAGTGGAGACGGACGTCACCGTCCTGCTGGAACCGTATGGCTTTGGTGAAGCCCGCACGCTGGTGGAGCGCAAGCGGAGCGGTGAGCGCATCGAGCTGGCCGACGCGCTCAGCGAGCAGTGGCAGCGGGAGGTGACGCGCGCCTTCGCGGTGCTTGACGCGGCGGACGCGGCCTCCGTGTTGCCTCTGGAGCCACAACCGTCGGCCGTGGCCGCGCTCGAAGGCTGGATGCTCGACGTGCGGCGACGGCGGTTCGGCGCCTAATCCGCTTTCACCGGGCTCCGGAGGCCGGGGGGGGGCCGTCTGTAAAGACGGTCATCGACCTGGGAGGGCATGGCGGGTAACATCCGCCCTGCCATGAGCACGCAGGGAGTCGCCGGAGACGATCCCGACCGGGGGCGGCGCATCGGAAAGTACGAGATTCTCACCCGCCTCTCGATGGGCGGGATGGCGGAGTTGTTCCTCGCGTACACCTCCGGCCCCGGTGGCTTCCGTAAGTTCGTGGCGGTGAAGCAGATCCTCCCCGACATCAAGAAGGACGACCAGTTCGTCAAGATGTTCCTCGACGAGGCGCGCATCACCGCGGCTTTCTCGCACGCGAACATCGGACAGGTGTTCGACCTGGGTGAGGAGGACGGCGAGCTGTACCTCGCCATGGAGTTCCTGCCCGGCCAGAACCTGGAGCAGGTGGTGAAGATGGCGGAGCGGCGCAAGTACGCGCTGCCGCTGGGCTTCAGCGCGCGCGTGATTCGCGACACGTGCCTGGGCCTGCACTACGCCCACCACTTCATGGATCCGTCCGGCCGCCCCGTGGCGGTGGTGCACCGCGACGTGTCCCCGAAGAACGTGATGCTCACCTACGACGGCGTCGTGAAGGTGATCGACTTCGGCATCGCCAAGGCGCGCGGCAAGCTGGGCCGCACGCAGGTGGGCACCGTGAAGGGGACCAGCGGGTACATGTCCCCGGAGCAGGTTCGCAACAAGGACCTGGATGGCCGCAGCGACCAGTTCTCCACGGGCGTGATGCTCCATGAGCTGCTGGCCGGACAGCGCCTGTTCAACGCGCCCGGCGAAGCCGCCGTGATGATGCAGATCGTGGACGGGGACATTCCCGCGCCGCGCTCGCTCAACGCGGCCGTGCCGGAGGCCCTGGAAGCAGTGGTGCTCAAGGCGCTGTCTCGCGATGCCACGCAGCGCTTCGGAACCTGCCGGGAGATGGGGCGCGCCATCGAGGCCACGCTGGGCTCCGAGCTGTTCGACGAAGACCAGATGACCGCCGTCATGGGCGAGCTCTTCGAGGAGAAGCGCCAGAAGACGCGCACGCTCCTGGAGCTGGCCAGCCGCGCCGAGGACGCCCGCGTCAGCGAGGCCGCCGGTGCGCTCCAGGTGGAGGAGGGCGGTGAACAGGCCTCCGCCGCGGCCACCGCGCAGGTGCAGTCTCCGCACGCGGAGGCTCCAGCCGCGGACGTCGCGGCGTCCTTCAAGCCCACGCCCGTCCGCCGCACCGCGACCGAGTCCGCGGCGCCCGCGCCCCGCGCCACCCCGCGTCCCGCCAATGAGGCCGTGGAGGCCCGCGCTTCTCGCGTCAACACTCCCACCGTGACGCCGCGAGCGCAGCGGCCCTCGGGCTCGGATGGGACGCCCGTTCCCCGGGTCATCCGTCCTCCCGCTGACGCCGTGCGGCCCTCGCGGGCTCGTCCCAGCGCGCGCCCCGAGCCCACCGAGGCCCGCGACGCGGCCGAGTCCGATGGGCTGATGGATCCGCCCAGCGAGCTCCAGACCCAACGCTTCAAGGCCCGTCCGGTGCGCGGCACCACGCGGCCCTCACGCCAGGTGGAGGAAGAGGAGTCCGTTGAAGCGCCCCCCGTGACCCCGCCCGCTCGCGAGGGCTCCGGCTGGGGCATGCGGTTGTTCCTGCTCCTCATCCTGGGTGGCGTGGTCTGGCTGGCGACGCTCGAACCCGTGCGCCGCATGTTCATGCCGGCGTTCGACTCCGCGAAGCAGTGGGTGAAGGCGGAGATGGATCCGCCACCGCCCGTGGACCCCGCCGCGAACGGACAGTGGCCGCCGAAGCCCTCCGGTCCTCCGCCGGGCTTCGTCCAGAAGACCACCCCCGAGCCCGAACCGGTGGTGGAGCCGCCGCCCACGCCCGAACCGGTGGTGGACGCGACGCCCGTCGACACGAAGAAGGCCCCCGCCGGCAAGGGGGGACGCAAGACGAAGCCTGCCGCCACGACGGAAGCGCCCGCGGTGGCGAAGGTGGAGCCGCGCCCCGCGAAGCCCGAGCCCTCGGAGCGGCCCCCGGAGCCCGTCACCACCGTCACGCAGGTGGAGAACCCGGAGGTGCTCGACACGACCACCTCGAAGGGCGCGGCGAAGGCGGGCCTGGGCTGGCTGACGCTCTACACGGTGCCGAAGAACGCGGCGGTGTTCGACGGCGCCACGCAGCTGGGCACGTCCCCGCTGATCAAGTTCCCCCTGCCCATCGGGACGTACCGTTTGCGCGTGGTGGACCCGCAGGACCCCGGCGGTACGAGCAAGCTGTTGTCCGCTCCCATCCGCCCCGGAGAAGTGACGAAGCTGCAGATTCGACTGGCCGACCTCCCGGCCTACTCGGACTGACCGCCGTCCTTGACGCTCCTGGACCCCCTCACTAGGGTCCGCCGCGTTCCGCCTTCGCCTTCGACGCACTGCGAGAAGGACTCGCCAACATGTATTTCCAGGACCTCATCCTCACGCTCCAGAAGCACTGGGCCGACAAGGGATGCATCGTCACCCAGTCGTACGACACGGAAGTCGGCGCGGGCACGATGGCCCCCTACACGTTCCTGCGCGCGCTCGGTCCCGAGCCGTGGAACGTCGCCTACGTGCAGCCCTCGCGGCGCCCCGCCGACGGCCGCTTCGGTGAGAACCCGAACCGCCTGTTCCAGCACCACCAGTTCCAGGTCATCCTCAAGCCCGCGCCCAAGAACGTCCAGGAGCTGTACCTGGAGTCGCTGCGGAAGATCGGCCTGGACCCGCTGGAGCACGACATCCGCTTCGTCGAGGACGACTGGGAGTCGCCCACGCTGGGCGCCTGGGGCCTGGGATGGGAGGTGTGGTGCGACGGCGAGGAGGTGACGCAGTTCACCTACTTCCAGCAGTGCGGCGGCTTCGACTGCCGCCCCGTGGCCGCGGAGCTGACGTACGGGCTGGAACGCCTGGCCAGGTATCTCCAGAACGTGGAGAGCGTCTTCGACATCGAGTGGGTCAAGGGCGTGAAGTACCGCGAGATCTTCCACGCGAACGAGGTGGAGATGAGCAAGTACGCCCTCCACGAGTCCGACCCGCAGATGCTCTTCACGCTGTTCGACGCGTACGAGAAGGAGTGCAAGCGGCTCATCGAGCGCCACCTGCCGCTGCCCGCGTACGACTTCGCGCTCAAGTGCTCGCACACGTTCAACCTGCTGGATGCGCGTGGCTCCATCTCCGTCACCGAGCGCGCCAGCTTCATCAAGCGCGTGCGTGACAACGCGCGCCTGTGCGCGGAGGGCTACCTGCAGATGCGCGAGCGGCTGGGCTTCCCGCTGACGAAGACGCCGTGGACGGTGGGCGAGCAGCCGCCGGTGTTGGAGGGCAAGCCCGCCAGCGACTACTGGAAGACGGTGCAGCTCAACAAGCCCGTGGAGAAGAAGGAGAAGACGGAGGTGGCCCGTGGCTCGTGACCTGCTCCTGGAAATCGGTGCCGAGGAGATCCCGGCGTCGTTCATCGTGCCCGCGCTGGAGGACCTGAAGCGCGTGCTCACCGAGCGCATGGCCGACGCGCGCTTGAAGCACGGTGATGTGCGCACCTTCGGAACGCCGCGCCGGCTGGCCGTCCTCGTTCGCGACGTGGCGGACTCGGGCGAGGACGTGACGAAGGAAGTCCTGGGGCCCAGTGCCAAGGCCGCCTTCGACGCGCAGGGCAAGCCCACCAAGGCGGCGGAGAAGTTCGCCGAAGGGCTCAAGCTGTCCGTGGACGCGCTCGGCCGCACGACGACGGCCAAGGGCGAGTACGTGTCCGCGCGCGTGGAAGAGAAGGGACGCCCAGCGGACGCCATCCTCCAGGATGCGCTGAACTCCGCGGTGCACGGCATCAACTTCAAGAAGTCCATGCGCTGGGGTGACGTGGACACGTCCTTCGCGCGCCCGGTGCAGTGGCTGGTAGCGCTGTTGGGCGACATGGAGCTGGCGGTGGTGCTCGGCGACGTGAAGAGCGGACGGGCGACCTACGGCCACCGCTTCCTCGCGCCGGGTCCCATCACGCTGAAGGCGCCCGCGGACTACGAGTCCGCGCTGGAGAAGGCGCACGTGCTGGCGGACATCGGCAAGCGCCGCGCGTCGCTCGTGGAGAAGCTGCACGCCGCGGCGACGGCGGCAGGCGGGCAGCTCATGGAGGACGAGGGCCTGGTGGACCAGGTGACGAACCTGGTGGAGCTGCCGAGCCCCGTGGTGGGCAGCTTCGACGCGCGCCACCTGGACCTGCCGTCGGAGGTGCTGGTGCAGGAGATGAAGAGCCACCAGCGCTACTTCTCTCTGTTGGACGGGCAGCGGAAGCTGCTGCCGCGCTTCATCGCCGTGTCCAACACGCCGGTGCGCGACGCGCAGCTGTCCCTGCGTGGCTACGAACGCGTGCTGCGCGCGCGGCTCGCGGACGGGCGCTTCTTCTTCGACGAGGACCGCCGCACGCCGCTGGCCGACCGTGTGGAGAAGCTGGGCCGCGTGGTGTGGCAGGGCCAGCTGGGCACGTACCTGGAGAAGGTGGAGCGCTTCCGCTCGCTGGCGGGCTGGCTGGCCCAGGCCACGGGCAGGGCAGGGGAGGCGGCCACGGTGGAGCGCGCCGCCACGCTGTCCAAGGCGGACCTCGTCACCGGCATGGTGGGCGAGTTCCCGGAGCTCCAGGGCGTGATGGGCCGCGAGTACGCGAGAGCAGGCGGCGAGCCCGACGCGGTGGCGCTGGCCATCTTCGAGCACTACCTGCCCCGCGGCGCCGAGGACGCGCTGCCGTCCCAGGACGCGGGCGCGCTCATCGGCCTGGCGGACCGCCTGGACTCGCTGTGCGGCATCTTCGCCATTGGCAAGGCGCCGTCGGGCGCGGCGGATCCGTTCGCGCTGCGCCGCGCGTGCCTGTCCATCATCCGCATCGTGCTGGGGCGTGGCTACCGCTTCAGCCTCTCCGCCGCGGTGGACGAGGCGCTGCGCCTGCTGGCCCCCAAGCTGGCCAACGTGAAGCGCAAGCCGGGGGAAGCAGCCCCGCGCGAGCAGGTGCTGGAGTTCTTCCGCGGCCGCCTCAAGGCGCTGTGGGGCGAGCAGCACCGCACCGACGTCGTCGAGGCGGTGCTGGCCGTGGGCTTCGATGACCTCGTGGCGGCGAAGAAGCGCCTGGAGGCCCTGAGCTTGCTCGTGGGCCACTCGGACTTCCAGCCTCTGGCGGCGGCGTTCAAGCGCGTGGTCAACATCGTGGAGAAGCAGGGCAAGGACGTGGCCGGTGGGCAGACCAACCCGCAGCGCTTCACGGACGAGCCGGAGAAGAACCTCCACACCGCCTTCACCCAGGCGCGCGACAAGGTGGGCGCGCACGTGCGCGCGGACGACTTCGCCGGCGCGCTCAAGGAGATCACCGGCCTGAAGCCCGCCGTGGACACCTTCTTCGACAAGGTGATGGTGATGGCCGAGGACAAGGACCTGCGGGAGAACCGCATCCGGTTCCTCACGGAGATTGGCGCCCTGTTCAACCAGGTGGCGGACTTTTCCAAGATCCAGGCCGAGACCGCCGCTGCCTGAGCCTGGCCGCCGCTTCACCGCCGGAGCGTGCCCGTTCCCCCACCAGGGGGGCGGCGCACGCCTTCCGGACGGGGGCGGATGTCGGCGGGAAGGCGACCGGGAATAGTGGCCCCCCTATTCAGTTGCCCGGCGCAGGGCCGCGTTCCTACACTCCGCCCCCCTCTGATGCGCCTCTACTTCCTGACCCCCGCGCTGCTGCTCCTCGGTGCGTGTTCGATTGAATCCGAACCGAACCCGCCTCCGTCCACCCGCTTTGTCTACCCCAGCGGGGTGGCGTTCTGGCGCCCTCCAGCGGCGGGCGGGCCATCCGCGAGCAACGGCTATCTGTTCGTCGCGAACGCCAACTTCGACAACTGCTACGACTCCGGTTCGGTGGTGGCACTGAACCTGGACACGCTGAGCACGCAGGTGGACGGGCAGACCGTCATGGTGCCCCACCTGGGCAGCGTGCCCCCGGACGCCTCGCTCGCCTTCGAGGACCTGTCCTCCGCGGACGAGTCGCTCGTGCAGATCCGCAGCTTCGCGGGTGAGCTGGCCATGTGGGTGAACCCGGCCACGGGTCTGCCACGCCTGTTCGTGCCCTCGCGTGCGGAGGGCAACAACCTGAACGCGGTGGACGTGAGCCTGGAGGCCAACGGCGCTCCGGTGCTCACCTGCGTGCAGGGCGGCGTGGACTGCCGCAACGGCGCGCTGTCGCTCACCGAGGACATCCCGTCGTCCCTCAGTGACGAGGGCCGGCCGGGCTTGCCCCGCGCTCCGTCGCCCATCGGCGTGACGGTGGATGAGGCGAGCGGCAACCTGTATGTGACGCACTCGGAGGCGGCGGACTCGCCCGCCAAGTCCAGCACCAACTTCGAGAGCTACCTGGCCACGCTGAAGCTGGACAACCCCACGCGGGACTCGCTGGGCTTCATCTCGCTGTCTCCCGAGGGCTACCTCTACGGCGGCTCGGATTCGGTGACGGTGGGCGCGGGCTACCTCTACGTGACGGGCCGCAACTTCGTGGCCGGCATCAGCGGCACCGTGGCCGGCAACTACGTGCTGCGGCTGGTGGACAAGAACGACCCCGGCACCATCCTGGAGCCCTCGCTGCAGTCGGAGTACCGCATCCGCGAGGCGCGCGCGGCGCGCGTGGTGCCCCGTCCGGTGACGCCGGCGGAGCTGGCGGCGCGTCCGAACTTCGTGCGCGAGCGGCTGTACATGCTGGCGCGCGGTCCGGACACGCTGCTCACCCTCGACTTCGAATACGACGCGGTGCCGGGCACCGCCGCCACCCAGCCCTTCTTCCGGGTGGTCTCCGCGGTGCCCATGCCCGACGGCGTGAGCGACATGCAGATCATCTCGCGGACTCCGGGCACGTCCAACGCGGACACCCACATCATCGCGGTGACGAGCACCGGCGACAGCGCGGTGTCCCTCTACGACGAGGCGCTCGGGCAGGTCGTGGCGCAGGTGCCGCTCGTCAACGAACTCAACCAGACCAGCAACCCGTCGCAGGCCTTCGGGCTGACGGTGGACAACCCCGCCGGGACGAACGCGGCGCGGCTGTTCGTGACCAACTTCGGTGACAGCCAGGTGGCCATCGTGGACATCCCCGACCTGTCGCGTCCCCAGGACGCGCGGGTGGTGGCGAAGCTGGGCATCCAGCAGCAGCGCGATCCGAACCAGGGCACCAGCGTGTGCCAGGAGAATTGACCTTGAAGCGCGGCTTTCTTGCTGCCCTGTTGCTGAGCGGCGCGAGCCTCGCGCTCGCCTGCTCCGACACCACCTCCACCGCGGGCGCCGCCGGTCTGTCCGGCACGTACGACGTGGTGCTCTCCAACCAGCTCGTCTTCGTCACCTCCCAGGACCGGGATGAGCTGCGCGTGCTGGACCTGACGCGCACGCCGCGTGAGTTCATCCCCGCGCCCAATCCGCTGGAGCCCCTGGCCATCCCCGTCATCGCCCGGCCCGACTCGCTCACCCGCGACGTGGGCTACAACGACAAGGGCGAGGACGTGTCCGGCCCGTACATCTACGCGCGCAGCTCCGGCGGCCGCGGAATCTCCGTGGTGGCCGCGGACCGCGCGCGCCTCAACGAGGTGACGCGCCTGGCGACCGGCCAGCTCATCACCGCCTTCGCCGCGCACGCCCCGGTGGCGGAGGGCGCCCCGAGCGTCCTGTACTACGCGCTCCAGACGCGCCCGGAGGCCGCCGAGCAGCTCTGCGGCCCCTTTGGCGGCGGGGTGGTGATGCGCCAGGACCTGCCCGGCCCGGAGGGCTTCGACGCGGCCACGCTGCCTCCCGCGCTGCCCGTCTTCTGCCTCAAGCCGGCGGACACGGTGATGTCCATGCTCACGCTGCCCGCGCGGGCCGACCGGGTGGACTCGCTGGTGGTCGCCATCCGCAACGTGTCCGGCACCAGCCGGCTCGTGCGCGTCGTCGCGGACGGGGCCTCCGTGGAGATTCCCTACAAGCGGCCGCGTCCGGCGCCCTACGCGGTGCCCAACTACGCGGACCTGGTGGACATCCCGGCGCGGCTCGTGGCCACGCACCCCAGCTACGGCGTGCCGAAGCCCAAGCTCGGGGATGGGAGCTGCCCGCCGGGCACGGATGTGAAGACCCAGGAGGACGAGACGACGATATGCGTCGAGTCCTGGCCCGCGGGCCGCTTCGTGTTCGTGGTGCTGGATGAGCTGACGTGCAACTCGTCTGACTGCGAGGGCGTCATCGCGCTCGACAACGGGCCGAAGCCGGTGGAGGAGCCGTCCCCGACGCCAGTGCTCGCGCGCGACATCACCGGAGCGGCCATGCTGACCCTGCGGCCGTCCGCGGGTCTGCCCACGGGCCTCACGCTGCGCACGGGTCTGGAGGTTCGCGAGCTCCTGGCGGACAGCGTGGCCTACCTCACCGCCATCCCGCTCCTGGGCATCATGCCGTCGTCCGACGGGCGGATCACCCTGTTCCGCGCGGACGAGCGGCGCCCGTTCAACCTGGACCGCAACTCCAACAACACGCCGCTGAACTCGTCGGTGGTCGCGGAGCTGCGTGACAACAACGAGCTGGCGCGCACGGACCAGTTCCAGGGCATCACCGTGGTCCAGCCCGGCTGCCCCCAGGCGACGGATTCGACCAACGTCACCGCGTTTCTCTGCAACGGCTCGGTGCCCAACGGGACGTACCGCTTCGTCTTCCAGGGCGTGCTGCCCGGACTGGTCGGCCTCTCACGCGACCTGACCCAGGAGGATCCTCCGCTCCTCGTCGAGACGACCCTGGCGACGGCCCGCGGCGTGAGTGCCGGCGACTCCATCATCCTGGCGAACAACGCGGGCGCCTGCGCGGCGGTCATCCCCATCCTGCGCCTGGAGGATCAGGGCAATGGCCTCACTCGGCTCTTCCCGGACCTGTCCGACCCCGCGGTCGCCGCCGCGGCGGAGCCCTGTGCCTCGTATCCGTTGTTCACCGTGCGCGCGGGCCCGAACGTGAAGCCCTTCGTGCTCTATGCAGGCGCGGAGACCAGCGACACGTACCTGCAGCGGCTGAACGTCAACGAGACGTACACGGTCTCCACCTTCCTGGACTACTACTACCACCCGGACGGCTTCGACCTGGGCCTGGAGCCGCCCAAGTCGCCCACCACCTACGTGCCCGCGCCGTTGTCGCTCACGATGACGCCGACCATCGGCGCGGGGAGCCGGCTGGCGGCGGGTGACCGCTACGTGGTGACGCTGCTGCCGCGCTTCCGCCGCTACGTGTTCGGCGTGGACACCAGCCAGTCGAGCGGTCTGGCGGTCTACACCCTGCCTGCTTCCGTGGTGGCCACGGACGTGGCGGGGGCCAGCCTCGCCTACGTCGCGTACCCCTCCGCGGACGGCGTGCTCCAGGTGGCCCTGGAGTCGATCACCGACAATCTGGACAACCTCACGTATCTCCGGGCGTTCCAGTAACTGGGCGCGCCCGAGCGGCTCTGCTATCGTTCCCCACGTCCAGCATTTCCCGAGCCAAGACCGATGATCGATCAGAACTCCCGTCCCGCACGCAAGGTCGGCATCGCCGAGCACCTGTGGGAGACGTACGAAGAGATGGCCCAGCAGATGGGCTCGGATCGCGACGCGCTCATCAACCAGGCGTTGTTCATGTTCGCGCGTCTCAACGGCTTCATCGACGTGAGGACGAAGGGCGAGCCTGTCGTGGCGGCGGTGCCGGCCGCCACGCCCGCCCCGGCCGCGCGTCCTGCCGCCGCGCCGCCTCCTGCCGCCGCCAAGGGCGCTCCACCGGTGCTGGCCCCCGCGCCGCCGCCCGCACGCGCCGCCGCGCGCAATGTGGAGGAGCGTCCGTCCTCCAACGGGCTGGACAATGATCCGGTGCGCCGCGAGGTCGCCGAGCGCGTCCTGGAGACGGCCGCCGAGCTGGAGCGGCTCATCAAGGGCAAGAACGAGCCGCCCCCGCCCTCCGCGGACGACATGATCGAGGACGAGGAGGATCCCCTGCCGGAGCAGGAGGAGCCGCCGCTCGACGACATGCAGGACGAGCCTCCCGAGGAGGCCGAAGAAGAGCCGATGGAGGAGCCGGACGAGGAGGAGGGCGCCGCGCTCTACCTCGTCCTGGAGTCCGGCGAAGAGGAGAAGATCGTCAAGGACCGGTACGTCATCGGCCGTGGCAAGCACTGCGACTTCGTCATCAACTCCGGCAAGGTGTCGCGCGAGCACGCCGTCATCGCCCGCGACGGCGGCGACTTCTACATCGAAGACCTCGGCTCCTCGAACGGGACCTGGTTCAACAAGCAGCGCATCAAGCGCCGCAAGGTCGAGGACGGGGACGAGTACTTCATCTGCAGCGAGAAGATCCGCCTCGTCATCCACTGAAGCCGGCATGACGCGGGGCCCCACGGTGCGATGGCCTTGTTCAGGATTTGACGGGCTTGGGGCCTCCATTGTTTGATGGGGGTCGCCTGCTCCCCATGGGAGCAGGTGCCGAATGACACCTGCTCAGCTCGCGCTTTGGACGATTCTGGGAGTGGCCCTGGTGATTGCGGTGGTGACCGACGTGTTGCGCCGGCTCATCCCGAACGCCGTGACCTATCCGCTCATCGTGTTGGGGCTCGGGGTGCGCGGTGTGTCCGAAGGGGTGGGTGGGCTGGAGGCGGGGGTGGTGAGCGGGCTACTGGCGGGCGCGGGACTCGCGCTGCTGCTGGTGCCGGGTGCGCTGCGCGGGCGCATGGGGTGGGGTGACGTCAAGCTGATGGCGGGCGTGGGCTGCGTGCTGGGCTTTCCCACGGTGCTCGCCGCGGCGGCCTTCATCTCGCTTACGGGCGCGCTGCAGGCCATCGTCACGCTGCTGTGGCAGGGGGCCGTCTGGGACACGCTGGCGGCGGTGGCCCGTCGCTGGGCGGTGCGGATGAAATGGATGCGCGAGGAAACCTCGCCCGCTCCCGTGCGACACATCCCCTACGGCGTCTCCATCGCGGTCGGGACTTTCTGGGCCATGTGGTGGCAGCAACAACATCTGGGATAGCGCGCCGTCAGGCCGGGCGCGCGCACGCAAGAAGGGGATTCACACGATGTCCACTCGCTTCACGCAAGCCCTGGCGCTCGGCGCCCTCGTCACCCTGGTGGCCAGTGCCCCCGCCCTGGCCCAGGAGGGAAGCTCCGTCAGCCTGGGTGTGGGTACCCAGAAGGTGCTCACCATTCCCGGCCTCAGCCGCGTCGCGCTGGGTGATCCGTCCATCGCCGAGGTGAAGACGCTCGGCACCGGCCAGCTGCTCGTCACCGGTAACGCAGAAGGCAAGACGACGCTGCTCGTCTGGAAGTCCTCGGGTCAGCGCATCAGCTACCTGGTGACGGTCCGCAAGCAGGACCCCAACGAGGTCATCTCCGAAATCAAGCGCCTGCTGGGTGAAATCGAAGGCGTGTCCGTGCGCATGGTGGGTGACCGCATCTACCTGGACGGTCAGGCCTACACCACGCAGGACGCGGACCGCATCGAGCAGGTGGTGAGCCTGTACCCGAACGTGAAGTCGTTCGTGAAGATCGCCCCCAACGCCAAGAAGCTGGTCGCGCAGAACCTGAACGCGGCCTTCCAGAAGGCGGGCCTGAAGAACGTGCAGGCCAACGTGGTGGGCGCGACCATCTTCCTGGAGGGCTCCGTGGAGAGCCAGCAGGACCTCCAGAAGGCGGAGCTCATCACCAAGGCCATCGGTGAGAAGGTGGAGAACCTGCTCGTCGTCGGCATCAAGCGGATGATCCTCTCCGAGGTCCAGTTCGTCGAAATCCGCCGCAACAGCCGCGACCGCTACGGCATCAAGTACCCCACGGACATCACCGGCACGCTGACCGCCGCCGCGACGCTGAACAAGGCGCTCATCCCTTCTGGCGACGCCGTCTCCGGCCTGATCATGAGCGCGACGGGCGGTTCCGACCTGAGCATCGGCTTCCAGGCCAACGACGGTTACGGCCGCCTGCTGGCGCAGCCCAAGCTGGTGTGCGCCAGCGGTGAGAAGGCGGAGTTCCTCGCCGGCGGCGAGGTGCCCATCCCCCTCATCACCAACACGCAGTTCACGGTGGAGTACAAGCCCTACGGCGTCATCCTGAACATCCGCCCCACCGCGGACCGCAACGGCAACATCCAGACGGAAGTGGAGGCGGAGGCCTCTGAAATCGACACCTCCGTGTCCGTTTCCTTCGGTGGTTCGTCCGCCATCCCCGGCTTCCGCACCCGCAAGGTCAAGACGAACGTCACGGTGCGCCACGGTGAGACCATCGTGCTGTCCGGCGTGTTCAGCCACGACGAGCAGAAGGCCGTCGCGAAGCTGCCCGGCCTGGGTCACATCCCCATCGTGGGCGAGCTGTTCAAGAACCGCGCGTTCGACACCACCAAGCGCGAGCTGGTGATCTTCGTCACCCCGCGCATCGTGAACCCGGACTCGGACAAGGTCCGCAGCATCATCGAGGACGTGAAGACCCGCTACAAGCAGGCCCGCTCCGAGGTGAACTTCAACATCTTCGACTGACGGCCCTCAAAAGCGCCCTCACGTCGGATCCGGGCCGGCCCCATCCCTGCTTCAGAGGGGGAGGGTGCCGGCCCGTCCGTTTCCGGGCAGCAGGCGGGCGAGCGTCGCAGGAGTCTTTGAGGTCGTAGGAGGGCTTGGTAGCATCCCGGCCCATGTTTCTCATCACGCTGACGGAGAAGGGCGGCGGTTCGGAGCAGCGGGAGTACCCCAAGAACGAGATCACGATCGGCCGGATTGCTGGCAACGACATCGTGCTCGCCAAGGGGAACGTCTCCAAGACCCACTCCCGCATCGTCGAAAAGGACGGCCGCTTCATCATCGTGGACATGAAGTCCACGAACGGCACCTTCGTGAACGGCAAGAAGATCGCCGGGCCGATGGTGCTGAAGCCCACCGACCAGGTCTCCATCGGCGACTACATCCTCAACGTCGAGGCGCTTGCCGACGAGCCCGCTGACGAGGGCTACGACGAGGAGCAGGGCGAAGAGGCCTACGACGAGGAAGAGGCCTACGAAGAGGAGGAGCCCTACGAGGAGGAGGAGGCGCCCGCGCCCGCCCCCGCGGCTCCCAGCCGCATGCCCGCGTCCATGGCCGCGGCCATGGCGAAGAACAAGCGCAAGGTGGACCCCCGGCTGGAGCGCTACTCGCGGCTCCAGAAGGAGATCCATGACCGGCTCATCGAGTACCTCGACCTGCGCCGCATGGACATGGACCGGCTCGGGGACGAGGAGCTCTGGCGCCGCACCGAGAAGGCCATCCGGGACATCATCGACCAGATGGAGGCGGACCAGGAGCTTCCCGGGGACGTGGACCGGGAGGAGCTGCTCACCGACGTCATCAACGAGGCGCTGGGCCTGGGGCCCCTGGAAGCGTTCCTCGCGTCGGAAGAGATCAGCGAGATCATGGTGAACCACGCCAACCAGATCTACATCGAGCGCAAGGGCAAGCTGACCCTGTCGGAGAAGACGTTCTCCTCCAACCAGGCGGTGCTCGGCGTCATCGAGCGCATCGTGGCGCCCATTGGCCGCCGCATCGACGAATCCAGCCCGCTGGTGGACGCGCGCCTCAAGGACGGCAGCCGCGTGAACGCCATCATCCCGCCGCTGGCGCTCAAGGGTCCCTGCATCACCATCCGCAAGTTCAAGAAGGATGCGCTGAAGATTCAGGACCTCATCAAATACAAGACCGTCACCGCGCAGATGGCCGAGTTCCTGGAGATGTGCGTGACGGCCCGGCGCAACATCGTCATCTCCGGCGGCACGGGCTCTGGGAAGACGACGACGCTGAACATCATCAGCTCGTTCATCCCGGAGGGTGAGCGCATCATCACGGTGGAGGACGCGGCGGAGCTTCAGCTGCCGCAGGACCACTGGGTGCAGCTGGAGAGCCGCCCGCCCAACCTGGAAGGCAAGGGCGCCATCACCATCCGCGAGCTGGTGAAGAACTGCCTGCGCATGCGGCCGGACCGCATCGTCGTGGGCGAGTGCCGCTCCGGCGAGACGCTGGACATGCTCCAGGCCATGAACACCGGCCACGACGGTTCGCTCACCACGCTGCACGCGAACACGCCGCGTGACGCGATTGCCCGGCTGGAGACGATGGTGCTCATGTCCGGCATGGAGCTGCCGGTGAAGGCCATCCGCGAGCAGATCGCCAGCGCCGTGCACCTCATCGTGCAGCAGACGCGCTTCTCCGACGGTTCTCGCAAGATCTGCTTCATCACCGAGGTGTCCGGCATGGAGGTCGACATCGTGACCCTGCAGGACATCTTCTATTACAAGCAGGACGGCTTCACCGAGGACCACAAGGTGCGCGGACGCTACGTGGCGTCAGGCTTCGTCCCGAAGTTCTACGACGAGCTCCAGCGCAAGGGCATCCCCGTGAACATGAGTATCTTCCGCGAGGACTGACGCGCCCATGCCTACCCTGGTCGTCCGTCACCCTGACGGCACTGAGCACGAGCACGAAGTCGCGGGCGAGCTGAAGATTGGCCGCCAGCAAGGCAATGACCTGGTCCTCACGGAAGGCGGCGTGTCGCGGCAGCACGCGCGCGTCTACGTGGAGGGCGGCACCGTCTACGTCGAGGACGGAGGCAGCCAGAACGGCACCTTCGTGGACGGCGAGCGCATCGAGGGGCCCACGGCGCTGACGCCGGCCTCGCAGGTGCTGCTGGGCGACTACGAGATGAAGCTCAAGGGCAATGCCCGGAGCACCAGCGGGCGCCGCGCGGCCACACCTCCGCCCGGCGATCCGGCGACGCTCTCGGACGCGCCCGTGAAGGGCACGCGCGCCATGCCCAGCATCCGCGCCAAGGCCACGCAGAACGGCGCCGCGAAGCCCGAAGGCGCGCTGGCGAAGCGGCCCGCTCGCTCCACGCCCGCGGGTGCGGGTGCCGCGGCGGCGGGCGCGGGTTCGGGTCCGGTGCTCAAGGGCATGACGGGGCCATGGGCGGGGAAGTCCTATCCCATCAACGGCACGTTGCTGGTGGGCCGGGCGCCTCCGGCGGTGGTCGTCCTGGATGACGACTCCGTGAGCCGGAAGCACGCGGAGGTGAAGCGCGAGGGCACGGGCGTGCTCGCGCGCGACCTGGGCAGCGCGAACGGCACCCTGCTCAACGGCGAATTGCTGGGCGAGGAGTTCGTCGACCTGCAGCCCGGGGACATCCTCCAGTTCGGCGTGGTGGAGATGACCTACGAGGCCGCCGAGACGCCCGCGCGCCGTCCTGGCACGGGCGCGGCGCCGGCACGTCGTGGCGGCCGGGCGTCGCCCGAGTCGGGCAATAAGCGCAAGCTGATGGTGATCGCGGGCGGCGTGGTGGCGCTGCTCGCGGTGGCGGCGGTGGTGAAGTCCTCCGTCGGGGCGCCGCAGAAGACGCAGCCGACGGGGCCCGCCGCGCCGCTGGATCCCGCGCAGCAGGTGCAGGAGTTCCTCAGCGAGTGCCGCTCCTACGCCTCCAACGAGACGGGGGCTCCGGACTGGGGCCGCGCCGAGAAGGCGTGCGAGCAGGCGCTGGACATGGACCCCATCAACGCCGAGGCGAACACCCTCGTGCGGCGCATCAAGCTGGAGAAGGAGGCCTTCGACAACTTCGAGGCCGCGAAGAAGTCCATCGAGCTCAACCGCGAGAAGGACGCCCTGGAGTACCTCCGCAAGATTCCGAAGGAGAGCGAGTACTTCCGCCGCGCCCGCTCCAAGGCGAAGGAGACGGCCGAGCAGTTCGTGGATCGCGCGAAGTTCGACTGCAATCGCTACTTGAACAACTCGCAGTGGGGTCCCGCGGTCCAGCGCTGCCAGCAGTACATGGAAGTGTGGTGCCAGAAGCAGAGCAAGGAGGACATGGAGCCGCCCATCGGTCAGACGCTCCGCCTGGAGGGCGGTCTGCGCAAGAACGAGTGGCGCCCCAAGGACACCATGTTCGTGAAGTTCCTGGTGGCCCGCCAGCGCGTGGACCGGAACGCGCAGCCGTGGACGTGCCCCGTGTCCGACATCCTCCAGGAGGACGGTCTGGGCGTGGATCAGGCCAGCGAGGTGCGCGCCATGTTCGCCAAGCGCTACGCCCCGAAGCTCATCCAGGCGGCGATGATGGACTACTGGGCCGGCCGTGGCAGCGAGGCCATGGCGACGCTGCAGAAGCTGCGCTCGAAGGAAGACCAGGCGCAGTACCACCAGCTCGCGGACGACCTCATCCGCGACGTGTCCAACGTGGATCAGCTCTTCAAGACGGGCGGGAGCAACATCACCAACGAAGACCCCGAGCGCGCGGTGGCGCCGTTCAAGGACGCACTGGCGACGGACAAGCGCATCATGGCGGAGCTGGCGGAGTCGCACCTGTCCTTCTACCGGAAGAACATGTTCCAGGACCTGGCGGCCTCCGCCTACCTGCGTGGCAAGCACTTCGCCGACCGCGAGGACCGCCGCCGCGGCTGCCGCATCTGGAAGATGGGCTTCGACTTCTACAAGGGCAACACGAACCTGAACCGCGTGGTGGCGTTCTGCTCCACGCAGGCGCAGAACGCGTTGAACAGCGTGGGCAGCTGCTCGGACTTCCAGGCAGTGGAGGACTACGCCGTGCCGGGTGACGGCATCGCCGAACAGATGGCCACGAAGAAGGCCGAGCTGAAGTGCCGCTGAGCGGCGCTCCGGTGCGGGGCTTCGTGGACAGACAGCGGTAGGCGCGCTAGGGACGGGGGATGGCCGACACCAGCCCCCCGCGCTCCGAGCGCCGCCTGGCGCTCTTCGACGCGTCTGGCTTCATCTTCCGCGCCTACCACGCCATCCCCCCGCTCACGACGAGCAAGGGGGTGCCCACGAACGCGGTGCTGGGCTTCACCCGCATGGTGCTCAAGGCCCTGCAGGAGCTGAAGCCCACGCACGTGGCGCTCGCGTTCGACAAGTCCGGCCGCGTGGAGCGTCAGAAGATCGACCCCACGTACAAGGCGAACCGCAAGGCGGCGCCGGAGGACCTGACGCCCCAGTTCCCGCTCATCCGCAAGGTGGGGGACGTGCTGAACCTGGCCTCGCTGGACGCGGAGGGCTGGGAGGCGGACGACGTCATCGGCACGCTGGCGCTGCAAGCGAAGGCGGAGGGCTTCCAGGTCCTGGTCGTCACCAGCGACAAGGACTTCATGCAGATTGTCGACGAGGACATCACCCTCTTCGACCCCGCGAAGAACAAGCGCATCGGCATCGCGGACGTGCAGGAGAAGATGGGCATCCTGCCCAAGCAGGTGCGCGACTTCCTGGCCCTGGTGGGCGACGCGGTGGACAACGTCGCCAAGGTACCCGGCGTGGGCGACAAGACGGCGGTGGAGTTGCTCCACCAGTTCGGCGACGTGGAGACGCTGCTCGCGCGCGTGGAGGAAGTGAAGAAGCCGAAGATCCGCGCGGCGCTGGAGTCCCACCGCGAGAGCCTGGCGCGCGCCAAGCAACTCGTCACCTTCAACACCGGGCTGCCCCTGGGCGTGAAGCTGGAGGACCTGGTCCGCCGTGCGCCGGACGCCACGCGTGCGCGGGACCTGTTCACGGAGCTGGAGTTCTTCGCGCTCCTGCGCGACCTGCCCGCGGAGGAGGCCCCGGCGCGTCCGGACGTGGCGCCGCTCGCCACCACCACCACGCTGGTCACCACCGAGGCGGAGCTGAAGGCGCTGGCCGACGCGGCGAAGGCGGCCGGGGCCCTCACCCTGGTGCCCGCCTACGAGGGCATGCCCTTCGCGGCGCCGCTGGTGGGCATGGGCGTGGCGCTGCCGGATGGCTCCACTCGCTACGTGCCGCTGAGGCATCAGCAGCTGGGCGCCACGCAGGTGCCGGTGGCGGCCTTCACCGCGGTGATGAAGGACGTGATTTCGGACGCGGCGGTGAAGAAGGGCGGCCACGACCTCAAGGCGCTCACGCTGGTGCTGGCCCATGAAGGCCTGACGCTGGAGGGCGCCCAGGACGACGTGGAGCTCTTGAGCTACCTGCTCAACCCGTCGCGCCGGGAGCACGCGCTGGCGGACCTGGCGCGCGAACGGCTGCGTTCAGAGCTGCCCGCGCTGCCCGCGTCGGTGGAGGGCAAGAAGGGGCGGCCGCTGGCGGACCACGGGCCGGAAGAGGTGGCCGCGGCGTACGCGGTGCGCGCGGACGCGGCGCGCAGGATGGCTCCGGAGCTGTGGAAGGAGCTGGAGCTGGGCGGACTCTCGGAGCTGGCTCGCACGCTGGAGCTGCCGCTGTTGCCCGTGCTCGCGCGGATGGAGCGCGAGGGCGTGAAGCTGGACGTGGTGGAGCTGGGCCGCACGTCCGAACGCGTGGACGTGGAGGTGAAGACGAAGGAGGCCGAGTGCCACCAGGCCGCGGGCCACGTCTTCAACCTGGGCTCCAATCCGCAGCTGGCGCAGGTGCTCTACGAGGAGCAGAAGCTGCCCATCCTCAAGCGCGGCAAGACGGGCCCGTCCACGGACCAGGAGGTGCTGGAGAAGCTGGCCGAGGAGCACAACAGCGTGCTCGCGCGCGCGCTCATCGAGTACCGGGGCCTGTCCAAGCTCAAGAGCACCTACCTGGACACGCTGCCCACGCTGGTGGCGAAGGACGGGCGCATCCACACTACGTACCACCAGGCGGCCACCGCCACCGGCCGGCTGTCCTCGTCCGACCCGAACCTGCAGAACATCCCCGTCCGCACGGAGCTGGGGCGTGAAATCCGCCGCGCCTTCGTGGCCGACGCGGGGCACCAGCTGGTGAGCGCGGACTACTCGCAGATTGAGCTGCGGCTGCTGGCGCACATCGCGGAGGACCCGGTCCTCATCGACGCCTTCCGCAATGACGAGGACATCCACAGCCGCACGGCGGCGGAAGTCTTCGGCGTGGCCCCCAAGGACGTGGACCGCGAGCAGCGCCGCGTGGCGAAGATGGTGAACTTCGGCATCGCCTACGGCCTGTCCGCGCACGGCCTGTCCACGCGCCTGGGCATCTCCCAGGAGAACGCGCGCGACGTCATCGAGCGGTACTTCACCCGGTACGCGGGCATCCGCCAGTACCTGGAGGACACCGTGGAGAAGGCGCGCAAGGTGGGCTACGTGGAGACGCTCTACGGCCGCCGCCGCCTGATGGGGGACCTGCTCTCCAAGAACCGGGCGGTGGCCCAGGCCGCCGAGCGCGCCGCCATCAACATGCCCATCCAGGGCACCGCCGCGGACCTGATGAAGAAGGCCATGCTGGCCGTGGACGCCGCGCTCCGGGAGCAGAAGCTGAAGACGCGCGTGCTCCTCCAGGTGCACGACGAACTGCTCTTCGAGGCGCCGGACGCGGAGGTGGAGGCCGTGAAGGCGCTGGCCGTGAAGAGCATGGCGTCCGTCGCCGAGCTGAAGGTGCCGCTCAAGGTGGACGTGGGCGCGGGGAAGAGCTGGGCGGACGCGCACTGAGCACGAAAAAATGCGGGAGAGCGCCCACCCCCGTAGGCGCCCTCCCGCTGCCCCATCCCCAATCCCCCCGACAAAACATGCCGATCCGTCCGACCGGCGGAGCGCGCGGACCCCCATCCACGCGTTCCAGCGTTCGAACCTGTGTGCGCGCTCACCGCTCCCCCGAGCAGGAACACGCTCCCTCAAGGCGCGTCACGGACCCCCATCCATGACAGCGCACCCTCCCGCCAGCCCCCGGACCCTTCCTCGTTGAGGAGTGTCAAGCCGGACGGATCGACAAACCGTTACAACCAAACCCTGGCGCCTTCCTCGCGCCGTGAAAGCCTGCTCAATGCATGGCGGACCGCTCGTCGCGGCGGCCCATGGGGGCCTTGCGCGCGTGCGACGGCCGCTCGAAGTACTCCACCACCAGACCGCCGAATGGCACCCGGGGCCCATCCGCCTTCGGGTCCGCCATCCGCTGGAGCAGCGCCACCGCGCTGTCCACGGCCTCGTCAATCGCGCGGTTGATGCGCTGGCGCTCCGTGTCCCCACCGCCCAGGACCTCCAGGGCGTCCACCAGGCACCGCCGCAGCAGTGCGAACTCGTCGTGCAGGGCCCGCGCGCCACGCTCCGGCGCCAGGCGCAGCACCGCGCGGGTGCGGCTCCAGGGGCTGGACTCCACGCCCTCCAGCGTCAGCCCCAGCTCCCGGACGAAGGGCTCCACCAGTCCGTCCAGCAGGCTTGCGCCCGGCACGCCCTGGCCTTCGTGCGCCGCCAGCCGCATCCGCCGCCACAGGGCCGCGATGCGCTCCGGCTGCTTGCTGAAGACCCGGGCTGCCCCGGCCTTCTTCCGTCCCCGCTCCGCCGCCATGTCCGTTGTCGTCCGCATCGCGAACAAAGACATAGCAAGGGCTTTGCCAACGCCAGACGGTTGCTGGTTCCCAGTGAATCCGCCCATTTGGGCAACGAGCCCGCCCTGGAGGGTGGCCGGAGGACGTAAATCCTACGGGGCGGATGTTGAAAGGCTGGGGGCAGGGGAAGAACCTTCCCTGCCTGGGCACGCCGCGCCTCTCAGTGGAGCGTCGGCTTGGGCGGGCGGCCCGACGGGGCCTCGCCGTCCAGCTCGTACTCGCCGCTGGAGGCCTCCGGCTCCTCGTCCTCCATGTCCGGACCGTCCGGGCCTTCCGGATGGCCCGCGCCCGACTCCAGGGCTTCCGGCGCGCCCTCCAGGGCTTCCGGCTGGCTGGGGGCGGAAGGATTGGGCGGGGCCGCGGGCGTGGTGGCGCCGGGCCATTCCGGCCACGGGAGGGCGGGGGACAGCGGCTCGGAGCCGTCCACGGGGAGGGGCCCCGCGGCGCGGGCGGCGGCGAGCAGGCGGAGCGCGGCGTCCTCGGCGGCGTCCTCCGCGGCCAGCTCCGTCATCCGCGCGGCCTTCTGGCGCATCCGGCGCGCGAAGGCGGCCACGCACAGCACGGAGGCGGTGAGCCACAGGAGCGCGGAGCTGGTGGTGAGCGGCAGCCAGCCGTAGCGGGCCGCGAGCCCCTCGCGCCAGTCCTGCTCCTCCAGCAGCAGCGACGTGCGGAAGGCCTTGCCGAAGGCCTGCTCGAAGGGCTCACCCGCGCGCACGCCGTCCACCAGCAGGCCCATGGCGTGCGAGCCGTGCTTGCCGGTGAGGAAGGCCACGAAGGCGGCGCTCTGCGCGTAGGCGATTTCGACGTCCGCGGGCACGTCCGGCCACTCGTCGGACAGGTCCTCGAAGTGGAAGACGCGCTCCTGCGTCACCGCGCGGAAGAGGGCGCTGTAGTGGGCGACGGAGTAGCGCTCGTCGGTGAGGTTCTGCGCCACGCCCTCCTGGAACCAGCGCGGCCAGTCCTTCGCCAGCTGGCCCAGCGCCACGTGCGCCAGCTCGTGCCGCAGCGTGGTGGGCCCCTCCGTGTCGCTCAGGCTGAGCGCGTCCAGCAGGATGATTTGATGCCCGGGGTAGGCGAGCGCCACGGCCCAGCCCGGAGGCTTGCCACCGGGGAGCGCCAGCGCTTCGAATTCCTGGCGGCCCACGCCCAGGCGGATTTCGGTGGTGCCCGGCCAGTCGCGCCCCAGCATCGCGCCGAAGGTGTCCCGCACGCCTTCAATCTGCTCGGCCAGCGCGCGGGCCGCGCCCGCCGCCTTCGCGGTGTGCAGGATGACGAAGCGCTGCGTCTTCAGCTCGCCCGCGACGATGGCGGGGCGGGCGTGGGGCACGAGCGCGGCGTCCGTGACGACGGCCTCCGTGGCGTGGATGCCCCGCGGACCTTCGTCCTGCGCGAACACGCCCGGCGAGGCCAGCAGCATCATCAGGAAGGCGAACAGGCGGAGCATGCGTGGCCTCACGGTCCACCAGAGATAACAGCCTCGGCCGCCGCCGCATCAACCCCTTCCACCCTCAATCGCTTACGGCGCGACGTGTCACCCGCCACGAGTGTCACCTGGCGACGCGGCACGCCCAGTGTTTTGGCGATGAATTCCACCAGGGCCGCATTCGCTTCACCATCCACGGGCGGCGCGGCGAGTTGAATCTTCAGCTGGCCGTCATGCTCGCCCACCACCTTGGTACGGGACGCGCGCGGCTGGACGAGCACCGTCAGCTCCACCCCTGTCTGCACTGATTTGAGCCAGGGGGCGGGCATGCGGGCAACGCTAGTCGTTGGAGGTGGCCTTCTTCTGCGACAGGAACGCGACGTTGTCCTCCACGCGCGCGTAGTCGCGGTCCGCGAAGGTGGGCGCGGCGAACGTCTCCAGCAGCTTGCGGTGGGCCTCCACCACGGAGCGCACCTGCGACTCGAACTGGGTGCGCTGGCGCTTGAGCTCGTTGATGTCTTCCACCACCTGCACCAGCCGCTGGTGCGCGCCGTGGACGATCTTCTCCGCCTGGTGCTCCGCGTCCGCGATGATGATCTCCGCTTCCTTCTTCGCGGCGTCCTTCAGGTCCTCGCTGATGCGCTGGGCGGTGACCATCGTCTCCTGGAGGGTGCGCTCGCGCTCCTGATGCTGCTCGAGCCGCGCCTGCGTGCGCTTCAGCTCCTCCTTGAGCGCGATGTTCTCCTTCACCACTTCCTCGAACTCGCCGGCGATCAGCTCCAGGTACGCGCCCACTTCGGGACGCGCGAAGCCGCGCATCACCGTCTCGAAGCGCTTCTGCCGGATGTCGAGGGGGGTGATCTTCATGCGCCCCAGTCTAACCCATACACGCGCGCACTCCAGGAATCGGCCCGGCGGGGCAGAGGGGCGTCAGGGCTGGAGAGCAGACAGGCAGGCGTGTTTCAGGGCGCGGCGGCCGGGGCGGCTTCCCACTGCGACGCCACCGAGCGCGCGGCGTTCTGCACCGCGTAGCCCACGCGGCTGTCCGCGGCCACGTCCTGCACCACCCGGCGGGCGGTGGGGGTGCGTTGATACAGAAGACCTCCCAGCGCTTGAATCTTGAGCGCGTCCGGCAGGCGCGGGTGGCGCACGACGTTGCCCAGGATCTCTTCGGCGCGGCGGTGCTGGAAGAGGGCCACCGCGCGCAACGCGGCCTGCTGGATGCGCGGGTTCGGGTCCCAGATGAACGCGGCCAGCGGGTCCAGGGCGCGCGGGTCACCCAGGAGCGCCAGGTCCTCGATGGCGAGCGTGCGGATCTCCTCCGGCGCGGGCTCCGCCGCCCACAACAGGCCCCTCAGGAGGGGCTGGTCCGCGGCGCCGGAGGTTCCGGTATCCACCGGGGGGCGGGCGGGGGCGGCGCGCTCCACGGGGGCCTTGTCGGGCTTCGGGGCGGCCTTGGGCGCCGCGGCCGGGGGGGCCGACGGGGCCTGGGCGTGCGCGGCGGCGGTCAGGAGCAGGGCGGCGGCGAGGAGCGGTCGCATGGGCCTCGTTCTACCCGAATCCCGGGAAGCCCGGCAGCGCGCCGGGGGGACCCCCCGGGTCGTTCGCGACATTTTCTTGACGGGATCGCCGACTGTGGGAGTTTGCCGGTGCTACAGGCGTGTTGCGAACGGAGGACGAAGTCACCATGAGTGCGGCGGCCGCGAGCTGGCAGACACTGGAGAACGTCACGGTGGAGTGCACCCACTGCGGCGTGATGATGACACTCCAGCCCGGAACCCGGGTGAAGTACTACCGGTGTGGTTCGTGCCACCGCTGGGTGTCCAGCACCTACAGCGAGGTCTTCCGCGCGGACGCGAAGATGCGCACGCACCCGGTGAAGGACACCGCGGACGCGGACGCGCGCTTCGTGGAGGTGAAGGACCGCCTGGACAAGTGGCTCTCCGCCGTCCAGGAGCAGTGCCCGTACCAGACGCTGGGCGTGTCGCCGTTGGATACGCCGGACGTGATTCGCGCGCGCTTCCACGCGCTGGCCCTGGAGCGGCACCCGGACCGGGGCGGCTCCGCTGAGCAGATGCGCGAGGTCAATGACGCCTACGAGCGCATCCTCAAGCACCGTCAGCGCAAGCGGCTGGAGGCCATGGCGTCCGGTACGTCCACGCGCGCCACGCCCGCGTCCGTCCTTCCCGCGCGCAACAGGTAGAACCAGAAGAGCACTCCCAGCGACAGGCCCAGCCCCACCTTGGCCCAGGTGGGGAACAGGTGGCCCGGGGAGATGAAGCCCTCCACGAAGCCGATACCGGCGAGGAAGGGCGCGCAGCCCACCACCAGCTTCACGGCTTCACGCCCGCGCGCCTGGAGCGCCTGCGCGCGCGGCAGCTCGCCGGGGTCGATGAGCGCCTGGCCCACCATCAGCCCCGCGCCGCCCGCGATGACGATGATGGACAGCTCCACGGGCCCGTGCGCGGCGATGAAGTCCAGGAAGCCCGTCATCATGCCTTCGCGGAAGCACAGCGCCCCCACCGCGCCAATGAGCACGCCGTTGTTCACGAGCGTGAAGATGGGCCCCACGCCCAGCAGGATGCCGGACGCGAACGCGAACAGCGTGACGGTGAGGTTGTTGGTCGCGATGCCGGAGGCCACGGCATTGGGCGGCGCCACGGACAACAAATCATCCGTCCACATGCGCCCCTGCGCCACGTAGCGCCGCACGCCCTCCGGCACCAGCAGCTCCGCGCCGCGCGGCTCCAGCGTCACCACCAACGCGCCCAGCAGCAGTCCCAGCACCAGCAAGCCCGCGCTCACGCCCACGAAGCGCGCCTCGCGGCGCAGGGTGGCGGGGAAGTCCCGCCGGAAGAAGTCGCGCGTGGAGGCCCAGCGCTCGCGCGGCGGCTGGTAGATGGCGCCATACGCCTGCGCGCACAGCTGGTTGAGGAACCGGTGCGCGTCCGTGCCTGGATAGAACGTCTGTGCCTGCGCCAGGTCCGCGGCCGCGCGCCGGTACAGCGTGTCCAGCGTGCGCAGCTCCGCCAGGCTCAAGCGGCCCGCGCGCTGGCGCGTCAGCAGGGACTGGAGCGCGTCCCAGTCCGGCCGGCGCCGCGTGACGAACGTGGGCAGGGGCGTGGCCATGTCAGTGGACCGCCTTCGCGCGCGTGCGCAGGAAGGCCTCCGTGGCCTCCGGCGACTGGAGCACCCGCGTGCGCTCCTCGTCCGTCAGGGATGCGCCCACGCGGTCCACCAGCCTGGTGCCCAGCCGCCGCCGCACCTCCGGCTCCAGGCCGGGCGCGCGCGAAAGGAACGTCAGCACCAGCTCCACGTCCTCCGCGTTCAGGGGGCGCTGCACGCCCGCGTCAGCGGCCGGAGCGTCCACCGCGGGCGCCTGCGTGTACTTGTCCAGGTCGATGGCCTCCTCACGCACCAGCACGGTGCCGGCGAGCATGTCTCCCAACCGGCGGTGGCGTGAGTCCAGCAGCATGGTGATGCAACCGGTGGCGTAGAGCACCGGCAGGAAGTCCACCGCGCGACACAGGTTTCTCACCGCGCTCTCGAAGAAGCCCACCGGTGAGCCATCCTCGCGCACCACCCGGATGTGCATCACGCGCTTGCCGGGTGTCTGTCCATGGAAGAAGACCTCCGCCAGCGTCCAGTACATCCATTGCGTGGCGAAGAGGCCCACCGCGAGCAGTGTTTGCGTGAGCCCCGACAGCGCCTGGAACGCCCCCAGCACGTCGGACACTAGCAGGGTGATGACGAAGTAGAGCGCCACCCAGAAGAAGAACAGCAGGTTCGCGTCCACCAGCCACGCGAGACAGCGGTAGCCGATGCCGGCCACGGGCAGGGACAGGGCCACCCGCTCGGGCGTGGCGACGTCGACATGGGGTGCGGGGGCGGAGGGAGTCATGCGCGCGGGACGCACAGCATACGCCCTTGCCATCCAGGACGCGCCATCCGCGCGCATGCGGGCGTCCCTGCCCGGGCATTGGACGAAACACCGAGTAAAACATCCGAATGTGGACGCGGAACGTGTGTCCCTGAGGCGACAGCGATCACGACCTGACGGACGAGGCCCTGGATTTCCATGCGTTCCGTGCGCAATTGACAGTCCTGCGCGGGTCCGTTCGCATGAGGCCTTGGATGATGTTAGGGTCTCGGTTGGCTGGATTTGCTTGAAACGAAAAAGGAGGTTCGGCCCGAACGGGCCAGTTCGGCAGTCGCAGGCGCAGTCCGCAGGGCAGCAGTGACAGGACCCCCGGATGGAGTTGAAGCGCGGTTCTCGCACGCTCAGCACAGGCGGAAGTTCCGCCGCGGTTCCACCGACTCCGGGGCAGGTTGAAGTCGACAGGTAGCATTGAATGCAATTCGCCACGACGGCTGGGGGGCCATCGCATGGCAGCGAATCAATCGGCAGTTCGTATTTCAATTCTCGAAGGACCGTGGGCGGCCTGGCAGGGCCTGTCCGATGGGCTTCGGGGTGAGGGTCATTCCACTTCGGTGACGCGCGACGTGCGCGGCTTCCTGGATGGGCTCGGCACGGATCCACCTCAGGTGGCCATCCTCGACGTGGAGAGCGACGGCGAAGCCGCCATCGGATGCTCCGTGACGGAGGGGCTCAACCTCTTGCGAGAGGCCCGCAAGCGCCGGCTGGAAGTGCGCATGCTGCTCTTGTCCGCGGTGAGCACGCCGGAGGTCATCTCCCAGTGCTTCGACGAGGGAGCCTCCGGGTATCTCTTCCGCGCGGGGCTGGGCGTGAACGCGGTGTCCTCCGCGGTGCAGTCGCTGGTGCGGGGCGAGCGCCTCTTCCCGGTGCAACTGCTGCGCAACGACTTCGAGCATCCGCCGGTGACATCACCCACGGCGAGCGTCTTGTTGCTGCTCACGCAGCGCGAGCGCGAGGTGCTGCAGTACGTGGCGGGCGGGGCGGACAACCTGAAGATCGCCGCGCACCTTCAAATCGCCGAGCGCACCGTGAAGTCACACGTCACGCAGCTCTACCGCAAGCTGGGCGCGGAGAACCGCACCCAGCTTGCCCTGCGCGCCTGCCACCTGGGCGTCAGGCCTCCGCCGGACCTCTAACGGGGCCGGCCCACCCTCCCCGTTGAAGCGGGGAGGGCGCGGTGGGAAGCGCACGCGGCCTTCAGTTCTTGTTGCGGGCTGCGTCCTCTTCCATCTTCTTGCGGAGGCTCAGGGGACGCATGTCCGTCCAGACCTCCTTGATGTACTCCAGGCACTCGGCCTTCAGGCCCTGCTTGCCGGCGTCCTTCCAGCCCAGCGCGTTCTCACGGTCCGCGGGCCAGATGGAGTACTGCTCTTCGTGGTTGACGACGACCTTGTAAACGGTCGTGTCTTCGCGTTCGTCGCTCATGGGGTGTGACTCCTGGAAGCTGGGGACCCCCCTTTCGTCGCACACCCGGGGAAAAGCGGTCAAGGTAGGCGGTTGCGACAAATCCCGGTCCTTCCTGGGAGGGCGGATCCGCGCCCGGCCGCCCGCCGGGGCTGCACCCACAATACGCGTCCGTGACACGAGCGACGTGGGGCGCGGATACTCGGCCGCATGCGCATCTGGAAGAACGCCGTGTCGGGGCTCGTGCTCCTCATGGGGGGCGTCTGGGCCTCGCTGGCCCTGGTCCTGACGGGGACGGGAACGGAGGGACCGCACGTGGCCCGGGGCCTCGTCGCGGTGGCCCTGGTGGCCCTGGCGGTGGCGGCCTGGCGGCGGCGTTCGCGGCGCTGGAGCGTGGCGGTGATGCTGTTGGGTTGTCTGTCCGTGTACGGGTGGGTGCGGACGTTCCAGCCCTCCAACTCGCGGGATTGGGCGCCGGACCTGGTGCGGGCGCCGTGGGCGGAGGTGGCCGGGACGCAGGTGACGCTGCACGACGTGCGCGACTTCCGCTACCGCAGCACCACGGACTGGGACCCCGCCTGGTACACGGCCACCTACGACACGGCCGCGCTCACGGACGCGTCGTTCATCGTGGAGCCGTTCTCCGGCTTCTACGGCGCCGCGCACACGATGGTGAGCTTCGGCTTCCAGGACGGCCGCCACGTGGTGTTCTCCGTGGAGGTGCGGCGCGAGCAGGGCGAGACCTTCTCCGCGCTGGGCGGCCTGTTCCGCCGTTTTGAAATCACCTACGTCGTGGGTGACGAGCGGGACCTGGTGCAGCTGCGCTCCAACTTCCGCCATGACGACGTTTATGTGTATCCGGTGAACGCGTCGAAGGAGCGCATCACCGCGTTCTTCATGGACATGGTGCAGCGGATGAACGGGCTGCACACGCAGCCGGAGTTCTACGACACGCTCACCAGCAACTGCACCACCAACCTGGTGCATCACTTCGAGAAGGTGGCCACGAAGAACGTGCCGTATGACCACCGCACGCTGATGCCGGCGTTCTCGGATGCGCTCGCGTACGAGCTGGGCATCATCGACACGGACGCGCCGCTGGAGCAGGTCCGCCAGCGCTACCACATCAACGCGCGAGCGCTGGCCGCGCAGGGGCGGGACGACTTCTCCGCCCGCATCCGCGCGCCGCTGGAGACCGCCGCCGCGCCCGCGCCGTGATCAGGTCCCCGTCGCGGCCCGGGGCTCCTCGGGTATGCGGTCGCGCTTCAGGTGCTTGTCGTAGTGAGCCTCCAGCGCGGTGAAGTAGCCACGCTCCTCCCACAGTTCCTGGATGAGCAGGTCCGTGAGCGACCTCACCTCCGCGTTCTCGGTCTTCGGGTCGGGCACGCGAGGGCCGCGCTTCGGATCCAGGAAGACGCGCGTGGCCTCGGCCAGCAGCACCCGGCTGCTGCGGAAGATGCGGCGCAGCGCCTGGTTGACGGGCCGGGCGTCCATCTCCGAGCAGGCGGCGATGATGGCGGCCTGCACCACGCTGGGCGCATCTGTCTGGAGTGAGGCCGCGTCCAGGTCGCCTCGCTCCAGCGCGTGGTGCAGCAGGTAGCCATGGTGGAGGCATGCGCTCGTCAGGTCGACGCAGTCCTTCACCCAGAGGACGAAGAAGACCTTGCGGAACACCTTGCGCACGGGGAAGAGCGCCACGGCCTTGAGATAGGACACCAGCCGTCCGCCCAGACTGCGCGCGTCGTATGAGCCGGCGAGCACCGCCACGGCCTTGTCTGGCGCCTTCAGGCCCCGCTCCTTGAGTTGGTCTCGCACGGACTGCTCGCGCACCTGACGCAGGGCGTAGTCGTCCAGGAAGGGCACGGGGATGAGCGGGGTGAGCCCGGCTGCCACGGCGTGGAAGGCCACGCGGGCGAGCGAGGGCGGCACGGCGTTCGGCGGAGGAGCGTGGGGGGTTTCAGCCATGGCGTGTTTCATAACCGCTTCCGTCCGGGCTGCCTTCCGCCGATAGAGTGGGATTGTCAGGAACCCGGCGCGAGGCGCGGGACAGGGAAAGGCGTTGCACCGCATGAAGGCGAAGGCGAAGCAGGAGCTCCCCGTCGTGCCCTTCGCGTCCGAGAAGGCGTGGGAGAAGTGGCTGGAGAAGAACCACGTCGACGCGCCGGGCGTCTGGGTGAAGCTCGCCAAGTTCGAGTCCGGTATCCCGTCCGTGACGTATGCGCAGGCGCTGGAGGTGGCGCTCTGCTACGGCTGGATTGATGGGCAGAAGGGCGCGTTCGACGCGGAGTACTGGCTCCAGCGCTTCACGCCGCGCAAGCCGCGCAGCAAGTGGTCGAAGATCAACTGCGGCAAGGTGGAGGCCCTGGTCGCCTCCGGGCGCATGAAGCCCGCGGGCCTGCGCGAGGTGGAGTCCGCGCGCGCGGATGGCCGCTGGGAGGCGGCGTACGCGGGGCAGAGGACCATGGAGGTGCCGGAGGACCTGACGCTCGCGCTGGAGAAGAACCCGAAGGCGAAGGCGGCCTTCGCCGCGCTCAAGGGCGCCAACCGCTTCGCCATCCTCTTCCGGCTCCACGACGCGAAGAAGCCGGAGACGCGCGTGCGCAGGATTGAGAAGTTCGTCGCGATGCTGGAGGCCGGGGAGCTGATCCACGGCTGAGTTCGCGACGGCCTGCTACGGCAGGATGCGCTGCAGGAGCGCTCCGCCCGCCTGGAGGAGCGCGCTGCCCGTGATGAGGTGCGCGCGGGTCTCGCCGCTCATCAGCGACGCCGCCATGCTCACCCCCAGCGGCTGCTGCCGGAAGAACGCGGTTTCGCGCATCGAGAACTCCCAGATGTTGGAGGCCGTCGCGGGCCGGTTGAGCGGCTCGCGGTTCGCCTCGTAGAAGTCGCCCACCTGGCCCGCGGCGGCCTCGCGCCCGGCGGCCTGACCCGCGCGTGCCTGCTGCTGCATCTGTTGGAGCAGGGCGGGCGCCATCTGGGATGGGCCCATGCCCTCCACGTTGACACGGACTCTCCGTCCGGGTCGCGCGGACGCCGTGGCCTCGCCGCGTCCGGATACCATCGTCCGCATGAGCACCCCGATCGATCCCCTCATGCGCGTGGCCTACCGTGGCGCGTATCACCTGGCGCTCGCGTGGTGGTTCGTGCGTCGTCCGCGCACGGAGGGCACGCTCGTGGGGGTGTGGCGGGGGCGTGAGGTGCTGCTCCTGCAGAACTCCTACAAGCAGGCCTTCTCGTTGCCGGGCGGCGGCAGGAACCGCGGCGAATCTCCGGAAGAGACGGGCGCGCGGGAGCTGCGCGAGGAGGTGGGCCTGCAAGTGCCGGCATCGAGTCTGCGCGTCGTGTGCGAGCTGCATCACAGGGACGAGTTCAAGCGGGACTCGTGTCACTTCGTCGAGATGGAGCTCGATACAGAGCCCCGGCTCGTGCTCGACCAGCGCGAGGTGGTGTGGGCCCGGTGGATCGACGTGGAGACCGCGCTGCGCTTGCCGCTGATGCCCGTGGTGCGCGCCTACCTGGAGGACGCCGCGCGGCGGCGGGGACTCGTGCCCTCTTGCCCGTCCCCCTAGCGAGAAGGCGGGCTCACCCCTGGATTGCACCCTTCACTTCGCCACCTCACCTTCCAACGATTGGAATTGAACTGGAGCGGAGGTGACCGTGCTGCAGGAAGCCAGGACAACGCCTTTGCAGAACGTGGGGCGTGGGGTGCTGGGCTCGTTCATGGTCGGCGCCGGCACGGGCCATCTCTCCTTCGCGCGAGGGCCCTTCCAGGCGCAGGTGCCGGACTGGGTTCCCATGGACAAGGACCTCGTCGTCCTGCTCTCCGGCGTGGCCGAAATCGGCCTCGGGCTGTCCCTGCTCTTCGACAAGCGCCACCGGATTCCCCTGGGGCTGGGACTGGCGGCCTTCTTCGCGGCGGTCTTCCCCGGCAACCTGCATCAGTACGACAAGCGCCTCTCCGCGTTCGGCCTGGATACGGACCGGAAGCGCCTGGTCCGGCTGTTCTTCCAGCCCGTGCTGATGGCCTGGGCGCTGTGGTCCACCGGTGCCCGAAAGGCATTGCGGTAGAACCCAGCGCTTCATCATGTCTGGGATTGCGCGGGACGGCGGACTACTTTGTTTCGCCCATGACTTCGATGGTGTGCTTGAGCCGCTCCAGGCCCAGGCGCACCAGGGCGCCGCGCAGGTCGGGCTGGCCCAGGAAGGCCTTCTTGAACACGTCGCGCTCCAGCTTGAGCAGCGTGCAGGGCGTCACGGTGCGCACGGTGGCGGTGGCCAGCCGGCTGCGCAGCAGGGAGATCTCCCCGAACAGGGCGCCTTCCTCCAGCTTGGGATAGGCGGACTGGCGGCCGTCGCTGTGCGTGTGGAAGACCTCGCACTGGCCCCGGAGGAGGACGTAGAGCGCGTCACCCGGCTGGCCCCGGGTGAGCAGCGTCTCTCCCGCGGGGACGGTGCAGGGGACAAAGGCATCTCCCAGCTCATGCTGCACTTCAGGTGGCAGGGCGGCGATGAGCGGGTTGCTGCGCAGCGCGTCCGCGAGCAGGCGCTCCCGGGCGGCGACCTGCATCTGTTCCCCCTTCACGCCGTAATCCTTGCCCAGCTCCCGGACGCCAGCCTGGGTGAGCTCCAGCAGCACGGCGTCCTCCACCGTCACGATGGTGGCGGTCCGCTGCGTGCCGGTGAGCAGCGCCAGCTCCCCGAAGAACTCGCCGGCCCCCATGCGGCCGACCTCCGTGTTGCCGCCGTGGTCGCCGCCGCGAAGCACCGCGACGCGGCCCTCCAGCACCACGAACATCGAGTGCCCCGGGTCGCCCTCGCGCACCACCACCTGGCCCGCGGGCAGGTAGCGTGTGCAGACGGGCGGCGGCGCGGGGGCGCCTTCCGTCTCCGCCGAGGCGCTGGTCGCCGCCGAGGGTGCCGCGGCGGCTGCGGGCGTCTGTCCGGCTTCCGGGGCCGGGGCGGACGGGTGGGCGGACAGCAGGGCCTGCAGGCGCGCGAACAGGGACATGGTTCGCAAATGCTACCGGCCCGCCCGGGCGGAAACTGTGAAGCGCTTCACAGGCAGCGCGGAGGCGGCCTGAAAGAGAGCCAGGCGGGCAGGAGGCGTCATTGAGCAGGGATTGACGGGCGTTCGCCACGTCTGGGTTCATCCCACCTGACGCGGCGGGACGGACGCCGGGGATGGCGTGGGCGGACCGGGACGCCCTACAGTCCCGGGCTCATGGGAGACACGCTGGACGTCGTGGTGGACCTGGGGGATGTGGGCGAGACGGCCGCGGATGCCGTGCTGCTGAAGTACGCGCAGGGCTTCCACGGGGCGGACGGCGCGGTGGCGCGCCGGCTGGAGGGGGCGGGCGTGGCCATGGACGCCTTCGACCTGCTCCCCGGGGACCACCGCTTCATCGAGTCGCGCCGGAGCCTGGGCGCCCCGTGGGTGCTCTTCGTGGGCACGGTGCGGCTGCGGCAGTTCGGCTACCACGAGATCCGCCAGTTCTCCGTGCGCGCGCTCCAGCTGCTGGAGCCCCGGCAGGAGGTGCGTCACCTCGCGTGCACGGTGCACGGCCCCAACTACGGCCTGGACGAGGACGAGGCCGTGCTGGCCCTGGTGGGCGGCTTCGTGGACGCGTTCCAGCGCGGCAGTGGTCCCCGCGACCTGGAGCGCATCACGGTGGTGGAGCTGAACCCCAAGCGCGTGGAGCGGCTGCGCAAGGCGATGGCGTTGGGGCTGGGGCTCACGCCGGGCGTGGAGCCGCTGATGGGGGCCACGGGCTTCCGCGTGCGGCGGACGTCCCGCTTCGTCCAGGCGCCGCCCATGGCTTCCGCGGGAGCGAACTCCCACGAGAAGCCCCATGCCTTCGTGGCGATGCCCTTCGCGCAGGAGCTGGAGGACACCTACCACTACGGCATCCTGAACCCCGTGAAGGCGGCGGGGCTCCTGTGCGAGCGGGTGGACCAGGCCGTCTTCGACGGGCCCATCATCCAGCGCATCCGGGACCGCATCGACACCGCGAAGGTCGTCATCGCGGACCTGTCATTGGCGAACCCCAATGTCTATCTGGAGGTGGGCTATGCCTGGGGACGCGGCAAGCCCACCCTGCTGCTGGTGCGCGACGTGAAGGAATTGCGCTTCGACGTGTCCAGCTACCGGTGTCTTGTCTACCGGAACATCCGGCACCTGGAGGAGCTGCTGACGCAGGAGCTGAGGCGCATCGGTTGAGTGCGCGGCCCGGTCAGTAGGGGGCGCAGAGAATGCCTTCGCAGTTGCCCGCGCCGTTGTCCCGCGCGACGTTGCCACCGCCGTCAAAGGCGGTGGGCGCGTGGATGCCCCAGCCCGTGTTGCCCAGGGCCACGTTGCCAATCACCGTGGGCGTGCTGAGCGGCAGGACGCGCAGGCCATCACCGTCGTTGCGCAGGAACTGGTTGGCGCGAACGATGCCGATGAGCGGAAGGCTCTGGATGGGAGAGTTGCCCAGGGTCAGCCCGCTGCCCGCGTTGTCCCAGAAGGTGTTGCCTTGGACATAGACCGTCCTCGCGGTGACTGCGAGGCCATTGTCATTGCCCACGGCCAGGTTGTTGATCATGTCGAACTGGATCAGATTCCAGACAGGCGCCGTCGCGGGTGCGAACGACGCGTTGTCCGCGATGAGTGAATCCTCGAAGCGGAGCGCGCCGCAGATCTCGCGGCCCCCAATGATCGGAGCCGTGGTGGCCACGGCCTCGTTTCGCGCGAAGGTGCTCGACCGGATGCGAGCACCGCCGGCGAAGCAGTAGACGCCGAGCCCGTTCGCCGTGAAGGTCGAATCGAGGACGTCGGCCGAGTGGGAATCCAGGAAGATCACGAGGAGATTGTTCTCGAAATGGCTCGACCTCACGTCGAACGTCCCAGTGGCCTGGTCGATTTCACTGCCAAACCCGAGGCTATTGCCAATGAAGCGGGAGTGGGTGACGAGGAAGTAGTTGCCAAGGAAGTTGTAGACCGCGGCGCCGTTGTCCACGAACGTGAGTTCATGCAGCCGCAGATAGGCTGCACCGACGGTCTCCACACCGATAGCGAAGCCGCGAATCGTGCCGTTGCGCACCATGCTGTTGCTGCTGACCACGATGCCCAGGGTGTCTCGCTGGACCGGACTCGAGCGGCTCACAGTGTGACCGCCCAGGTCCAGGACGATGCCTTCACCCTCGATGCGGAGCGCGGGCTCGTCCGTCCCCGGGCAGGAGAGGTCATGGGTGAGCTTCGTGTGCTGGGTGATGACGTCGCCGCACTGGACGTCGCATTCGACAGGCTTTGCTTGCTGGAGCCGGGCATCGAGCGCCGCCCTGTCCTCCGCGAGCGCCGGGGGTGCTCCCAGGGACAGTCCCGCGATGGCGATTGTGACGAAGAAGCCCTTTGCCTTGTGCATGCCGCCTCCCATCCGGAAGTCCTTCCGGCGATTGGCTCAATGCTAGACAAGGGGGAGTGGCTGGGTTCCTGCCTGCCAGTGGCAGCAGAGCAGCCAGAAGCCGACGGCCAGGAGGCACGACGGGGCGGGACAGGCAGGCGCCAGGGGAGGGGTCACCAGCCGCGCGCGGCGACCTCCCACGTGGCCACATGCGTGTCACCCCGCACGACGTGCAGCCGCGCATGCTGCGGGACGGAAACACAGACATGGTTGGGCACCACGCGCACCCGTTCGCCAATGCGTGGGCGCCACGTCGTGCCGGACACGTCCAGCAGGCCGTGCTCCTCCGACAGGTTCTTCACCACGACCTCCGGCCGGTCCAGCAGGACGCCATAGCCCGGCGCCAGCCCTTCCTCCTTCACCAGCGCCTTGGCCCCCGCGTCGATGACCACCTGTCCCGGCACGGCCGTGCTCACCACGGTGGCCAGGACGGAGTATGCGCACTCCGTCCAATCACAGGCACCGATGACCGCGGCGTTGCGGTCGTTGAGCACGTTGAGGCCGGGACGGATCTCCGTGAGGCCCTTCACGGTATGGGATTGCCAGAGCGTCGGCGTGGAGCCGCCACTGACCACCTCCGGCGGCAGACCCGCGCTTTCCAGTGCGTCCACGAACGTCGCGACCGCATCGGACTGGGACTGCATCACCGCGGGCAGCTCCGCCTGGGGGACGCGGATGTGGCCCGCGTAGAAGGTCAGCCCGCGAAAGGCCACCCCAGACGTGGACGCCGCCGCGCGCGCCAGGGCCAAGGCTTCGTCCGGCGAGCGCAACCCCACGCGGCGCATGCCCAGGTCCACCTCCACGAGCACGCCCACGGTGCGCCCCGCATCCCGCGCCGCGCGCGCCAGCCCCTCCAGCACCTCCAGGGAGTCGAGCGCCACGGTGAGTCGCACGCGCGAGGGCAGGGCCATCAGCCGTGCCAGCTTGCGCGCACCCACCGGCGGATACGCGAGCAGCACGTCGTCGGACACGGCCGCCATGACCTCGGCTTCCAGGAGGGTGGCCACCGTGACGCCAGAGGCTCCCGCCGCGACCTGCATCGCGCCCAGTTCCTCGGTCTTGTGCGTCTTCGTATGGGGGCGCCAGCGCAGGCCATGCTCGCGGGCATAGGCCGCGACGCGCTGGAGGTTCCGCTCCACGCGGTCCAGGTCCACGAGCGGCGCGGGCGTGTCGAGCGAGTCGAGGAAGGTCGAGGACATGCGGCGCATGCTGGCACCGCGCTCCTCGACCCGTCATCCGAATCCCTGGACTTGCGTTCGCGAGGCTACGCCACCGGGTCGAAGCTCACCGTGGGCCGCTGCCAGCTCCAGCCGCCGCCCTTCAGCGCCTCCGTCGCCTGCGCATCCAGCACGCGCAGCGCCGCGAGCACCTCCGCGGGGGGCCGGGGGGCTCCGGGCGCGCTCTCCACCTCGAAGCGCGGCGGAATGGTGCTGGCGTCCTGGCCGCCCAGCACCACGCGGATGCGGCAGTTCTGCGGGGACAGCTCCGTCTCCCCGGACCAGGACACGTCCTGGACGACGAGGTCCACCGCGCCCAGCACCTTCTGCCCCTTCAGCCGCGTCACCACCGCGTCCAGCGAGCCCTTCGCGCGCGCGTTCCGCTTCTTTCCAAGACGGGTCAGCGTCCACCACGCGAGGCCGCCCGCGACCACGGGCGAGAGGATGAAGTAGGGGATGAGCGGGCTCATGGGGCGGGAGGCTGCCACGAAACCCGAAAGAAGAAACGCCCGTCTTCCGAGCCGCAAGGACTCGGAGGACGGGCGCAGGCAGAAGCCCGGCTACTGCGGCGCGGGCGCGGCGACCTTCTTCGTCGCGTTGGGCTTGTACGTCATGCCCAGCTCGTTGAAGACGAAGGAGTAGACGTCCACCTCCTCCTCGATGCGCGAGGACAGCGGCGTGCCCATGCCGTGGCCCGTCTCCGCGTCGGCGCGCAGCAGGATGGGCTTGGGGGACGCCGTGGCCGCCTGCATCCGGGCCACCATCTTGCGCGAGTGGAACGGATCCACGCGCGGGTCATTGGCGCCAGAGGTGAAGAGCACCGACGGGTACTTCGTCCCGTCCTTCACGCGGTGCACCGGCGAATAGCCATACAGCGCCTTGAACTGCTCCGGGTCCTTCACCGAGCCGTACTCGGTCACGTTGAACTGGCCGTTGGGCGTCAGCTCCGTGCGCAGCATGTCGTAGATGCCCACGCGCGCCACCACCGCGCCGTACTGCTCAGGGTGCTGCGTCAGCGCCGCGCCCATCAGCAGGCCGCCGTTGCTGCCGCCCTGGATGGCCAGCTTCTTCGGCTGCGTGTACTTCTGGTCCACCAGCAGCTTCGCGCACGCGTAGAAGTCGTCGAACACGTTCTGCTTGTTCGTGAGCGAGCCGGCCTTGTGCCACTCCTCACCGAACTCCGAGCCGCCGCGCAGGTTCGCCACCGCGAACACGCCGCCCTGCTCCAGCCACATGCCCGTCAGCGGGCTGTAGCCCGGGTTGATGGACACGTTGAAGCCGCCGTAGCCGGTGAGCCACGTGGGGTTGTTCCCGTTCAGCTTCGTGCCCTTCTTCTTCAGGATGGAGAGCGGCACCTTCGTGCCGTCCTTGGACGTGGCCTCCGTGCGCACCACCTCCACGTCGCTCATGTCGATGGGCGCCGTGCGCGCCATCGCCGTCTTCGTCACCTTGCTGTCCGCCGCCGTGAAGCGGAACCACGCGGCCGGCTGGGTGAAGCTGCCGTTGACGATGAGCAGGTCGTCCGCGCCCTGGCGCACCAGGCCGCCCACGAACGACACCGGCAGCGTGGACACCAGCCCCAGCTCCTTGCCCGTCAGGTCCACCATGCGCAGCTGCGACGGACCGCCCAGCTGCTCCAGCAGGTACAGGCGGCTCTTCGTCGGCACCACGGCCTGCACTGTCGCCTTGCCCTCGGGGACGACCACGGTGGCCTTGTCCAGCGTGGGCGTGGCCAGCGGCAGGCGCAGCACCTTGCCCTTCGACGCGTCCTTGCGGCTGAGCAGGTACGCCGCGCCGTCGCTGCCGAAGCGCGCCGACACCACCTTGTCCGCGTACTTCGCCACCTGCGTCCACGTGCCCTTGGGGCCGTGCAGGTACAGGTCGAACTCGCCGCCGTCGCCGTTGGCCACGCGCGCGAAGGTGTACTGACCGTCGTCGCTGGACTCCAGGTCCGTCATCGCGATGCGCGGGAAGTCCTTGCCCAGCGCGTACGTGTCCTTCTCCGTGGGCGTGCCCAGCGTGTGGAAGTACACCTGCTGGTACACCTCGCGGTCCACGGGCGGGCGCTCCTCGCCGCGCGGGTAGCGCGTGTAGAAGAAGCCCGTGCCCTGCGCGTTCCACGCGAGGCTGCCGCCCGCCGTGCCGCCGTTGACGCGCGGAACCAGCTCGTTGGCCATCGCCTTCGCCGTGGCCACGTCCCACACGGACACGTCACCGCTCTCCGTGCCGCCCTTGGACATGGAGACGGCGACCTTCTTGCCGTCGTGCGACAGCTGGAACCAGTCGATGGTCGTCTTGCCGGACGTGTCCACCTGCGTGGGGTCCACCAGCACGCGCTCCTTCGACGTGTCGTCCAGCGAGCCCACCACGATGAGCGTGGGCTGCTGCTTGGGCGGCTGGAACTTCAGCCCCAGCAGCGTGCCGCCCTGTTCGTCCAGGGCGCCGTAGGAGGGCGACTTCCAGGACAGGAGCTCCGTGATGCGCTGGCGTAAGGGCTCACGGCCCGGGAGCTTGTCCAGGTACGTGCGCGTGTACGCGTTCTGCGTGTCCGTCCACTGCTGCACCTTCGGCTCCGTGGCGGACTCCATCCACTGGTAGGGGTCCGAAACGGCGGTGCCGTGGTAGGTCGTCTCCACGGGCTGCTTCTCCGCGGCGGCGGGCTTCGCGGGAGCCTTCCCCGCGGCTCCGGACACGAGCGGCAACAGCAGCGCTGCGGTCGTGACTGCGATTCTGGACTTCATGGTTCACCTCGCATGCGGGTGTTTCCCTGCGGGACGCTCATCGCAGGGGCAGCTCCACCAGGGCGGTGGAGAAGGTGTCGAAGGTCTCGTTGGCGTTGGGCTTGGTGCCCTCGTCCATGTTGCCGAGCATCAGCGCGAAGACGACGCGCGGGTGCTCCGTGTCGTTCGGCCGCTCCGCCACGCCCACGAAGCACTTCTGGCCCGTGAGCGTGCCCGTCTTCGCGCGGATGCGGCCCGCGGTGGACTGCGTCGTCTTGCGGCCCGCCAGCGTCCCGTCCACGCCCAGCACCGGCAGGCTGTCCACCAGCGCGGCGCCATACGGCTCCTGGAGACTGGTGAGCAGCACGCGCGCCATGCCCCGAGGCGACGCCAGGTTGTAGCGGGACAGGCCGCTGCCATCCACGGGACGCAGGTCCTTGGTGGGCACGCCCCGGCGCGCCAGCTCCGCCACCAGGGCCGTGCGCAGCGCGACGTAGCCCTCCTGGCCGGTGCGCTCGCGAGCGAAGCGCATGCCCAGCCGCTCCGCGTACAGGTTGAGGCTCTCCTTGTTCGTCACGCGCACCAGCTCCGACAGGGGCGGGCTGATCAACTCCACCAGCGGCGACGGCATGGGGGGCAGGGGCGGGGTGGGGGCTTCAAGGGACAGCGGCAGCCGCGTGATTCCGTGCCGAGCCAGCGCGTCGTCCACGCACGCGGCGAAGAGGGCTTCCGGCGCGTCCACGGACAGCTTCACCGCGGCGGCCTGGGGGCACGGCCCGCCGGTGGGCGAACGCCACGTGCAGCGCACTCCGCCGCCGCCGCGCACGCAGGCCAGGTTCGCGCGCTCGGCGTTGACGTCCACGTTCACCACCGCGGACAGCGTGGCGAAAGTGGGGGTCCACTGGACAGAAGGCGCGTCCGCGCAGGTGGCTCCGGGGGCTCGCGCCAGCGCCAGGTCCACCACGTTCTCGCGGAAGACGAAGGGCGTGGGCGCCGCGCTGTAGGCATAGGCCGCGTCATCCCAGGCCCAGCCCGGGCCCATGCCGCCGTCCATGCCGTCCGTGCCGGAGATGCGCACGTTGCCGCGCCACTGGTGGATGCCGCGCGCCTGGAAGGCCTCCGCCACGCGGTCGCACGCGAGCGCCGTCTCCGGGAAGCGCCACGAGCCCAGCGACGGGTCCCCGGACGCCTGCGCCACCACGTCGCCCAGGAACAGGCCTCCCGCCTGCGAGCCCTCCAGGAAGACCGGGGTGGTGAAGCGGAAGTCCGCTCCCAGCGCGGACAGCGCGGCGGAGGTGGACACCACCTTCATCGTGGACGCGGGCAACAGCCGCACGTTCTCTCGGTGGGTGAAGAGGGGCTCGCCGGTGCGTGCGTCCACCACGTACGCGCCCGCGAGCGCGCCGTCCGCCTCCAGGGTCTCCAGCAGGGCCCGGGTGACTCCGGGCAGCGTGTCGCGCGGGGCGCCGTCCGGCGTGGCGGCCGTGTGGGTGCAGGCGGACAGGAAGAGGGCAACGACGCTGGCGGAGAGGAGTGCGCGGCGCATGGCGGCGGCCACCGTATGTCGCGTGCCTGGGAGTGTCATGGATTCCCGCCAGCGGGGTGGGGCGGAGACGTGCACGGTTGGACGGAGCCCGGCCAAACGAATATCGGCGGGGGCTATTCCCGGCCCTTCGCGTCCAGCCACACCGAGTGCCTTGACGCGACGCCACGCGACCCCCATCCTGCCGCGCCCCATGCCTGTCCTACGTGGTGCAGTGACCTTTTCGCGCTTCCGGACCGAGCCGGCCAAGGATGCGCCGTCCGACGTCAAGCGCTGGATGACCAAGGGACTCAAGTCCCATGCGTTCGAGCCCATCGACCGCCGCTCCGAGGAGGAGCGCGCCGCTGGCTTTGTCGAGCTGGAGAACCCGGAGTCCTCCGAGTTCGCCACCGGCAACCTCTACTATGGCGAGTACGCCCTGTTCTCCTTTCGCATCGACACGCTGAAGGTGCCCGCGTCGATGATGAAGTCGGAGCTGGACAAGTGGTCCGCCGCCTTCGGCAAGGAGAACGGCCGGCCGCCCGCGCGCGCGGAGAAGAACAAGCAGCGCGCGGAGTTGAAGCAGCTCTTGCGTCAGCGCGCGGTGCCGCGCACCAGCACGCTGGACGTGACGTGGAACCTGAAGACGCACACGGTGCAGGTCTGGGCCGCGTCGCGAAAGACGGTGGATGAAATCTGCGTGGCGCTGGAAGGCGCCCTGGCGGTGAAGGTGATTGGCATCACGCCCGCGTCCATGGCGCAGCGCGCGGGCATCGACGAGAAGGCCCTGGGCCCCACGGCGGAGCTCATTGGCATGGACCTGCCGGCGACGGCTTCGGTGGAGGACACCCATGGCGAAGCGTGAGCAGGCGAGGGAAGAGGCGGCGTTCGCTCGGGGCGACGTGGGCGTGGATGGTGCCGCCACCGAGGAGGAGAAGGACGAAGCCGAAGTCGAAAAGGGCAAGGCCCGCGAACAGCTGCTGCGCGGCCGGGCCTACCTGGGCCGCGAGTTCATGACGTGGCTGCTGTGGCGCTCGGAGTCGGGCGACCCGCTGGTCGAGTACGCCGGCGCGGGCGTGGTGGTGCTCTACCTGGGCAAGGTGGTGCTGCGCGGCGTGGCGGGCGACGTCACGGAGATGAGCGCCAAGGGCACGCTGGCGCCGTATTCGGAGAACGTGCGCCACTCGCTGGACCGGGGCCTGCTGGTGTCCCAGGCGCGGCTGCGCATCTCGCACGGCGAGCGCGAATACGAAGTCACCCTCGATTCCGAGTTCCTGGACATCCGCGCCGCCAAGCTGCCCGCGCTCATGACGGAGGAAGAGGATGATCAGCTCTCCGAGCGTCTGGAGCTGACCGAGCAGCTCTCCGCCATCGTGGACGCGCTGGTGCAGGACTTCCTGGCCGTGCGTGCTGGCCGCGCCTGGAGCAAGCAGGTGGTGCCCGCGCTGAAGGCGTGGATGAAGGGCGAGGAGAAGGGGAGCGACCTGCTCTCCAAGGCCGCCCGCGCCAAGGGCCGTGACGCCCGCGCCGCCCGCGGCTGAAATATCCGGATTAAAACAAGCAAGAGCTGAAATTCATGTGAAAGCTCCGAGGCTGGTGACACACTGCGTAGCGTCGTGTGTCTCCACCACCTCGGAGCCTTCTCACCATGAAGTCAGCTTCCTTGTTGTTCGCGGCCGTCGCGGCCGTGCTTCTTCCGCTGCACGCGGGTGCGCAGAGCAGTGTCATCGCGTTCGGCGACAGCCTGAGTGACAACGGCACGTACAGCACCGCCACCAGCGGTCCGAACACGAACCCCTCCAGCCAGATTTCGGGACCGTGGGTGGAGCAGCTCGCGGAGCAGCTGGGCCTGACGCTGGTGGCGTCCGACGAGGGCGGGACGAACTACGCCCAGGGCGGCTCGGTGACGGCGGATATGACGAACCAGGTGAACGCCTACCTGCGGGCGCACCCGGTGGCGTCTCCCACGGCGCTCTACGTCCTGTGGGGCGGCGGCAATGACATCAACCACAAGGCGCAGGACAACCCGTTCGATTCCGCGGCCATCAAGGCCTCCGCCACCAAGGCCGCGTCGAACATCGACGGGCAGATCCGCAAGCTGGTGGCCGCGGGCGCGAAGTACGTCCTGTGGGTGAACATGCCGCCGCTGCACAGGACGCCCGTGGCGCTGGCCATTCCCTTCGGCCTGGGGACCACCGTGCTCTCGCCGCCCACCAACGAGTTCAACACGCGCTGGACGGCGGCGCTGACGAAGCTGCGTCAGGACTTCCCGACGGTGAAGTTCATCGGGATGAACGCCAATACGAAGTTCAACGCCATCATCGCGTCGCCGTCCTCGTATGGCCTGACGAACGTCACCGGCACGTGCAAGGGCAAGAACGTGGACCCGGACACGTACCTGTTCTGGGATTCGCTCCACCCGACCAGCTATGCCCACAGCATCTTCGCGGACTACGGCTACGACCTGGTCACGGCCGCGTACAGCACCAGCGCGGCGCTGAGCGCGGCTTCCAGCGACTGACGAATGCCGGGCTGGATGCGCTGGAGGACCCCACCTTCATTTCACCAGCGCCTCCACGCGAGGCTTGCCCTCCGCCGACGCGGGCATCCCCATCTCCAGCAGCGCGGACAGGGTCGGGGCCACGTCCACGGGGTTGATCTCCTCCAGGAACAGCCCCGGCTTCACGCCCTTGCCGGCGAACACCACCGGCACCTGCGTGTCGTACGAATACGGCGTGCCGTGGTTCGTGCCGCGCGGGTAGTCGCTGACGACCTGGAACGGCTTCGCCATGAACAGCACGTCGCCGCTGCGCACCGGGTAGTAGCCACGGCGCATCGCCGCCATGAGGCCCCCCTGGTCCGGCGCCGTGTCCAGGTCGTCCTTCGCCACCGCCCATACGGCATAGGGCTGCTTCGCCAGCCACACCGCCGCCGCGCGCCGCACCGCCACCGCGTCCACCTGGCCGGACTCCAGCGCCTTGCCGCCCAGGTACACGTCCAGCTCCAGCAGCTTCACCGTCACGTCCACGCCGAACTTCGCCTTCAGCTCCTGCGCCAGGCCCTTCGCCGCCTCCACCGGGTTGAGCCGCGCCGCCGGCACGCCCGCCTGCGCCCACGCCTCCGGAATCTCCGCGCCGCCGTGGTCCGCCGACAACGCGATGACCAGGTTCGCCTTGCCCCCCGCCGCGCGCTCGGCCGCGGCGATGAGCTCTCCCATCGCCACGTCCAACCGAAGCATCGTGTCCTGCATCTCCCACGAGTACGGCCCGAACGCGTGGAACACCGCGTCCGTGCCGCTGAAGCTCACCGCCAGGATGTCCGGCACGTCGTCCTTGCCCAGGCCCTCGCCCTCCAGCGCCGCCTTCGCCGCCTGCACCAGCAGGTCATGCGAGAACCCCGACACCGCGAACGCCCGGTACGACGCCGGCCCGGGCGCCTGGAGCCCGCCCTTGAGCTCATGCGGGAACACGCGGCCCATGCCGTATGCCTCCGGCTCCATGGGGCGGTCGTCCTCGCCTACGTACTCGGCGCGCGGACGCAACAGCTCCCACGTCTTGCTGAACGCCGCGTCCGGCATTTTGCGCGCGTTGAACGCCTGCATCCACGCGGGCTCCGCCTTCGCGTACCAGGTGCTCGTCACCATCCGGCCCGTCGACTCGTCGAACCACCAGGCCTGACCCTGGCGCCCGGCCAGCGGAATGGCCGCCCGCGACTTGTAGGACAGCGCCACCACCTTGCCCCGGCCCTGCGTGGACACGCGCAGCCGGTCCGCCAGCGTCTCCGCCATCAGGTTCACCGGGCTGGTGTCCGACCCTGGAGGCGTCTCCCCGTTCAGCACCGGATGCGTCGGGTCCGTGTAGACCTGGACCGCCTGGCCGGCCGCGCGGTCGTAGATGTCGTTGTCCACGATGCCGTGGCGCCAGGGGTTCGCGCCCGTGGCCAGCGTGGCGTGGCCCGGCGCCGTCCGGGCCTCCGCGTAGGCGTACCGGGCGTAGGGGTAGTAGGCGCCCGTGGAGAGCAGCCGGCCCAGGCCCCCTGTCAGGCGCGGACGGTTTCTCAGCAGGACGTCGCTGCCCATGGCGTCCACGCTGATGAACAGCGTGAGCTTCGGGGCCTTGGCGGAGGCGGGCAGGGCGAACAGGACAAGGAGGGCGGCAATCAGGCGCGACATGGTGCGGCAGCCTCTCCGGCCGGATGAACAGAAGCAACCAACATGCGCGCCCACCGCTTGGACACGTCACCCCGCCCTGATATGGGCGCCTCAATGGTCGAGGCACGGCTGCGCGTCATCTACGGCGACACGGATCAGATGGGGGTCGTCTACTACGCGAACTACTTCCGCTACTTCGAGTTCGCCCGCGGCGAGTTCTTCCGTGCCCACGGAGGCAGCTACCGCGAACTGGAGAGCACCGGGCTGCTGTTGCCCGTGGTGGAGGCCAGCGCCCATTACAAGGCGTCCGCGCGCTACGACGACATGCTCCTCATCCGCACCACCCTGGGAGAGTTGCGCCGCGCGTCACTCGTGTTCACCTACGAGCTGCTGCGCGACGGTGACTCCCCCACGCTGCTGTGCACCGGCCGCACCCTGCACGCCTGCGTGGGGCGCGACGGCAAACCGCAGCGGCTGCCCGAAGCCATCGCCCGCCTGAAGGCCGCGGACGACTCCGACACCTGACCTTTTTCCCTTCCCGAATTCCCGAACGAGGAGCACCCGACAATGGATCGCAACCTGGCAATGGAGGTCGTGCGCGTCACCGAGATGGCGGCCATCGCCTCCGCCCGCCTCATGGGCCGCGGCAACAAGGACGAGTCCGACCAGGCCGCCGTGGACGCGATGCGCCGCGCCTTCGACGCGCTGAACATCGACGGCACGGTCGTCATCGGCGAGGGCGAGCGCGACGAGGCGCCCATGCTCTACATCGGTGAGCGCGTCGGCGCCCGCACCGCCGGCGCCCCCGAGGTGGACATCGCCCTGGATCCGCTGGAGGGCACCAACCTGTGCGCCTACGGCCGCCCGGGCTCCATCTCCGTCGTGGCCATGTCCAGCCACGGCGGCCTGCTCAACGCGCCCGACACGTACATGGAGAAGATCGCCGTGGGCCCGCGCGCCAAGGGCGCCATCGACCTGACGAAGTCCCCCACGGAGAACCTGCGCGCCATCGCGGAGCGCATGAAGCTCTACGTGGAGGACCTCACGGTCATGATCCTCGACCGCGAGCGCCACGCCGACCTCATCAAGGAGGTCCGCGCCGCGGGCGCGCGCGTGCGCCTCATCGAGGACGGTGACGTCGCGGGCGCCATCGCCACCTGCTTCGAGGGCTCCGGCGTGGACGTGCTCATGGGCATTGGCGGCGCGCCGGAAGGCGTCATCGCCGCGGCCGCCATCCGCGCCACCGGCGGCGACCTGCAGGGTCGGCTGGTGCCTCGCAACCAGGGGGAGATCGACCGCGCCAAGAAGATGGGCATCACCGACATCCACAAGATCTACACCGCGGAGGAGCTGGCTCGCGGTGAGGTGATGTTCGCCGCCACGGGCGTGACGAGCGGCGACTTCCTCAAGGGCGTGCGCTTCTTCGGCGGCGGCTGTGAGACGCACTCCGTCGTCATGCGCAGCAAGACGGGCACCGTCCGCTTCATCCAGTCCATCCACAAGTTCGACAAGAAGCCGGGCTACGCGCCGTAAGCTGTCCGGCAGCCTCGCCCGTTCCTCAAGCCTTCCGGAGACACCGTCATGGCCGGCGCCACGCGCACCATCACCATCAACGCCCCCGTCGAGAAGGTCTTCGACATCATCACCAACTACGACCGCTACGCGGAGTTCCTCCCGGAGGTGAAGAAGGTCTCCACCTCCCAGCGCCAGGGGAACACCGTCCAGGTGCACTACGAGGTCGATGTGGTGAAGCGCATCCGCTACACCATCCGCGTCACCGAGGAGCGCCCCAAGCGCATGTCCTGGACCTTCGTCGAGGGTGAGGTGATGAAGGACAACAAGGGCAGCTGGACGCTGGAGCCCGAGGGCGAGGGTAAGACGCGCGCCACCTACAACGTGGAGATGGCCCTGGGCGCCCTCATCCCCAAGGCCATCATCAACACCCTGACGGAAACCCAGCTCCCCAAGATGCTGGAGGCCTTCAAGCGCCGCTCGGAAGCCCCCTGACGGCTTTCGTCGACAGCTTTCGTCACCCCTGACGTCACGCGTCAGTTTTCCGCCCGCCTGCCTGTCATCCCGTACGGCCCGTGCCGTGCAAGGGAGCAGGAAGGCGGGCGGGCCCTTTCAGGCTGGAGCCGTGCCACGCGAGCGGAGGGGGGCCACCTGAAGTGAGTCGTGTTGCGGCGCGCGGCGGACCCATTAGGATCATGCGAATTTTGAACGTCCACGGACACTTCCCTGACATCGGTGGCACGGTTGCACTGTCCCGGATGTCAGGAGGTGGACGAGCAGCCATGCGGAATCAGGGCGCCATCCCCAGAAAGAAACCGGGGTTCTTAATTTGCATCAAAGAGATGTGGAAGTGGTAAGGGGGCGGGACGGCGGGCGTACATCGGGGTACGTAGGCTGAGGGAGAAACCGAACCCATGCTCGACGCGTTCATCATTGAAGAAATCAAGCGCCGCGAGCGGCTCCGCCGCGAGGATTACGAGCGGCCGGTGGTGGAGCTCCCACTGCCTGCACCCGATGACCGTCCCCACCGGAGGACGGACACCGAGGAAGAGAAGCCGTCACGAGGCGTCGTCGTCATCGACCTTCTCGGCTGATGACCCATCCCACCCGTGGCCCCGGAGCCACGGCGTGTCCCGGAGCCCGCGCCGGGCTGTCCCTCAACGGACAGCCCCCGCGGGCTTCGCACTTGCGGGCTTCCTCACCCCGGAGCCAGCAGCAGCAGGTGCCGGGGGTGGTACACCTCCCACAGCACCGTTCCCTTCTGGAGGGGGTTGTAGGGCTGGAGGGCCAGGAGGACCTTCTGGCGCCATTCCTCCGGCAGCGCTCCTTCACCGTGGAAGGCGCCCACCAGCGCCCCGGTGACGGAGGCGTGGACCTCCGTGTCTCCGCCCCGGTGGACGACGTCCAGGAGCGCCCCTTCCGCGGTGGGGACGTGGAGCAGCTCCCAGAAGGCCAGCCGGAACGCCGCACGCACCGCGTTATTGCCGGGCCGGTGCATGTGCAGCTCCGGGCCGTAGAGCTGCGGGTCGTCCTGGGCCGCCAGGGCCAGGTCCTCGCGCAGGAGCTTCGCGGCGAAGGTCACCTCCTGGACGTAATCTTTCTCCGTCTTCCCCAGGGCGGCGGCAGCCAGGGAGATGCCCACCTCCGCGGCGGGCAGCAGGTCGGCGGCCTTCAGGTTCGGGCCGCCCGTCACCGCCTTGGCGATGGCGGCGCACAGCCCCGCGCCAGCCAGCTGGCTGCGCGGGTCGAAGTGGGTGAGGGCGGTGTCCTCCAGCGCCGCCTTCGCCAGGGCGAAGGAGTCCTTCGTCAGGAGCACGCCCAGGGGCACCACGCGCGGCAGGGCGCCCGCGGGGGCCAGCCGCCGGAAGTTCTTCAGCCACACGCGCTTGCCGGCGTCCTTCACCTGGGGCGGGAGGCTGGCGTCACACTCCTGGAACAGCTCCTTCATGGGGTCGCTGACGGAGATGGCGTGCGACTGCCAGGCCCGGTAGCGCTTGAGGGCGTCCCCCGCGTCGTAACGCTTCATGTCGCGCAGGCTGAGGGCCAGCGCCACCGCGAGCTGGGTGGGCTCCGTCACCTGCCCCTTGCGCAGGTCGTGCGGGCCGCCTCCGTACATGCCCAGGTACGGCCCCTCGGCGAGCTGGGGGAAGGCCGGCGCGTAGAGGGGCTTGCCCGCGACGGGGACGGCCAGGGCGTTGCCGATGGCGAGGCCCAGGAGGGCGCCCCGGGCGCGCTGACCGGGGAGCGGGTCGGGGCCCGTGACGCGGCGCTTGGGAGGAGGAGGCATTCGGCGGCTGGACACTGTAGCAGGCGGCCTGTGCGAGCGTGCTTGCCCGTTCCGTCCGTGCTTCGTAGAACCGGCGCCCTATGACCGAGATCGCTCAAATCCTGGCGCGTGAAGTGCTCGATTCCCGTGGCAATCCGACCGTGGAGGCCGAAGTGCTGCTCGTGGGCGGCTCGCGTGGCCGCGCGACGGTGCCCTCCGGTGCTTCCACCGGCGAGCACGAGGCGCACGAGCTGCGTGATGGGGACAAGGGCCGCTACCTGGGCAAGGGCGTGCGCAAGGCCGTGGACCACGTGCGCGACACCATCGGGCCGGCGCTCATCGGCATGGACGCCGTGGACCAGGTGGCCGTGGACCAGCGGATGATCGAGCTGGACGGCACGTCCACCAAGTCCAAGCTGGGCGCCAACGCCATCCTCGCCGTCTCCATGGCCACCGCGCGCGCTGCGGCGGACGCGCACGGCCTGCCGCTGTACCGCTACGTGGGTGGTCTGCAGGCGCGCACGCTGCCCGTGCCGCTGATGAACATCCTCAACGGCGGCGCGCACGCGGACACCCGCGTGGACGTGCAGGAGTTCATGGTGGTGCCCGCCGGCGCGAAGACGTTCGCGGAGGGCCTGCGCTGGGGCGCGGAGGTGTTCCACGCGCTCAAGAAGATTTTGAAGGGCCGCAAGCTGGCCACGGGCGTGGGCGACGAGGGCGGCTACGCCCCGGACCTGCCGGCCAACGAGGAGGCGCTCAAGCTCATCATGGAGGCCATCGACGCCGCGGGCTTCAAGGCGGGCGAGCAGCTGTTCCTCGCGCTGGACGTGGCCGCGAGCGAGTTCTTCGACAAGGGCTCCAAGAAGTACAAGCTCAAGGGCGAGGGCAAGGAGTACGACTCGCAGGGCCTGCTGGAGTACTACCGGGGCCTGTCCCAGAAGTACCCCATCATCTCCATTGAAGACGGCATGGCGGAGGATGACTGGGAGGGGTGGAAGAAGCTCACCGACGCGCTGGGTGACAAGATGCAGCTCGTGGGCGACGACCTCTTCGTCACCAACGTGGAGCGTCTGTCCAAGGGCATCGAGATGGGCACGACGAACTCCATCCTGGTGAAGGTGAACCAGATTGGTTCGCTGACGGAGACGTTCGACGCCGTGCGCATGGCGCACAAGGCGGGCATGACGTCCATCATGAGCCACCGCTCCGGCGAGTCCGAGGACACCACCATCGCGGACCTGGCGGTGGCGCTGGACTGCGGGCAGATCAAGACGGGCTCGGCGTCGCGCTCCGACCGCGTGGCCAAGTACAACCAGTTGCTGCGGATTGAAGAGGAGCTGGGCGCCGGTGCGCGGTACGCGGGCCGGTCCGCCTTCCGCTCGCTCGCGAAGAAGCAGTGACCGTGAGCACCTCTCGCCCCCGCATTCTCGTCTCCAACGACGACGGCTACTTCTCCGAAGGGCTGCAGACGCTCGTGGAGGCGGTGAGCCCCCTGGGCGAGGTGTGGGTGGTGGCGCCTGACCGCGAGCAGAGCGCCGCCTCCCATGCCATCAGCCTGCACCGGCCGCTGCGCATCAAGGAGGTGCGCGAGCGGTGGTTCGCCGTGGACGGCACCCCCACGGATTGCTCGTATCTGGCGGTGAACCACTTGCTGAAGGACAATCGTCCCCAGCTCATGGTCTCCGGCATCAATCACGGCGCGAACCTGGCGGACGACATCATGTACTCCGGGACGGTCGCGGCGGCCATGGAGGCCGCGTTCCTGGGCATCCCGGCCATCGCGTTCAGCCTGGTGACGCGGGGTCCGTTCGACTTCGGGCCGGCGGGCCGCTTCGCGCGGGCGCTGGTGACGGAGGCGCTGTCTCGGCCCCTGCCGCCCCGGATGCTCCTCAACGTGAACATCCCCGGCGGCGTGGAGCCGGACGGCTACGTCATCACGAAGCAGGGGCGGCACTCCTACGGCAGCAACGTCGTGGAGAAGGAGGACCCGCGCGGCCGCAAGTACTACTGGATTGGCGGCACGGAGTACGCGCACGACGACATCCCGGGCAGCGACTGCAACACCGTCATCGACGAGAAGCGTGTGTCGGTGACGCCGCTGCACTTCGAGATGACCGACCACGGTCGCATCCCCGAGCTCTCGGGGTGGAACCTGCAGGGCTTCAAGCGGCACGGTTCGGGCGGCGGTGCCTGAGGTTGGTGCCGGGCGGCTCCAGCCGAGCGGGCAGGGCGCTCTGGGTGTTGCTCGCGGCCGCGCTGTTCAGCGGCTGCGTGGGCACCCAGGCCGCTTCCTCCTCGCAGCTGGACACGACAGGCGCACTGCCTGCTTCCACGCGTGACGGCAAGCCGCTGGCCTTCGCGCTGAGGCCCACGCACGAGGAGCCGGAGCTGGTGGCGGTGCGCCACCGCGTGGCGGCGGGCGAGACGATGTACCGCATCGCCAAGACGTACGGCATCACGGTGGAGGAGTTGGCGCGGGCCAACGGCATCAAGGATCCGCGTGAGCTGGCGGTGGGAAAGGACCTGCTGATTCCGGGCAGTGAGCCGCCGAAGTACGGCGACCCGGGGCCGCTGTCCGACGAGGAGCCGGAGTTGGTGCTCTCCAAGCCGGGGCAGGCGCCGGTGTCCACGCCGCGCCGCTCGGTGCCGGCGGTGTCGCGCCGCGAGGATCCGCCGCGTGCGCGCGTGGTGTCGGGGCGTCCGGGCGCGCCGTCGCGTCCAAGGCTCGCGACGCAGGGGATGCTCGACTGGCCGTTGAGGGGCGTGCTGTATGGCCGCTTCGGCAAGAAGGGCAAGGAGCCGCACGACGGCATCGACCTGGCGGCGCCCGCGGGCACGCCCGTCAAGACGGCGCAGGAGGGCACGGTCCTCTACGCGGGCGAGCAGAAGGGCTACGGACTCATCGTCATCGTGGAGCACGCGGCGCCGCTGATTACGCTCTACGCGCACAACCGCGACCTGCGCGTGAAGACGGGGCAGAAGGTCCGGCGCGGGCAGGTCATCGCCACGGTGGGCGAGTCCGGCCGCACGTCCGGTCCACACGTCCACTTCGAGGTGCGCGTGGACGGCAAGCCGGCGGATCCGCTGGAGTACCTGGGCGTGATGCCGTCCGCGAACGACTAGGTCGCTTCGGGAGCGGGCGGCGTTGCGCGGGGCGGGTAGCCTCCGGCGTGGCGGGCGCGCTCTCGCACCAGGGCGAGGATGTTCTCGCAGGTGGGCATGGGCTTGCCGGTGAACTGGCCCAGCTCCACGACAGCGCCCAGCAGCGCGTCGATTTCCATGGGGCGCCCGCGCTCCAGGTCCTGGAGCATGGACGTCTTGTGCGCGCCGACCTGGGCCGCGCCCTGGATGCGCTGGTCCACGTCGATGAGGAAGCGCGTGCCCAGCGTTTCCGCCACCGCCTGCGCCTCCAGCATCATCGTGCGGGCCACGAAGCGCAGGTCCGGCTGGCGAGCGAGGACGTCGAGCGTCGCGCCGGTGAGCACGGACAGCGGGTTGAACGCGAGGTTGCCCCAGAGCTTCACCCAGATTTCATCGCGGATGCGCGGGCGCACGGGCGACTTGAGGCCCGCCTTCATCATGAGCTGCGAGAGCGCCTGCACGCGCGGGCTCTTGCTGCCGTCGGGTTCGCCCAGCGTCACGCGGTCGTTGTACGTGTGCACGATGACGCCGGGAGAGACGACCTCCGCGGCCGGATACACCACGGTGGCGATGACGCGCTCGGGAGGCAGGGTGCGCAGAATCACGCCGCCTGGGTCCACGCTCTCGACGTGGCGGCCCGCGTACGGGCCTTCGAGTCCGTGGAAGTACCAGTAGGGCACACCGTTGATGCCGGTGACGAGCGCCGTCTCCGGGCCCAGCAGCCGGGCGATTTGAGGCGCGGCGGCGGGCAGGGCGTGGGCCTTGAGCGTGAGGAAGATGTAGTCCTGCGGGCCCGCGTCGTCGGGCGAGTCCGTGCAATGTGGACGCACGGTGACCGTCTCACCGCCGCTGGTGAGCGTGACGCCGTGGGCGCGCATCGCGTCCAGGTGGGCGCCTCGTGCGATGAAGGTGACGTCCGCGCCGGCCTGGAGCAGCTTGACGCCCAGGAAGCCGCCGATGGCGCCCGCGCCGAAGATGGCGATCCTCATGACGTGAGCCCCAGCCGCTCCGCGAGCCCGATGCGCTGCACCTTGCCGGTGGGGCCCTTGGGCAGCTCCGTGAGGAAGACGATGCGGCGGGGCACCTTGAAGTCCGCCACGCGTGAGGCCACGAAGTCGCGCAGCTCGCGCTCGGTGGGAGTGTGGCCCTCGCGAGGCACGACGGCCGCGGCCACGTCCTCGCCGAGCTTGGGGTGGGGCATGGCGAACGTCACGGCCTGCTGCACGGCGGGATGATCCAGCAACACGGTGTCCACCTCCAGCGGGCTCACCTTCTCCCCGCCGCGATTGATCAGCTCCTTGAGCCGTCCGGTGAGCCGCAGGTAGCCCTGTGCGTCGAGCGTCCCCTGGTCGCCCGTGCGGAACCACCCGTGGGTGAAGGCGCGCACGTTGGCCTCGGGGTTGTTCACGTAGCCGGACATGACGTTGGGGCCCCGGATGACCACTTCGCCCAGAGCACCTGGAGGCAGCAGCTTGCCCGAGTCGTCCATGATGGCGACCTCCGGTCCGGCGGCGAGCCCCACCGACCCCGCGTACCGGGGACGCGGAGGCAGCGGGTTGGATGCCATCTGGTGCGCGGCTTCGGTCATGCCGTAGCTCTCGATGACGGGCACGCCGAAGACGCGCTCCAGTTCCTCCATCACCTGCGGCGGCAGCGACGCGGAGGAGGACCGGATGAAGCGCAGGCGGTGTTCCTTCAAGCTGTCCGCGTTGCGATGGGCTCGCTCTAGCAGCGCTTGATGCATGGTGGGGACGGCCGTGTACCAGGAGGGGCGGACCTCCTCGAACCAGGAGAAGAAGCGCAGGGCGTTGAACCCGGGAGTGCACACCACGCGGCCACCGGCCCCCAGACTGGAAAGCACCGCAGCCACGAGCCCGTGGATGTGGAACAGCGGCATGATGTTGAGGCACGCATCCGTGGGACCCAGGCCCAACTGAGCGCCGATGTGCCGCGCGGAGGCGCTGAGGTTCGCGTGCGTCAGCGGCACCTGCTTGGGCCGCGCGGTCGTGCCCGACGTGTGCAGCACCAGCGCGACGTCGTCCACGGCGGCGAGGCCAGGACGATGTGCCGTGCCCGAGAACGGCTGCCCGGCCACGAGCGTGAAGTGCCCCGCGGGCCCCTCCTGCGTCGGACGCAGTTCGATGAGCGGGAGGTCGCGTGCGCGCGCGACATCGCGAGCAGGCCCCTCCGCTCCTTCGAGCACGATGAGGGCACGGGCCTTGAGGTCGTCCAGGTAGAACGTGAGCTCGTCCGCGCGGTAGGCGGGATTGAGCGGCGCGGTCGTCGCGGCACCTGCCACGGCGAGGAAGGCCGCCGCCATCTCCGGTCCGTTGGGGAGCACGAGCGCGACACGGTCTCCTTGTCCCAGGCCCCACGCATTCAGTTGCTCGCGGACCGTCGCGGTGAGGTCCCGCAGCGCGCCGTACGTCATGCCCTGCCTGCCGGGCGCACCGAGCGCTACGTCCTCCGTCCGTCCGCGTGCGAGCAGTGCTTCGAGGGTGTCCATCCGCTCCATGCCGGGCTCCACGTCCTCGGGGTCCTCATCCGAATATGGCCGAGGATCCCCAGGGGCAACCGCTTTGTGCGCGGGCTTGGGGCCTGCTGCTCGCGGAGTGCTGCTATATCGGCCCGCCAGGAGGCATCACCATGTCGCGGAAAGTGGCGCTCATCACCGGCGCGTCGGCGGGGCTTGGAGTGCAGTTCGCGGAGCAGTTCGCGAAGGACGGGTACGACGTCATCCTCGTCGCGCGCGGCGTGGCGAAACTGGAGGAACTGGCCCGCAGGCTGGAGCAGGCGCACGGCGTGAAGGCGCACGTGCTGCCCGCGGACCTGGGACAGGCTTCCGCGCCGGAGCAGCTCTTCGCGCGCGTGCAGGAGCTGGGGCTCGCGGTGGACTTCCTCGTCAACAACGCGGGGTTCGGTTCCTCCGGGCCGTTCCTGGAGCAGGACCTGGGGCGCGAGGCGGAGATGGTGGAGGTCAACTGCGCCGCGCTGCTCAAGCTCACGCACCTGTTCGCGAGGCCCATGCGCGAGCGCAAGCAGGGGCGCATCCTCAACATCGCGTCCACCGCGGGCTTCCAGCCGGGGCCGTACATGGCCACGTACTACGCGACGAAGGCGTTCGTGCTGTCGTTCACGGAGGCGCTCGCGGTCGAGCTGGAGGGCACGGGCGTGACGGCGACCTGCCACTGTCCGGGCGCCACGAAGACGGAGTTCGCCGGGCGCGCCGGCAACGCGGAGTCCCGCCTGTTCAAGCGGCCGGGCGTGGCGGAAGCGCCCGAGGTCGCGGGCCATGCCTACGCGGCGATGATGAAGGGACGGGTGGTCTCCATCCACGGCGTGCTCAACTGGCTGGCGGCCTTCTCGGTGCGGGTCAGCCCCCGCGTCGTGGTGCGTTCCATCGCGGCGAAGCTCAACCAGCAGGAGTGAGCGGGCAGGGAAGCAGCCACGGAAGGCCTGGGCGTGGGCCGGGAGGAGGGTAGAGTGTCGGCCGTGTCCCGCCTCCCCCGGCTCTTCATCGCGTGCTTTGTATCGCTGGCGTCGCCTGTCTTCGCCCAGGAGGGGGCGGCCGTCGCCGAGCCGCTCACGGTGGCGGTCCTGCCCCTGGCGGCCAACGCGGCGGGGAAGGATGCCGCGGAGGGCATCACGTTGCTCCTCTCCGGCCGGCTCGCGGAGTCGCCCCGGCTGCGCGTGTTGTCCCAGCGAGAACTCCAACAGCGGGTCGGCACTGAGCGCCAGCTGGAGCTGGTGGACAGCGCCCCTTGCGAGAAGGGCGAATGCGTCCAGGAGCTGTCCTCGCTGACGGGGGCGCGCTACGTCCTCACGGGGCGGTTGGATCGCTTCGGGGGGCAGTACCTCCTCGACGCGAGCCTCGTGGACACGCGGGATGGCCGCACCCTCGCGCGGCCGCGCACGGAGGCCTCCGAGGACGGTGAGCTCCTGCGCGCGGTCGTCGCCGTGTCCGACGAGCTGCGCGTCGCGCTGGAGTCGCCCGGTGAGGTCGTTCCGGCCCGGCCGCTCCTGGGCGGCGCGGTCGCGTCGTCTCCAGGGGGCGGGCTCACGTTGGGGCTGCGCTTCAACAACAGCTTCATCGACAAGGTGTCGTCGTTGAATCCCGGCCTGGACCTGGAGGTGGGCTACTGGTTCCACCCGGAATGGCAGGGCTTCGTCCAGGTCGGCTTCACCTGGGTGCATGCCGGCGGCGACGAGGAGGGCGAGCTCAACGTGCTGCCCAGCATCGTGGGGGCGCGGCACTATCACCGCCTGGAGAAGGACCTGCGGCCGTACTGGGGCTTCGGCCTGGGCGTGCAGTTGTCGTTCGGCGACTACGGCATCTTCCAGAGTACGGGCCCGCTGCCGTCCGTCGTGGGATTCGTGGGGTTGGAGTACCTGCTGGCGGGCCACGTGGGCTTCCAGTTGGAGCTGGGAACGAACATCGCGCAGGCGGTGCTGGGGCTCGCGGACGACGGCGCGGGCGACGGCCTCAACTTCGATGTCAACGCCGGCATCGCGTATCACTTCTGAGTCTTCCGGAGCCTTTCATGTCCTCGCGTCTGCGTGCCCTGCCGCTCATCGCCCTGCTGGCCTCCGGGGCCTGCACTGAAACGCCGAAGCTCGACCCGAAGGACCAGGCGGAAGGGCTCTACCTCCAGGGCAACTCCGAGTACCTCAAGGGCAACTTCGACGCCGCGCTCAAGTCCTTCGACGAGATGAAGACGCTGGCGCCCGCGGATCCACGCCTGCCCGCCGCGAGGGGCGAGGTGCTCCTGTCGATGAGCCGGTTGGAGGAGGCCGAGAAGGAGTTCGAGGTGGCGCTGCGGTTGGATGCGAAGCGCTCCACCAACTGGAGCCGGCTGGGGTTCATCCAGGCGCAGCTGGGCAAGAAGAACGAAGCGCGGCAGTCGCTGCAGAAGGCGCTGGCGCTGCATCCGAAGGACTTCAACGCGCTGGAGCAGCTGGGCGAGCTGGCCGAGGAGCGCGGCGACCACGACGAGGCGGTGCGCGACTTCACGCAGGCGGCCGAGGCCGCGCCAGACGCGTCGAAGGCCGACCTGTTGGTGCGGGCGGTGGACGTGCTGACGAAGCAGGGGCGGCAGGACGAGGTGCTCGGGCTCTTGCGGAAGGTGACGGGGCAGGGCGTGCGCACGCCGGAGGTGCTGACGGCGCTGGGAGACGCGGAGGTGCGAGCGGGCCGGTTGCCGGAAGCGGCGGCGGCGTACGAAGAGGCCGCGAAGAAGTCGCCGAAGGATCCGACGCTGTGGGAGCTGGTGGCGGAGATCCAGCTCAAGCTGGGCAAGCGCGAGGAAGCGCTGAAGGCCTACGGCGAGTCCCTGAAGGTGAAGGACCGCGCCATCGTGCACGTGGCGCTCGCGAGAGCGCACCTGGCGACGGATGCTCGAGCGGCGGCGGAAGGGGAGCTGCAGAAGGCCCTGGAGACGGTGTCAGGGGCGGACGTGGGGGAGATGCAGGCGCTGGCGGACCTGCTCACGGTGATGGGGCGCAAGCAGGACGCCCTGCGCATCCTGACGAGCCTGGGCTCGGAGCCGGGGCACGCGAACAACACGGAGCTGCAGTTGTCCACCGCGAGGCTCGCGCGTGACTTGAAGGACACGGCCACCGTGCAGGCCTCGTGCGCCCGGGTGGCCGCGGCTGCGACGGATGGTGGCGTGGTGAAGTGCCCGTAGTAATGCGTCGTGGGGGGCTTTGCCTGCTGTTGCTGGTCCTCCTGACGGGCTGCGCGTCCGGCCGGGTCGTGCGTCTGGACACGGGGCGTGCGGAGCCTGTGCTCGTGACGCCCCAGGTGGAGGAGGAGGCTCCGCTGGAGGACGCGGAGCTGACGAAGGGCGAGTTCAAGCAGGCTGTTGCGGAACTCGCGCGGGAGGTTCGCCCGTTCGCGCATCCGCTGCGAGACGCGCGGCTGTTGTTCGGCATGCCTGAACGCAGTGGCGTGTTCGGCTACGAGGCGAGCACGCATCGGATCCGTCCCCTGGGGGAAGCGGAAGCGCGGGAGCTGCACCTGCTGGACGATGCGTCGGCGGAACTGACGCGTGCCTACGGCCGTTGGTGCGAGCGCAAGAAGCAAGGGCGGGACTGCCTGTCGTTGCTGGAAGAGGGCCCACTGCTCGGAAGCGACGGGCGGTATGCGTTGGCCCTGGCGTTGGCGATGGACTCCGTGTGGGAGGAGACGGCGGAGGCGCTGCGGGGCGTGGTGAATCCGCAAGCGGTCCTGGCCACCGTGACGGCCTCCGTCACCGTGTATCTGCTTCTGTGGTCATTGCCCGAGCCCGTGTCGAAGGGCATCTCGGCGCTGATGACCGCGACTGCCATCGCGTACCTGGGCGTGGACACGGTCTGGGGACTGCTGGACGGGTGGTTGACGCTGGTGAAGCAGGCGGACCGCGCGCTGACGTTCGACGATTTGCGCGAAGCAGGGGAGGGCTACGGAAAGGTGCTGGGGAAGAACGCCGCGCGGGTCTTCGTGATGCTGGCCACTGCAGCGGTGGGCAACACGGTTGGACTCGCGGCGAAAACTCCGATGCTCCCGGGCTCAGCGCAGGCCGCGATCGCGGTAGAGGCCCAGGCGGGCTACGCGTACGCGGGCATGGGTGGCGTGCGGTCCGTGGTCATGACCGCGGATGGCTTCACCATCGCGCTGGCGCCCAACGCGGTCGCCATGTCGTCGCGGGGCGACAGCCAGAAGCACCACCTCGCGACCATCAGGAACAACGTTTCCACGCAGCGTGGCGGACCCTGGACACCGCGGTTCCAGCGCATCTTCAAGAAGGCCGGGATGCAGCTGAAGGACCCGGAGAACGTCGTCGAGGTTGCAGGACATCGCGGTCCGCATCCCGAGGCGTATCACCGCATCGTGTACAAACGTTTGTACGAGGCGACCGAGGAATGCCGCACGGTGACGACCTGCCGAACGGCACTTGAGGAGGCCCTCAAGCGATTGGCGAGGGACGTCGCGACCCCTGGAACCGACCTCAACCTACTCGTGACGCAAGCTGCTCGACCCTGACTGTTGCCATGACCTCACGCTTTTTTGAACTCTCGGATGACGCCTCTTGGCCTGGGCGCTGGCTCCTGGATGACCCCATGGATGCAGGTCTGCAGGAGCTCGAGGATGCTCGAATCTTCAATCGCGGGCATCGCGTGCGAATTGAAGGGCGCCTTCGGATCCCCGTCGAGCATCCCGGACAGGCGCTCGACTTCACTCAGACCTCGTCGATGGTTCCAGTTGTCGGTCGTCGTGTCGCGGCCATCTTCGCGGACCTGGCTCCCAACGACGTTCAGCTCATTCTCGCCAACGTTGAAGGGGAAAAGGATCCCTTCCGCATCCTGGTGGCGACCCGGCTGATCCGCTGCATCGACGAGCCGCGCTCGCGGGTCCAATTCTGGACCGCTGAAGACGGACTGCCTGAGAAGGTCGGGAAGTACTACGCCGTGGATGATCTGCACATCGACCCAACCCAGGTCGGAGAGGCGAAGGTATTCCGGCTGGAAGGATGGGCCGGAACCCTCATTGTCTCCGAGGACATCAAGCTCGCGCTGGAACGCATCCGCGCCACGGGAATGCGGTTCACGGAAGTCTGATTGTCATGCCGTGACGGAGCGCGCCGAGGATGGGCCGCGTGCACATCGCCCAAGGCTTTCCCGTCTGGCGCAATGGTCAGCTGGACATCATCGAAGACGGTCTGCTGATCCGCATGGCTGTCGCGAACTCGGGCCTGTTCTTTCCCAAGAACATCAGTCCGCCGCTGTTCGTCCTGGGAGACAGCGTGGGGCTGACGCTGCTCACGATGGCGAACGCCTGCCGAAGTATTCGCGTCAGCTGCTGAGACGACCGCTTGAGAGCGCCGGTCAACGGCACACCGCCTGGTCGCATCGACTGCGGCGCCTGTCCCGTCCGCTGAAGCCGCCCGCCCGGGCTCACGTTGCCCGGGCGGAAGTGCCACGAGCTGCTTTAGGTCCGGCCGCCCTGCAGCTTCCGGTACACGCCCACGACCTGCCCCAAAATCATCGTGGAGCGGAAGTCCGTGCGGTTCACGTAGATGGGCTGCATCGTCGCGTTCGCCGGCTGGAAGCGGATGCGGTCCTGCTCCGGGTAGTAGCGCTTCACCGTGGCCTCGTCCTCGATGAGCGCCACCACGATTTCACCCGGCTGCGCCGACGGAGTCTTCTTCACGAAGAGGTAGTCCCCGTCGTGGATGCCGTCGTCGATCATCGACTGGCCCTTGACCCTCAGCGCGAAGACCTCCCGGCCGTTCACCCCGCCCAGGAGGAAGCTGTCGATCTTGACCGAGTCCTCCATGTGCTCCTGCGCCAGCGCCGGCGCACCCGCCGCCACCTTGCCCAGGAGGGGAATCTCGATCATGCCGGACTCCCGGCTCTTCATCCCCAGGCCCAACAGCAGCCTCGCCCGCTTGGTGGGCACCAGCGAGCGGCTCTGCTGCTCGCCCCGGGTCAGGTAGCCCTTGCGCTCCAGGGCCTTCAGGTGGTCGTTCACCCCGTTGGTCGACCGGATGTCCATGTGCTCCCCAATCTCCCGGATGGTCGGGGGGAAGCCTCGGACCTCCGACTCCTTCACGATGAAGGTCAGGATTTCGCGCTGGCGCTCCGTGAGCTCTTCCATGGCCGCACTCCTTCGCTCGGTCGCCCGCCTGCTCTGGCGGTGATGGGCAACAGAATTTCAGTGCCCCATGCTCCCTGAACATACGTGTAGAGTCAATCTGTTCAGTACCCCCACCCATACCCGCCGTGCTGCCCCCCGCCCGACCTTCTCGCGGCTTGAGGAGGTGCGTTGATCTCGGCGTACACTTGGCACCGCCGTGTCCGACCTCCGCCACACGCTGCTCTTCGTCGATGACGAGGCCGACGTCCTGGACATCCTCAGCCGGATGTTCCAGCGACGTTACCGCGTCCTCACCGCTCCCCACGGCAAGGCAGCCCTGGAAATCCTGCGTACTGAGTCCGTGGACGTGCTCGTCACGGACCAGCGCATGCCGGAGATGACCGGCATCGACCTGGTCAACGCCGCCAGGGCGGAGGGCATCGACGTCACCACGTTGCTGCTCACCGCCTACACGGATCCGCAGGACATCATCGCGGCCATCAACCAGGGCCAGGTGTACCGCTACGTCACCAAGCCCTGGGACGTGAACGACCTGCTCATCACCGTGAAGAACGCGGTGGAGTTCGCCCAGCTCAAGAAGGACAAGGAGAAGCTCATCCGCCAGCTGCACCAGCGGGTGGAGGCCCTCTTCGTCCTCTATGAGGTCAGCCGCGCCAGCGCGAACGACCCGGCCAGCTACGACGCCATCATCGACCGCGTGCTCACCGCCGTGGCCCGCGTGCTGCCGTACGACTGCGGCGCGGCCCTCATCGCGCCGGACGGGCAGCGGGGCGCCACGCTGCGCCTGCGCTGCGTGGGCAACGTGGGTGAAGAGGCGCTGCTGGGCGTCAAGGAGTCCATGCTCGGCGCGTACCGCAAGAGCAGCGGCCTGACGCTGCCGGAGGACCGGGTCATCACCCGCGTCACCGGCACCACCACCAAGGACTCCTCGTCCCCCGTCGTCTACCCCAACCAGCTCACGGTGAACCTCACCGCCGCTGGGAAGCCCGTGGGCATGCTGTCGCTGTTCTCCCACCGCGCGGACGCGTTCACGGAGGACGACGGGCTCTTGCTGGACGTGCTCGCCAACCAGACGGCGGACGCCATCCAGTCGCTGCGCTCCGCGGAGGAAGAGGCCCGACACCGCATGGAGCGCATGGTCGCGTCCATGGCGGACGGCGTGGTGCTCACCGACGAGAAGAACGACATCGTGGTGATGAACCCCGCGGCCCGCCGCATCCTGCACGCGGGGGAGGAAGGGGAGGGGCCCTCCAACCGGCTCCTGGAGGAGCGCCTGGGCTTCCAGCCGTTCCAACTGGTCCGCAACCTGGAGTACAGCGGCCACCAGGTGCTGCGCGAGGACGTGAAGCTCTTCGAGCGCACCGTGCAGACCACCGTGACGCCCGTCAACGACGCGCGCGGCACCCTGCGCGGCGTGTGCGTGGTGCTGCGAGACATCACCGACCAGAAGCGGTTGGAGGAGCGCAAGGACACCTTCGTCTCCATGGTGAGCCACGAGCTGCGCACGCCGCTCACCTCCATCACCGGCGCCCTGGACCTGGTGCTCAACCGGATGGCGGGGGACATCAACGAGCGGCAGCACCGCTACCTGTCGCTGGCCAAGGACTCCGCGGAGAAGCTCAACAGCATCGTGGATGACCTGCTGGACCTGTCGAAGTACGCGCAGGGCCGGCTGAAGATGAGCTTCGAGCGCATCTACCTGGAGGAGCTCGTCCAGCGCGTGGTGGAGAAGTACGGGCCCGCCTTCGCGGAGAAGCGCATCCGCGTGGTGCCCCTGCTGCCCCAGCACCCGCTGCGCGCCATGGTGGACCCCAACCGCGTGAACCAGGTGCTCAACAACCTGCTCAACAACGCGGTGAAGTTCACGCCGGACGGCGGCGAGGTGCGCGTGGAGCTGCGCGCCACGTCCAGCCTGCCCGGCTACGTGGTGCTCTCCTGCTGGAACAGCGGCGACCCCATTCCGGAAGAGAGCCTGGAGCGCATCTTCGACCGCTTCGAGCAGGCCCGCACCCAGGCGAACCGCACCGTGCGCGGCACCGGCCTGGGCCTGCCCATCTGCCGCAACATCGTGGAGGCCCACGGCGGACGCATCTGGTCCGAGCCGTCCCACAACGGCGTGCGCTTCATCGCCGTGCTCCCCACGGAGCCGCCCCAGGACGTGCTGTCGCAGGCGACCGTGGACACGCTCCTGCCGTCGCCGCAGCCCATCCGCGCGGACTCTCGCGGCAAGGTGCTCATCATCGAGGGCGAGCCCGAGGTGGGCCACATCATGAAGGCGCTGCTGGGCGCCCGGGGCTACCGCGTGCGCCTGGCGGGCTCCGCGGAAGAAGGACTCTCCGCCGCTCGCAACCTCCACCCGGACGTGGTGCTGGTGTCGGTGCGGCTGCCGGACGTGGACGGCCTGCGGCTGGCGGAGATCCTCCGGAATGATCCGGAGACGCGCCGCGCGCCGCTGCTGCTCACCTCCGCGTTCGACGAGCGCCAGCGCGCCTTCCGTGCCGGCGCGGACGCGTTCCTCGTGCGCCCCCTGGCCGGCGACAAGCTGCTGGCCACGGTGGACTCGCTGGCGCGGGGCCGCGCCGGGGCACAGCACGGTCGCGTGCTGGTGGTGGACGACGACGCGAAGATCGCCTCCATCTGCCGCGAGGTGCTGGAAGGCCTGGGCTTCGAGGTCGGCGTCGCGCACACCGTGGAGGAGGGCCGGCGTTCCCTTCGCGAGCGCAGGCCGGACGCGGTGCTGCTGGACGTCACGCTGCCGGACGGCGACGGGTTCGCGTTCCTGGAGGAGATCAAGGCCGAGCGCGCCAGTGGCCACATCTCCGTCATCTTCATCTCCGCTCGCACGGAGACGTCGTCCAAGGTCCGCGCGCTGAAGCTGGGCGGAGACGACTACATCACCAAGCCCTTCGACGCGCTGGAGCTGGGCGCGCGCGTGGAGAGCATGCTGCGGCGCAAGGAGCAGGAGCTGTCCTCGTCGCCCACCACGCAGCTGCCGGGCTCCACCGCCATCGAGCGGGAGGTGCAGCGCCGGTTGACCGCGCGCCAGCCGTTCGCGTTCTGCTACCTGGACCTGGACAACCTCAAGGCCTACAACGACTACTACGGCTTCGCGAAGGCGGACGGCGTGGTGCGCCAGACGGGTGACCTGATGCGGGAGGTCTTCCAGCAGGAAGGCGGCCCGGGGGACTTCCTGGGCCACGTGGCCGGCGACGACTTCGTCTTCATCACCTCCGTGGAGTCCGTGGACCGGGTGTGCCAGCGGGCCATCGAGCAGTTCGACCGCATCATCCCGCTCTACTACGACCGGCAGGACCGGGAGCGCGGCCACATCGAGGCGGAGGACCGCTTCGGGGAGAAGCGCGAGTTCCCCATCATGAGCGTGTCCGTGGTGGCGGTGATGACGGACGGCGTGGCGCATGACCACGCGGAGCTGGCGCGCCGGGCCGCGGACATGAAGAAGCGGGCCAAGGCGATTCCCGGCTCCGTCTTCCTGCGCAGCGACTTAGAGCGCGTGGTCCGGTCCGTCACCGGATGAGGCTCTACCAGCAGCTCGTCCTCTTCATGCTCGCCGCGACGGTGCTGCCCCTGGCCATCGTCGGCTTCCTGCTGCTGTCGCGCTCGGAGCACGCGCTGGCCCAGCGCATCGATGAGCAGCAGCGTGCGCTCGCCACCGCCACCGCCGAGGCCGTGGAGGCGAGCCTGATGGAGGTCGTCAACGGCCTCGCCCGCTCCGCGGAGCTGTTGCCCTGGGAGCGCGCCACGCCCGAAGAGGTGCGCGGCATGCTGATGCTCCTGTATGGCCAGTCCACCTCGGTGAGCGCGGTCATCCAGGCGGACTCGAACGGGCAGCCCCTGGGGCCCGCCGTGTTCCGGAGCGCGGAGCCGTTGGAGCGCCATCCCGCCTTCGACGCCGCGAACGTCCGTCAGCTGGCGCACGCGGTGCCGGTGGAGAACTTCCGGGACGGTGGCAAGGGCCAGGCGGCGCTGGGCAGCGCGTATGTGCACCCGGGCTCGGGCGTGGCCGCCGTGGCGGTGGCGGTGAAGCTGGGGGCCTCGGAGGACGCGCCCTACGCCATCGCGGAGCTCGTCTTCACGCAGTTGGAGGCGCTGCTCGCGCGGCGCGCGATTGACGGACAGCGGCTGGACGTGGTCGACGCCGAAGGGCGCGTCGTGGCCAGCTCCCAGCCCGCGCGGCGCATGGCGGCGCTGGAGCCCGAGCTTCGCACCTCGCTGGAGTCCGCCCTGGGCGCGGAAGGCGGGCGCAGCTTCCAGCTGAAGGACCCCGCGCGCCGGGTGAGCGTGGCGTGGGTGAACACGCTGGAGATGGGCGTCGTCGTGACGGAGGACGAGGCCCTGGCGCTGACGCCCGTGCGGGAGCTGCGCACCACGGTGCTCGCGTCCGTGGCGGGCGCGCTGGTGGTGCTCCTGGCGCTGGGCGCGCTCTTCACCCGGCGGCTGGACCGACGGCTCGCGGACGTGGTGCAGGGCGCGGAGGCCTATGGCCGAGGAGAGCTGGAGCGCCGCCTTCGCGTGGAGGGTCAGGACGAATTGAGCGAGCTTGCGTCCACCTTCAACCGCATGGGCGCGGAGCTGGAGGCGTCTCGCTCGCGGTTGATGAGCTGGAACGACGATTTGCGTGTCCGGGTGGAGGAGGCCACGGCGGACCTGCGCGCGGCGCAGCTGCAACTGGTGGAGGCGCAGAAGCTGGCGGCGGTGGGCCAGCTGGGCGCGGGCGTGGCGCACGAAATCAACAATCCGCTGGCCGGCATCCTGGGCAACGTGCAGCTGCTGCTCCTGGACCGCGAGGCGGATGACGTGGACTTCGAAACGCTGCGCAAGATCGAGCAGAGCGCCAAGCGCTGCAAGGACATCACCCAGAACCTGCTGCGCTTCTCCCAGCAGCGCGAGCGCCCGGACCTGCGGCCCATCGACCTGAACGCGGTGGTTCGCGACGCGCTGAGCCTCACGGAGAACCAGACGCGCGGGGAGGGCATTGACCTGGTGACGGAGCTGAGCGTGGAGGTGCCTCGCGTGAAGGCGGACCCCGGGCACCTGTCGCAGGTGGTGCTGGCGCTCTTGTCCAACGCGCGCACCGCGATGCTGAAGACGCCGGTGAAGCGGCTCACCCTGCGTACCGGGGAGCGCGACGGGATGTGTACCCTGGAGGTGGAGGACACCGGCAGGGGCATCGCGGAGAACATCCGGCCGCGCATCTTCGAGCCCTTCTTCACCACCAAGGACATCTGGTCCAATGTGGGCCTGGGACTGAGCGTCGCGTGGCGCATCGTCACGGAGGCCGGGGGGACGCTGGAGGTCCGCTCGGAAGAAGGGCAGGGAGCCCGGTTCACCGTGGTGCTGCCCCGGGCATGACGCCCGCCGCGTGTGGTAGCTAGGACCTTCGCATGGCTGCTTCTCCATCCCACAGGCGACAGGCTCCGTTCCTCATCGGGCTCGTGCTCATCCTGGCCGCGCTGCCGGTGGGCTGGTTCGTCTTCCTGCGGGAGCCTCCCGCGCCGCTGCCGCCGCCCGAGCCGCCCCGCCGCGTCGTCACGGATGCGGAGGCGGAGGCGAAGAAGGCCGTGGAGCTGGTGCTGAGCTCCTTCGAAGGAACCGTGGACGTGAAGCACGGCGAGGCCGGGACCTGGGAGCCCGCCAGCAAGGACATGCCGCTGCGGCCCACGGACGTGGTGCGCACCGGCCGCGGATCCTGGGCGGTGCTGCTCAACGGCGAGTCCGTGGAGCTGCGCATGGAGGCCGAGACGGAGATCTCCGTGGAGGAGATCTCGAACGAGCTGTCGAAGGTGATGCTGAGCAGCGGTCTGGCCACCGCCACCGTGCGAGGCCGTCCCAACGTGCGCCATACCTTCGTCCTGAAGGCGAAGAACGGCAACGCGGAGGCCAGCACCTCGCAGGGTACCTTCACCATGAGCAACAACGGGACTGGCACCGTGAGCGTGGGCACGCGTGAAGGTGACGTGAAGCTGTCCGACAAGGAGGGCAAGTACGTCATCGTCCGCGCCGGCCAGCGGTCCATCGTCCGCCCCGGCAAGGGGCTCTCTGAGCCGGAGCCCATCCCCAGCACCGTGTTCCTGAAGATGGAGTGGCCCACGGGCGAGCAGCGCCAGCGCGAGGTCACCGTTGTCGGCCGCACGGATCCGTTCAACCGGGTGACGGTGGACGGCGTCAGCGTGTTCGCCAACGAGGCTGGGACGTTCAAGCTCGACGTTCCGCTCGCGGAGGGCTCCAACCTGGTCAAGGTGGCCGCCGTGGGCGTGGGCGGCGCGCGCCAGGACGAGCAGCACGAATTGACCCTGGTCCCGCCGCCGCCTCCTCCTCCGCCTTCGCGGAAGAGGCCGGGGACAATCGAGGTCGACGCCGGAGGGATCTGGGATCCTCCCTGATCCACCGGGTCGGCCTGCGGGTCCTACGCGGAGGACCTCACATGGCGGGTGGGGTGGTTTGACGGAAATGTCCGCGGGCCGGACGGAGAGCCCCTTCGCACGCCCTGCGGCACCAAAGTGGTGCAGTCCCGGCGGAGGGCCTTGTAGAGTTGGGAAGCCCTGGAACGTCTCCTGCTCTCCGCGATGGTCTTGTTTTGTGCCCCGGTCTGGGCGGCTTCGCTGGAGCTGCTCGGTCCGGACGTGCCCGTGCCTCCAGAGGGCTTCACGGTCGCGGTGGTGCGCCGGGACGCCGGAGGTCGGCCGGTAGCGTTCACTCCGTCGTCGGTGACGGCGGAGGGCGCGGAGCTCAAGCCCGGACCGGACGTTCCGCCGCTGCGCACCTGGGTCGTGGTGCCGAAGGCCCAGGCGCGCGAGGTGGTGGTGCGCGTGAAGGGGGACGGCGAGGAGGCCCAGGCCCGCTATGACGTGGGGCCGCCCGCGAGCCACATGGAGTTGTCGCTGGAACCCGCGCTGCCCGTGAAGGGGCGCGACACGGAGGCGACGCTCACCGTGAAGCGCCTGCGGCCGGACGGGACGCCGGATGACAGCGGCGCGCCGCCGGTGCTGCGCGCGAGCACCGGACAGTTGGAGGGGCTCAAGCACACCGGGCCGGGCACGTACACCGCTCGCTACGTGCTGCCTCCGACGCGCCTGCCCGAGGCGGCCATCCTGGTGGCGCTGTCCGCGTGGCCGCATCCACAGTCGGTGCATGGGGCGTACGGGCGGCTGCTGGTGCCGCTGGCGTCGTCGGTGAACCTGCCCGGCAAGAGCGAACCCGGAGGCCAGGTGTCGCTGGAGGTGGCGGGGACGCGCTTCGGGCCCGTGCCGGTGGACGCGGCCGGGCGCTTCGTGCTGCCGCTGGTGGTGCCTCCCGGCTACCCGCTGGCCCGTGGCGAGGTGAAGGACGAATCCGGCCACGTGGAGCGCATCAGCATCGACCTCCAGCTGCCGCCCACGGATGGCCTGGCGTGCGTGCTCAACCCGCAGCGGCTGCCCGCGGACGGCGTGTCCCAGGCCCGGCTGCTGTGCGCGACGAGTGATCCGAAGGGGCAGCCCGTCGCGGATGCGCGCGTCACGGTGAAGGCGAAGCACGGCCGGCTGGAAGGGCCCCGGCGCGACGCGAACGGCATGCTGGAGTGGCGCTACACGGCGCCGCGCACGCTCGCGGCGGATGAGCGCATCGAGGCGGCGTGGCCGCAGCGGGGCCCGGGGTCGCGCGAGTCGCTGCCGATGCAACTGGTGCAGGGCGCGGTGCGCGACGTGACGGTGTCGCTGTCCGAGCCGGTGGTGCACGTGGGGTCGGTGGCGCGGGTGGTGGTGGCGGCGCGGGACGCGGCAGGGCAGCCCCGGCCGGAGGCGAAGGTGGTGCTGACCCCGGCCGAGTGGACCGCGGGGCCGGCGGTGGAGTCCCCTCCGGGGACGTTCACGGTCCCGTGGACCGTTCCGGAGAACGGGTATCTGGTGAACGCGGACGTGACGGTGCGCGCGTACGGTCCGCTCGGGATGGAGCCCGCGCGGATCGCGGTGTGGCGGCAGGACACGGAACTCGTCGCGGGCGTGGTGGACCTGGCAGGCTGGCCGGTGCCCCGTCAGCCGCTGCGGGTGAACGGCGCGGCGCGGGTGACGGGGGAGGACGGGACGGTGTTCGTGGGCGGGCTGGTGACCGGCAAGGTGCGCGTGTCGCACGACGTGTGGCCGGGGCTCGACGTCACGGTGCACGTACTGGCCCCCCAGGGACCGGTGTTCCCGGAGTCCGCGCCGCTGGTGCCCGCGCCTGTCGTGGAGCGGGTGAAGCTGGCGCCGCCGCTGCCGGTCAACGTGCGGGTGCGCGTGGAGGGCCCCCGGGTGACGTGCTGGGTGGAGGACCCAAGCGGGCAGGTGCTGCGCGACCGCCCGGTGCACGTCGCGTTGTCCGAGGGCGAGCGGGGTGAGCAGTCCGTGCAGGATGGGCTCACGCGCTTCACCGTGCATGGCGCGAAGGGCCCCGTGAGCGTGTCCGTGGCGGACGTGCGCACCGGCGTGACGGCGGTGGAAGAGGTGCGGCCTTGAGGGCTGGGGTGTCGCGGAGGGCCTTGGGTCCGGGTACCACCGCGGGCTTCCTGCTCGCGCTGCTCCTGCTGTCGTCCGTGGCGTCCGCGCAGTCGCTGTCGTCGGACCTGCCGACGCAGGCGTCGACCATCGCCGGGCGCGTCTGCGTGGACGTGGACGGAGATGGACTCTGTGGGCCCGACGAACCCGGGCTCGCGGACGTGCGCCTGGTGCTGGCCACCGGCCGTGAGGTGCGCACCGATGCCTTCGGCCGCTACCACCTCACCGGCGTGGACTCGCGCGTGCCGGACCTCATCGGCGGCCCGCACCTTCGCCCCGGCCGCCATGCGCTGAAGGTGGATCCGCGCAGCCTGCCGACGTCCAGCCAGGTGGTCCCCCGCGTCGCGACCGTGGAGGTGCCCTGGGGCGCCGTCGCCCTCCAGGACTTCGCCGTGCGTCCGCCACCCACGCCCCCGCGCGCGGCCCCCACCTCCGAGCAGAGCCGTCCCCCGGAAGCGCGCGCGGCCGACAGCGGGAAGCTGCGCTTCCTCATCAGCGGCCAGGCCTCTCCCGGAGACCGGGTCCGCGCGGGCGACGTGGACGCCACCGTGGAGGACTCCGGCGCGTGGCTCGCGACCGTGCTGCTGACGCCGGGCTCGAACGTCATCTCCATCACCACCACCTCGCAGGGCGGCGCGGTGGAGTTCGCCCAGCAATCCTTCGACGTGGTTCGGCGCGGTGAGCACGGCTGGATCGTCATCCCTCACGCGAAGGAGCGCCTGGGCGCCATGCGCGGGCTGTCCCCGGACGTGCCCCTGCCCACGGGAGACACCTTCCTGCGGCTGGAGGTCGCCCCTGGTACCCAGGTGACGACCCCTGACACCCAACTCTTCGCGGGCCCCGACGGGGAGGTCCGCCTGCCCGTGCGACTCGTCCCGGGACGCAACACCGTCCGCATCTCGATGGCTCCGCCGCAGCGGTCCTGGAGTGCCGTGACCGTGACCGTCGAGGCGCGTGCCCAACCCTTCGTCGTGGGCCTGCTCGACGTGGAGGCCAGCATCGCGCCGGCCGGTGGTGGCTTCCGGTTGCGGGGACGCGGTGCCCTCCATGGCGAAGCCCAGCTGGGGCCCGTGCAGGTGGTGGGCGAGCTGGACCTCACCGACACCGACCTGCGCCAGTTGGACGACGCGCCGCTCGCGGACTGGCTGCGTCCCCGGAGGCCCGAGCGCTTCGACCGCTGGCCCGACCCCGACCTCGCCCCGGCGGAGTGGGGCGACAATTCCGTGTCCCTCACGCCCAACCCCGCGGAGGGACGCCTGCGCCTGGAAGCGCGGCACGAGCAGTACGGCCGCGCGGGCTTTGGCACCTATCGCGCGCTCCTGCAGGACCGCGAGGTGGGCCGCTACCACCGCCCCCTCTTCGGTCCCTACGCGGAGCTGCGCGAACAGCTGGGCCCCGTGAGCGTGGGGCTGGACGCCTTCGCTGGCGGGCTCGTGGACCCCACGCGTGGCCTGGCCGCGACGCCCGCGCACGAGGAGCTGAGTGCCACCGGCGGCAGCCTCTACTACCTGGGCGGCGGCATCGTGGCGGAGGGCTCCGAGCTGGTTCGCGTGGAGGTGCGGGACGGCGTCACCGGCCTGCCGCTGGGCGAACAGCACCTCATCCGGGGCCGCGACTACGAAATTGATTACCTGGCGGGCCGCATCCTCCTCGCGCGCCCGCTGTCGTTCCTCATCGGCGCGTCGCTCCTGCGCACGGACGCGCTCACCGAGACGCCGGCGCCGGTGCTCGTCGTGGACTACGCCGTGCTGCACACGGGGGATCCGCGCGACTCGGTGGGCGGCGAAGCCTGGGCGCGCTGGCGCGACTCCACCGTCGCCCTGGCCGCCGTGCGCGAGCGCCGGCTGGGAGCCCCCTTCCAGCTCCTGTCGGGGCGGGGACAGACGAAGCTGTGGGGATACTCGCTCCTCGCCGAGGCCGCGAGCAGCCGGGGCATCGCGGTGGAGCCCACCGTCTTCGGTGTGTCGGACGACGGCGGTCTGTCCTTCCTCCGCCCGGTGGGCACGCTGGACGACCACGGCGGCGCGGTGACCCTGCGCGTGAGTGGCCCCGGCGTGCTGGGCCCCGGGAAGGGGGGCTCCGTGGACGCCGCGTGGCGCGAGCGCTCGAGGGGCTTCTCCGACGGCGAGCACCTGGACGCGGCCCGCTTCCGGCAGCTGTCCCTGCGCGCAATGCAGCCCGTGAGCCCGGTGGCGATCACGCTCCTGGGCGACGAGCGGCGCTCGGCGGATCCGCGCCTGCCCTTCGAGGACACGCCCTTCGGTGCCCGCACGCTGGGCGCCGCCGTGGCCTATGAGCGCTTCGACGGAAGCGTGCGCCTGGAGCTGCGCGACAGCTGGCTGCGTGCCACGGAGGTGCCCGGGGAGGGCCCCGCGCTCGAAGGCGGCCGGACGTCCCTGGGCGTATCGGTGTCCCGCGTGCTGACGTCCCGCCTCACCGTGTCCGCGGCGCACCGGCAGCGGCTGCTTGAGCGCGGCGAAGGCCTGGGCCGGATGAACGACACGTTCACCTCCGCGGGCGTGGAGGTGCAACTGGACGACGCCGCCGCCGTGGGCGTGAAGGCCGGCTGGGGCCCGGAGCTGGGCCCCCAGGCCTGGCTGGATGCGCGCGTGCAGCGCGGCCGCGAGACCTACTACGGCGGCTACTCCGTGGACGTGGACGGGCCGGACTTTGGCGCGGGCCGCGCGGTGACGGGCGCTCGCACGGAGGTCGGGGATGGCACCACCTTGTTCGTGGAGGACGTGAGCGCGCACGACGCCATGGCGATGCGGCGGGCGCGCGCCGTGGGCTTCCAGTGGGCGGCGGGACAGAGTGGCTTCAGCGCGGGTGCCCGCTACGAGCGCGGCGTGCGCAGCCCGCTGGACATCCAGAGCGACCTCACGCGCGACGTGGCCAGCGTGTCCGCGCAGTGGCTGCGCGAGCGCTTCCGCGCGGACGTGCGCGCCGAGCTGCGCCATGAAGAGGGCACGCCCGTGCGTGGCGCCTCTGGCCCGGTGGACCGCACCCAGGTGGTGCTGGCGCTGGCCGCGGAAGGCCAGTTGATGAAGGACGTGACGGCTTCCGGACGGTTGGACTTCGCGCACACCGCGGGCCAGGAAGGGCTGGAGGCCCGGTTCGCGCAAGGGTTCGCGGCGCTCGTCTGGCGGCCCGGTCCCTGGCTGGTGGTGGCCCGCTACGGCCTCACGCGCGAGCTGTCTCCGGGTGCCCGCTTCGCCTTCGGAGACCGGATGCTCCAGACGGTGTCGCTGATGCCGGCGGTGCGGCTGGGCGAGCGGCTCTCCGTGGCGTCCGGCCTGCACGTCGGACGCTCCAGCCTGGGCGAGTCCTCGCGCTGGGTGTGGACGGGGACGCTGCGGCCCTCGGTGCGGCTGCTGGGCGGACTGGAGGTCGCGGTGGAGGCCGCCCGGCGTACATCGGCGGCGGACGACCAGGGCCTGACGGCGCTCCGGCCAGAGGTCGCTTACCGGCTGGACGAGCGCCTGCGGGTGGCCCTGGGGTACACGGTCCTGGGGTTCAGCGGCTTGGGTCTGGAGGCCGAATCGGAGGATGCTCCGGATCGCCTCTATCTCCGGGCGGAAGTGGCCTGGTAGGCGCCGGGCAGAGGGATGACGAACGTGCGATTCGGGTGGCTCATCCTGGGACTGGGGTTGTGCGCGGGCGTCGCCCAGGCGCGCTGGAGGAACGTCGCGACCCAGAGCTATCCGAAGGACGTGACCGTCTTCCGGCCCGGCTTCTTCGCCGTGGCGACCGATACGCAGTTGTACGTGTCGCGGGATGGCGTCGTGACGACCCTCAACGTCGGCACGGCGGGCAGCTTCCTGCGCGGGTCCAACTGCGTGGTGGGCATCCGCATGGACGGGACGCTCCAGAGCGTGGCCGGTTGCTCGCCCGCGGATGACGGCAAGCGTCTGTTCCCTGACGACGGCAACGACTACGAGGTAAAGGCCGCGCGCGTCACAGCTGATGGGGGCGTGGGGTATGCCGTCGCCGCCGAAGGTCCCTTGCTGACACCGCGGTTTCGGACCTCGCTCCTCCCGAAAGAGGGAACGGCCGAGTGGGGCACCCTGACGACCCCGCCGACGGACCTGAGCGCCCAGCCGCATCTCGCGGTGCTGCCCCCTCAGTCGGATGGGCAACCCCAGGCGCTGTTCTCCGTCTCCGCGAACAAGGCGAACTTCCTCTGGTACCGGGGCACGGGCGCGGTGTCCTATATCGCCACGGGCATCGCCGCTCCGAACTCGGCCCATGGCGTCGCCCTTCTGCCGGGCTCGACGGCGGAGCAGCCGCTCGCGTTCTTCGGCAACGACTTGGGTCTGTTCCGAGGCACGCTTGGCGGCTCCACCTATCCGTTCGAACCCATCCTGCTGGCGCCTGGGTCGGTCGACGCGCTCGCGCTCGACGTGACGAGCGGCTCCAGCGCGGGGACGGGCTTCGGGCTGCTGCTCATCAAGCAGAAGTCAGACGGCAATGTGGTGGCGTACAGCGCGGAGCCTGTGGTTCCCCCCGAGCGTCCAGGCACGCTCTGGCGCCGGAATACGGACTTCCCCATGGGCATCACCCAGACCGCGGTGCAACTGGCCTGCGCGGATGCGTCCTACTGCGTCGCCATTCTCTACGGCTCCGCGCAGAACGTCCTCATCTACGAGAACTTGAGCCCGCCCAACGTGAGCGAGCTTCCTGACACCATCTTCGTGGACGAGGGCAAGACCGAGAACGTGGAGCTCAAGCTGCGTGACCCGGATGGGGATGCCGTGCGGCTGTCTGCCACCGTGCGAGCGGGCAGTCCCATCCGCGTCGTTCAGGGGCCGCTCGACTCGCACGAGGACAGCGGGCTCAAGCTGACGCTCACCGCGCCCACGGGCATCTGCAAGACCGAGACGTCCTGGCTGGACGTGGTGGCCTCCGACGGTCTGGGGGCGCACGACACGCCGAAGGATGTGAAGCTGGTGGTGAACCACACCGTCAAGCCTGGAGCCCCCCAGGTGACCGTCGACGCGGTGGATGGCAACGACTTCTTCGCGGGAGGGCCTTCCGGCACCTTCACCGCCACGCGAGGCATCACCGGCTGCGCGCCCGTCAAGTACACGTGGACGGTGCCTCCCGGGGCACCCGGGCTCGTGACGAATGCGGGCGTGGCCACGTTCACGCCCCCTTCCACCCGGGAGGACCGCTGCAAGCCGGACACGGCCAACTTCACCTACGCGGTGACGGCGAATGACGGAACCTGGGACTCCCCGCCCTCGACCGTCACGGTGCGGCTCCACCCATGGGGCCCCCCTGAGGTCCCGTTTACCGCCCCCTCGCGTGAAGTCTTCACCAAAACGGCTTTGCTTCCCCAGGCGACCCACGTGTGCGGAGGCTCTCCCGGAACGCCAGGACTGCCGCCGGTGTCGACGTTCTGGTCGGTCCTGGAGAAGCCCTCGGGCGCGACGGTGACGGCCGTCCAGGGGAACGACCGGCGTCCCGTGGACCTGGAACCCGTCGAGGGCAACTCCGTGCTGCTTGACGGGGCGACGTGCGTGGAGGCCCTGAAGCTGAAGCTGCGTGCCTTCAACCGCATCACCGTGGAGGGCTTCGTCCTCGACAGCCCCACGGCCGCCGTGGAGGTCACGGTGAAGCCGCGCTGGGTGCCCGTGGAATCGGTGAAGACGCTGGTGAAACTGGAGCCGGCGGAGGAGCGCATGCTGCGCGGCCACGTGACGACGGATCAGCCACTCAACTGCACGGGCATGCGTCTCCTTGCCACGGTGGTGACGCTGGAGGACCGGGACGACCCCAAGAAGGTGTTCGACACGTGGACGGCCACCGGAGGCGGAGGCGACTTCGCGCTGGACCTGCCCCCTACGTGCGGCAGCGCCAACTACACCGTGCGCGCGCGCGTGCATGAGACCCTGCCCGATGGCGGCGTCATGGCGCCGGAGGCGACGACGGAATTCCTCCGGTCGGCGCGCGAGGTGGTGCTGGGCGAGCTGAGCGGTGAGCTCATCGCCACCTGCGGCGAGGGCGCCCGGGGCACGCTGCGCCAGACGATTCCGGAGGGGGCCTGCTCGGCGGTGAAACTGAAGTGGGACCCTGCCGGAGGACCGGAGCTGGCGCCGCCCGTCACCCAGGATGACTCGGCGTCGCTGGCCACGGTGGACACGCAGCTGGAGTCCCTGGTGGGCGAGTTCGTCACCCTGAAGGTGTCGGCCGAGGGCGAGGGCGCCAGCGGGGCGGAGCGCGAGCACGCGGTGCGCATTGGCGCGCGGCCCTTCGTGACGGTGGAGCGGCGCACGGAGACGGGGGAGGGCATCAACTCCGGCCAGGTGGGCGTCACGGTGACGCTGCGCAACGACACTGCCTGTGACGTGAGCTCCATCCGCTACCAGGAGACCGTCACCGGCGCGCAGGTGGTGCCCCAGAGCGTGACGTTGAATGGCCGGCCGGTGACGCCGGCGGACGCGTCCGCGCAGCACTTCGCGGTGGAGCCGGTGCCGCTGCCCGCGGGCTCGACCGCGACGCTCACGTACGTGGTGCGCACGGCGCTCCTGGATCCGCCGAAGTACTCGGGCACTGCGTCGCTGCGCGAGGTCGTCGTGTCGCACACGGAGCCTCCGCCTCCCTCCACGTCGGGCTGCGGCTGCTCCGGCGGAGGCTCGGGAGTGACGGCGTTCGGGCTGGGCGCGCTGGCGTGGGCCGCGCGGCGCCGGCGGGGCGTCAGAGCCCGAAGCTGATGCGCTGGCGGCGGTTGGGCGTCTGCTGACGCTCCTCCAGCACGCCGGACAGCTCCAGGCCGCGCAGGGTGGCCAGGGCCTCGCGCTCGGACAGGTCCGTGAGGGCGAGCAGGTCCTCCACCGTCTTCGTGCCGTCCGCGAACGCGAGCAGCATCGCCTGGGGCCCCGCCAGCTTCAGCTCGTGCAGGCCGTAGGGCGGATCCGCCGTGGGGAACAGGCGGCGCCCGGGCGCCATGCGCTGGCGCAGCGCCACCAGCGTCTCCGTGCGCGTGACGCCTTCGAGGATGAGGTCCCCGGGGAAGAGCGACAGCGGCACCAGGTCCGCGCGCTGCGGCCTCATGGGGCTGAAGCCGTAGCCACCCTCCGTCCACGCGAAGGTGGACCAGAGGATGTCCTTCACCTGCTCCTCCAGCAGCTGACGGCGCTGCTTGGGGCTCAGCAGGCCGCGCTTGAGCAGGGCGTCGCCGGTGCGCAGCGAGTGCTCGCGCGCGTAGCCCGCGGCCTCCGCGAGCTGCGCCTCCGTGAGCGCGCCCTTGCGCAAGCAGAACCGGCCGAAGCGCTCCGGGGCCAGGTTGGAGGCGGCGTACACCACGCGGCCCGCCTCGAAGTAGACGACCTTGAGCACCGTGCCCTGGCGCAGCTTCAGCTCGCCGTGGTGGCGCGCTTCGTAATAGGCGTTGAGCAGGCGCGGCACCGACGTGTGCGCCAGGTCTCCGCCGAGCGACCACTCCGGCAACTGACGCCGCTGACGCACGGGCGCGGGCGCGGCCTCCGTCCACACGGCGCCACGCTGCGCGAAGGGCAGGGGCAGGGCCTCCGACACGTCGGCGGGCGCTTCCGAGGGCGCGGGTTCGTTGGACTCGGACGGGGAGAGGACGGACTCGAGCGCGGGCTCATCCTCCGCGGGCGTCTCCTGGACCAGCTCCTCCAGGACGAGCAGGTCCACCTCATCGAGCAGCTCCCCGTGCGTCACGGGCGGCACGCCCGCGGCCTCCTCCAGCGCGTTGATCACGCCGTCCAGTTCGAAGGGCTTCTCGAAGAAGGCGCAGGCGCCGTGGACCTGCGTGGCTTCCCGGGCGAAGCGGTCGCCCTTGTACACACCGCTGACGGCGATGGCGGGGATGGCGTGCGCGCGCAGGGCTCCCAGCACCTCGCTGCCGCGGATGTCCGGCAGCAGCAGGTCCACCAGCGCGGCGTCGAAGCGCGAGTGGGGACCCAGGGCCTCCAGCGCGGATTCACCCGTGAAGACGGTGACCGCCTCATGGCCTCGGGTCTCCGCGACCGTGGCGATGAGGGAGGCGAGTTCCTGGTTGTCCTCCACGATGAGCAGTCGCGCCATGGGCCGGCAGACCCTACCATCAACCCCATGAAGGACGTTCAGGGCTTCCACCACGTGGCGATTCAAGCGAAGGACGTGGAGCGCGTGACGGCGTTCTATCGCGACCTGCTGGGCTTTCCGGAACTGAAGCGCCACCTGCGGGAGGACGGCACCCTGCGGAGCGTCTGGGTAGGCGTCCCAGGGGGCGCCTTCCTGGCCATCGAGGCGGTGGACGGGACGCCGGAGGTGGAGCCGTTCCGCCATCCGGCGCCGGGGCTGCTGATGCTCGTGTTCCGGATTGCCCGCGAGGCACGGGGTGGGGTGGTGGAGACCTTGGCCCGCGCGGGCGTGCCGCTGGAGCACGAGACGCGCTGGACGCTCTACGTGCGGGACCCGGAGGGCAACCGGGTGGGGCTGAGCCACCATCCAGACGACTAGGGGCGAGTGCCCGGCCGGGTGCTTGCGGAGGGTGACGGGGCATGGCTACAAGCGGCCCCATGCGCCTGGGTGAATTGCTCGTGAAGGACGGCCTCGTGTCGGCGGCGGGGCTGGAGGAGGCGCTGGAGTCCCAGGTGGTCCACGGCGGCCGGCTGGGGACGAACCTGGTGGAGCTGGGCCTCCTGTCCGAGCAGGACCTGTCCAAGGCGCTGGGTCGGCTTCACAACTGCGCCTACGCGTCCGGGGAGATGGTGCCCGACCCGAAGGCCGTGGCGCTGGTGAACCCCAACGATGCGGACGACAAGGAGTACCTGCCCATGCGGGCGGACGCGACGCGGTTGAGCGTCGCGGTGCTGAACCCGCATGACTTCACGACGTTGGACGCCATCGCGTTCAAGACGGGCAAGCGCGTGGTGCCGGTGGTCATCCCCGAGTTCCGGATGAACCAGCTGCTCCGTCGGCACGCGAAGGCGTTCCGGCAGCTGCGGGCCATCGACATGAACGCCGTCCGCCCGAGGCCCGCGAAGGGCGCGGCGGCGGCGGAGCTGGCGAAGGCGGCGGAGCGGCCGCCGGACCTGATGAGCGAGGAGGAGTTCCAGTCCGTCTACGCGCAGGCGCTGCGCGGTGGCTCGGATGCGGAAGCGGACGTGCTGGAGGGGGAGATCATCATCACCGGCGAGGAGGTGGTGGAGTCGCCCGTGGCCACGCCGCCCCAGGGCCGGCCCGCGATGCCGGCGCAGCCGCGTCCCGGAGCGGCCGTGCCGCCGCGAGTGGACATCCCCGCGCACGTCGCTCCGTCCGTCCCGGCGCAGGGAGTACCCGCGCAGATGGCCCGTGCCGCCGCGAGTCCGGCGGGGCAGGGCGCGGCGAAGCAGGGAGTGCCCGCGCACGTCGCGGGGCAGCCCGGAGCAGCGCAAGGCGTTCCTGCCCATCTCGCGGGTCAGCCTGGAGCGCAGGGCGTCCCAGCCCAGGCTGCGGCGCAGGTGCGTGGCGGGCCGGGAGCCGCCGGTGTCCCCGCGCATGTGGCTGCCCAGGCGGGTGCGCAGGGCGTCCCCGCGCACGTCGCGGCCCAGGCCAGTGCGACGGGCGCGATGCCGCCGGGCGCCGCCGCGAGCCCACCCGTGGCCGCGAAGCCGGTGGCTCCCCCTCCCACGCCGCTCACGTTCCCGGAGGCCCAGGCGGAGCTTGCGCGCAGCTCGGACCGCGAGGACGTGGCCCGCACGGTGCTCCGCTTCGCGATGGGCAAGTGGCGCCGGTGCCTGCTGCTGTCCGTGCAGGGCAACCTCGTCACCGGCTGGCACGGCATGGGGCAGGGCGTGAGCGACGAAGGCGTCCGTCGCATCGGCGTGCCGCTGCGAGACCAGAGCACCTTCCGCCTCGTGCGCGACCTGCGCTCCCACTACGTCGGTCCAGTGAAGCGCGACGCGGCGATGGGCATGTTCTACCAACTGCTCGGCGGCGGGTTCCCCACCACGGCGGTCATCCTGCCGCTGCTCGTGCGCGGCAAGGTGGTCCACCTGCTCTACGTGGACAACGGAGCGGAGCAGTTCACCCCGCCGGACGTGGGCGAGCTGCTCATCCTCTCCCAGGGCGTGGGCCGTTCGTACGAAGCGATGATGCGGCGTCGCAAGAGCGCGTAGCTCAATCGCCGCCGGTGGACCGTTCAGCTGTGTGCGCCAGCACGGGCATCGCATCCGGGCGGTCCCACAGGACGAAGTGGCTGCACCCGTCCAGCTCCACCACGTCGAGCCCCGGCTTCGCGCGCCCGGCGCTCTCGCGCATGGACGCGGACTCCAGCACCCGGTCCTTCCCCGGAACGAGCACCGTGCCGCGCCGCAGGTTGCCGAACAGGGACGCATCGCGCGCCTGGCTCCAGGCTTCGATGTCCCGCAGGTTGGCCATCATCGTCGCCACCCGCTTCGGGTTGAACGGGAAGGCCATGATGAGCTCGCGCTTGCGAGCATTCTCCAGCGGCCCCCATGCGCCCCGGTTGTGCCGCGCGATGGGCGCGAGCCGCCACAGCGGGATGAGGAACGGCAGCAGCCAGAGCTGCGAGGGCGTCAGGCTCCGGTAGGGGCGGGCCTGCGGGAGCACGGGCGCCTCCAGCACGACCTCCACCCGTTCGAAGAGGTCCGGCCGCAGCTTCGCGGCCTCCAGGACCACGGCGCCTCCGCGCGAATGCCCGTGGACGCGCACGACGTCCGTCCGGGGCAGGTGCTCCAGGGCCTGCACCAGCACCGCGGCGTCATGGGAGATGGTGCCCTCCGGTTCGGCAGGCACCTTGGCCCAGGGGGCGGGTTCCTCGCGAGGGTCGGTGATGGGCAGGTGGTAGTCGCAGCTCGTCAGCAGGATGAGCTGAAGGTCGGGCTCGCGGTAGTGGTGCGTGAAGTAGCGCATGTCCGCCACGAAGCCGTGCATGACGATGACCGTGGCGCGGGGCTGCTCGCAGCGCCGTTCGGCGATGACGGCCTTGCCCACCCGGTAGACATGTCCGTCGAAGGGCTCACTACCGCGGGGTGTGCCCACCCGGTGCATCAACCACCAGCGCGCGGTGGGCACCAGCACGGCGATACCAGCGAGGACTCCAAGAGCGACGGACATGCGTTCACCCACGGCAGGAAGGGCCCGTGACACGGCGCGCATCATAAGGACAGGACTCAGCGTTTCACGAGCAGGACCGGGTCGCGTGCGCCAGGCGCGGACGGCGCGTACCCTTGCCCAGGAGGGCTTGGAGCGCGTCAGGCCCCTTCGAGGCGGTGCGTCCCCAGCGCGCACTCGCGATGTGGAGCTTGCGATGAACGACGAGCCGGAAGCGCGCCTGACCTGTCCCCGCTGCGGAGGGAGCTTCGGGGATTCCACCCGTGAGCGTGGCATCGTCTTCACCCCCTGTCTTCGGTGTGACCAGGCCATGGCGGCTGCCTGCTGTGCGCCCATCCCTGGGACGGCGTCTGGGTGGCGCGTCCAGATTCTCTGGCGCGGGCCCGAACTGACGCTGAAAGAGGCGGCCTCCCTGCGGCAGATCCTCCCCGTCCACGCGAAGGAGTCGATTCAGGAGGTGCGCGACCAATATCGAGGTCTGCCGGGGTGGACGGGGCGGAGACTCTCGCACCCGGAGATGCTCGAGCTCAGTGCGGCGGCGGAGGCCTGTGGGTTCAAGGTGATTGTGGAGGAGGAGGACAAGCACGTTCCCCGGCTGCACCTGCCTCCGCATCCCGCGACGTTCCATGGCGTCGAGCTAAGCCCCTCGTTCTTCGAGAAGGGCGCGCTCGCCACGATCTTCCGCGAAGCCCACGGCACCCTGGTGATTGCCAGCGAGAGCCTGCCCCTCCCGGAGTGTGTCCCCATTCCCCAGGAGCGAGGACGCCAGTTCCTCGATGAAGTCGCGAGCCTGGATCCGTTGGGGATGACCGACTCGGACGTCATCGGGATGGATGGAATCAGCCTCTATTTCCGCCTCCGTCATTCAGGCGAAGAGCGCGGCTTCGTCGCGTGGAGCCCGGGCACCCACCATGCGCCCCGGCATCATGCCCTGGTCCTGGCGCTCTTTCGGCTCGCGACCGAGCTGGCTCGAGAGGCCGGCAGCATCACGTTTCTGGAAGGCATCCACGGCTACCTGGATGCGGGGCTCCCCGTGAAAGTGTTCGAGGAGACGCCGCGCCGAGTTCGTCTCTTCGGAAGGCTGTCGTCGTTGTCGTCCGAGGCCCTGGACTCGCTCTTCGCGGCGACTCCCCCAGAGACACCGCTGTTGATGGATCTGACGGGCTTCGAGGGAATGGGGACGCTGCTCTATCCGCGCTTCGCCCGGTTTCACCAGCGTCCCGGGGGGACGGTGTGGTGGGTCAACCGCATCGCCGCTCGTCAGTTGAAGGAGGCGGGAATCCCCGAGGCGAGCCTCTACACGGACCTGGAGTTGGCGAAGGCAGCCCTTGCCGCGAGCCCTACCTGACGGCGCTGAGGCTCCGGATCTGCGTGTTGATCCACGGGATGTAGTTGGAGACGCGCGTGTAGATGCCGGGCAGCCCTGCCCGCGCGCAGCCCACCCCGAAGCTCACGATGCCCTGGAGCACGTAGCCTTGGGGTCCATTGACGACGAGCGGCCCGCCGCTGTCGCCCTGGCATGCGTCCCTGCCTCCTTGCGCATACCCAGCACCGAGCATGGCATTCTCGTCGATGACGATTCCTTGTGAGCTGTAGCTTTGGGCGACGCTCCGAGGATTGAGGACGGGGACTCCCACCTGCAGCAGGATGCTGGACGTGTCTTGGCCCCCCTCCCGTGTCAGGCCCCAGCCCGCGACCGTCGCCATCGTGTTGTCAGCGACGCGCTCCCCGGAGGCTGGGAGGCACACTGGGAAGCGCGCGCTGCCGCCCGCGAGCTGGGCCGCCGGGTTGGGGCGCATGCCCGAGGACTGGCCGCAAGCCCCGGCGGAGGTCGTGTCGAACTTGATGGGCTTGTCGAGCTTGAGGACGGCGATGTCGTTCATCGTCGTGTCTGGATTGTACTGGGGGTGGTAGACGGCCTTCGTCACCCGGGCTGTCACTTGCGTGGACGTGGGGTTGTACAGGTTATGCGCCCCTGCGACCGCCGTGACATTGGAGAGACCGTCATAGACGCAGTGGGCCGCGGTGAGGACGATGTCGCTCTCCTCCTTGTTGTCGCTCACCCGCACCAGGCTGCCCCCGCAGAAATGGCTGCCGTACTGCTGCAGGCTGACGATCCAGGGGTGGGAGTTCGGCCGGGCCTCGACGCCTCCCACGATCTCCTGCGCCGTGTGACCCACTGTCTCGTAGGGGGCCTGCTCGGCCTCCGGACCACCGCACCCGAGAAGACCGACCGCGACGACGACTCCGCTCATGAAGCGCATGCATTCTCCTGGAACAAGTGCGGAGGGAGACAGCAAGCGACGTGCCGCGCTCATGTGCCGTGGTTGTCCGGACGCGACGCGCACCTGGACGTGCGACGGAGCGTCGTCTTCGTCGCCGTGTGACGTGTCAGCGGAGGTGCATGACGCGTCAGCCGCGCCGGGCGGGGAACCGGCACGCGGCCGGAGCGAGTGATGATCAGACGTCTCGCATGCGGAGCCATGACAGGAATTGGGCGCGAGCCCTGGGGCCCCCGTTCACGGAGCGCGACCCTTGCATGCGTGAATGACGGCGCGTGCGTACCGGGCGACCTGGGAGGTGACTGGGTTTGAGAGGCATTGGACCCGGGTCCGGGTCCGGGTGGATCCACGCATGTCAGACGCCACCCGTAACCTGCGACACGTTCCAGCCTGAATCCCACCCATGACGACCCGACATCCCATGCCCGCCACCGCGCCACGGACACCGGCACCGTCCCTGCCACCCAGACCCTTCACCTCCGCGCGGGACGGCCTCGTGCGCCGCCAGCCCCAGCGCTTCGCGGGTATCCGGCCGCTCAAGCTGGAGGACTTCGTGTCCGGGACGCCGCGCCAGCGGGAGTCCTTCGCGCGGCGCCTGGTCACCCAGCTGTCGGAGCGCGGCTTCTTCTACCTGGAGCGCCCCAAGGCCTTCCTGGAGCGCCATGCCCTGGCGGGGCTGTTCGAGCGCTACGAGGCAACCTTCCAGCACGCGCTGCTGGCGCATCCGTACCTGCACGCGCTCCTACCCGCGGCGACGGTGTTCGAGACGGGCTACAACGCCACCTGGTACCCGGAGTCGCCGGTGGTGCGGCAGCCCATCGAGGCCTTCATGGCCAAGCCCGCGACGTGGACGGTCTTCCGCCGCCGCGTGGTGCCGGAGCCGGTGCGGGAGCTCCTGGAGGCCTCGGAGGACGCGTACGACGCCTGTCATGCCGTGGGCATCGTGCTGCTGGAGGCGCTGGAGCTGGGCTACGGCCTGCGCGCCGGGGGGCTCACGCGGCTGTTCCGCCGCCGCACGGAAGGGGCGGTGCGGTTCGTGAAGTACCACGCGCCCAGCACCGCGCGGCGCAGGCGGGAGGTGGTGGCGCACGCGTCGGAGCCGCACTCGGACAAGAGCTTCTTCACCTTCAACCTGGGCGAGTCCCGGCCGGGGCTGGTGTGGCTGGACGGGAACACGCCGCGCCTCATGCCCAACGACGAAGGGCACTGGCTCATCACCTCCGGCCGCTTCTCCGAAGGGCTGACGCGCGAGCTGGACGCGCCGGTGCGGGCCTTCCGGCACACGGTGCACAACGACGGTGAGCGCGTGGTCATCCTGGGCTTCGTGACGCCCGAGGGCGACCTGCACGACCTGCCGCTGGACGCGTGGCCCGCGCCGCCGCTCGCGGGAGGCGCCCGTGGCTGAGCGCGCGCGCAATGGAAGGAGCGAGGGGCCGGAGCACGTCTTCTTCTCCCCGCATCCGGACGACGTGGCGCTGGGGGCGTACGCGAGCCTGCTCGACGTGCCCCGGGGCATCGTGCCCACGCTCGTCACGGTCTTCTCCCAGAGCTGCTGGGAGTTCGTGCTGCCGGTGGACCCGTCGCGGGCCATGGCGGTGACGTCGCTGCGGATGGGCGAGGACCGGAGATTCGCCCGGGCGCACGGGTTGGACCTGGTGCACCTGGGCTTCCGCGACACCAGCCTGCGCGCGCCACCGGGCGGCCCCGTGGAGTCGGAGGAGGCGCGGTCGGCGCTGGCCTCGCGCGTGCTGCTGGCGCTGGACGAGGTGCTGGCGAGCGTGTCCCAGGACGCGGTCTGCTACGTACCGCTGGGCATCTCCAGCCACGCGGACCACTTGATGGTGCGCGACGCGGTGCGGGCCCTGCGCGGCGAGCGCAACGTCGTCTACTACGAGGACCTGCCGTACTCCGCGCACCACCCGGAGGATGAAATCGTCGACTACGCGTGGGCGCTCGGGCTGTCGCCCCGGTGCCTGGACGTGACGACGCTGTGGTCCGCGAAGCTGCGCGGGCTGTCCTTCTACGCGAGCCAGCTGGAGCCCCAGACGCTGCCCGCGGTGGAGTCGCACGCGCGGCGGCTGGGCGCGGGCCGGGGAATGGCCGAGCGCGTGTGGACGGTGGCGCCATGAGCACGCGGGAGCCCTGGGCGGAGGGGGAGATGCTGGTGCACCTCTCCTATGAGGCCACGCGCACGCTGGGCGGGATGGGCGTGGTGCTGGAGCACCTGCTGTCCGCGCCCGAGTACCGGCAGGCCTTCCCGCGCACGCTGCTGGTGAGCCCCACGGTGCGGCCGTGCGGCCTGGGGAGCTACGCGCCGGAGGAGTCGCTGGCGCGCGACCTGGAGACGCACGGCGAGGTGTTCTACAGCGGCCTGCGCCGGGACAACCCGGAGCGGTGGGCGCGCGTCTTCCGGCCGGTGGAGGAGCAGCACGACGTGTCGTTCGTCTACGGGCGGCGCGACGCTCCGGGCGGCCCGGTGGAGGTGCTGCTCGTGGACCTCACGGACGTGCTCCGGGGCTACCGGGTGAGGATGGGCACGCTGCCGAAGTTCCTCGCGCGGCTGCACACGCTGCTCGGGGTGGACCTCCCGTTCGACTGCCGGGGGCCGCGTCCGGCGGCGTGGCGGGGGCTGTCACGCGTGTGGCGAGAGCGCTTCGGCACGCGGCTGGGCGCGGCGCCCTGGGTCAACCGCCTGTTCCGCAAGGCGGTCCGGCACGGCCTCCTGGACGCGCCCGCGTTGGACCACGACGCGATGCTGGCCATCGTGCTCGCGGAGCCCGTCTTCGACGCGCTGGAGCGGCTGCGCCCGAAGGACGGGGCGGGGACCGTCATCCTGGCGCAGGAGCACCTGTCGCTGCCGCTCGCGTACAAGGCGCTGCTCGACGGGCGGCGCTGGTGCCGCACCGTGTACTACGCGGGCGAGGTGCGCACGCCCCGGGTGCTCGTGGAGTACGGCGAGGCAGGGCAGGGCGCGTCCGACGCGCGCTTCTACAACATCCAGCGGCTGGGGCTGGAGCAGGGGAAGACGCTGGACCAGGTGTACCCCGTGAGCACCTGGCCCAACTTTCAAATCCTGCGCAACGGCCACCTGTGTGACCGCGTGGGCGCGGTGAGCGCGTCCGTGGCGGACGAGCTGCGGTTCCTGGATGAACGCTATGCGCTCCAGCCGGTGACGGTGGTGCCCCACGGGCACCGGCCCATCGAGACGGGCTGGGACGCGAAGGAGGCCGCGCGCACGAAGGTGCTGGCCCATGCGCGCAAGGCGTGGGGGAAGGACTTCCGCCTGCTGCTCACGCACATCGCGCGGGACGAGGTCTGCAAGGGACTCTGGCGCGACGTGGACGTGTGCGAGCACCTGGCCACGTTGCTGCCACCGGAGCGCAAGCCCGCGCTGCTGATGATGGTGACGGAGTGGAACGAGGCGGAGCCGTCCGACAACCTGCGTGCCCTGAAGGCACGCGTGGACGCGTTCAACGCGAAGGACACGGGCCTGCACATCGCGCTGGTGAACCAGCCCACGTGGCCCGCGGGCCTGGACTTCACGCGGGACGACCTGCACCGCGCCACGGACGTGTCCCTGGGGCAGTCGCTGTATGAGTCCTATGGCCTGGCGCAGCTGGAGGCCCTGGGCTGCGGCGCCATCTGCGTCATCTCTGGAGCCAGCGGCGCCCGGCGTGCGCTGAAGGCGGTGTGCGAGCGGCAGGGGCTGTCGGAGGCCGCGCATCCGAACCTCGTGGTGTCGGACCCGGTGGCGGATGCTCGGGTCGCGGGCCTGGCGCACTCGATGGAGACCTGGAAGGCGCTGCCCGCCAGCGTCCTGCGGGATGAGGAGCTGCGCACCGCGGTGCGCGTGGCGGAGGAGGTGGTGCGGCGGCTTCCGCGTGACGCGCACGAAGGCCGCCTCCTGCTCGCGACGGGCTGGGCGCTGTCGGAGCGGCTGCACTGGGAGCCGCTCATCCGCGAGCAGCTGCTGCCGCTGCTCCGCTTCCCGAAGGAGGAGGCGCAGGACGTGTCCGACTGGAGCGCGGCCCATGGCTGAGCCCCTGGCGGAATCCCTTTCAATGTGGAGCGCGGAACATGGCTGAGAACGAGCAGGCCCCGGCGCTCATCGTCGTGGCACACCCGGAGGATGTGGTCCGGTTGTTCAGCACGGTGGCGCCGGGGGCGGACGTCGCGGTGGTGACGGAGGACGGGAGCGCGGGCCGGGAGCTGGAGGCCGTGGGCCGGGCCCTGGGCACGAGGAGCACGCACCTCCTGCTGTCCCCGTCGGAGGTGGGGCCATGGTGCCGCGAGCAGCGCTCCCGGGGCGACGTCCGCGTCTTCACGCACAGCCCGCAGGAGGACGCCCCGCTGCACCGCGAAGTGGCGCTGCTCGTCAGCCGCGTCTTCGAGCGACTGTGGGTCCCCGCCACGGGTGCCAGGCCCACCGCCTGCACGGTGCTGGACGACGCGGCCTTCCAGCGCAAGTTGGGCCTGCTCAACGCGCTCTACCGGGAGCGTCCGGACGGAGCCCGCGCGGGCGCCTGCACGGACCCCGTGCGAGACGGGCCCGGCATCGAGGCCTTCGCGGAGGTGCGGGCCGGAGACGTGGTGCGCGCCCTGTCCCTCACGAAGCCGGAGATCTTCTCCGAGCTCGCGGACCCCTGGGGCTTCGCCCAATCCACCTACGAGGGGGAACGCTTCGCCCTCACCGCGAAGGTGCTCGGGACGCTGCGCGACGCGGGCGCGCCCCGGCGCGTGGTGGACGTGGGCGCCTGCGAGGGGCTGATGACCGAGCACCTGCTGACGCTCTTCCCGGAGGCGAACGTCCGCGCCGTGGAGTCCGAGCCCCGCTTCGTCACGCGCCTGCGCGAGCGGCTGGGCAGCCACGCGCGCGTGCGCATCGTGGAGGCCAGCGCGGAGGACGTGGCGCTGGAGGCGGACCTGGTGCTGCTCGCGGAGGTGCTCTACTACCTGTCCGAGGACGCTGGCCACGACCTGTTGAACCGGCTGCGCGCGTCCCACCTGCTCACGTCCTATGGCGGAGGCTTCGGCGCCCAGGTGCACGCCGCGCTCGTCGCGCGCGGTTGGAGGTGCGTCCAGTCCGCGACGCTTCCGGGCCGCATCGAGCCGGTGGACGGCGCCGCGAGCCCGCTGCTCGTGCGCCGTGCAGGGACCGAAATCCGGCTCTGGGAACGGTGATAACAAGAATTCAGGGGTAGAAGTCCGGGCTTGCCCGCAAGGAAGGCGGGCTTCTCTCCCGGAAGAGGCTGACGACCGGGCTTGTCGTTATTCCCGGGTTGGGGAGTGTATGGACTTGGTTGCTTGAATACGCGTTGCCATTGGCACGGGAATTCTTCAGCATGACCATGCATGTCCGCCCCGGTTGTCTCGCAGGGCCCCGCGGATGCCCCGGCCCGGGCGTCCCATGACGAGGGCCTGAAACACAGTGCGCTCCGGCGCCGGGCGCTGCCGTGGTTGGTGGGTGGCTGGCTCGTGGCGAGCGTGTTGGGGCTGGGGCTCATGGGAGCGCGGGCGAATGTCGCGGGGCTCGCGGCCACGCCCCCTGTCCGGTTGCCGGAGCGCTTCACGCGGGCGCCGGGCATGTGGACGTTGCTCGTCTTCCTCCACCCGCGGTGCCCGTGTTCCCGCGCGACGCTGTCGGAGCTGGCGAAGCTCCTGGACCGGCACGGCGCGCGGCTCTCCACGCACGTGTTCGTCTGGGCGCCGCATGAAGCCCCGCCGGGCTTCGAGCGCTCGGAGCTGTGGACGCGCGCCGTGGCCCTGCCAGGGGTGGAGGTGGTGGCGGACGTGGACGGGCAGGTGGCGCGAGAGCTGGGCGCGCGCACCTCGGGACAGCTGGTCCTCTTCTCTCCGGACGGAGTGGAGCGCTTCGCCGGCGGCATCACCCCCTCGCGAGGCCACGAAGGTGACAGCGAGGGGGGCGGTGCCATCCGGGACCTCCTGGACTCGGAGGCCTCCAGCCCCGCCACCGCGCCTGTTTTTGGCTGTGCCCTCGAAACACCGCTCACGCCCGCGGGTGATGACACGTGATGAGAATCCAGCTGTCCGAATCGGTCGTGTCCGAGCGTGCGCGCCAGCTGTTCGATGCGCAGTGTCTGTCATTGGGCCGGCGGACGGACCGGACCTTCGTGGTCCTGATGGCGTTGCAGTGGCTGGGCGGCATCGCGGCGGCGGTGTACCTGTCGCCCCGGGCCTGGGAGGGGTTGCAGAGCACGGTCCACTCCCACGTGGTGGCCGCTGTGGGGCTGGGCCTGCTCCTGGGCGGCCTTCCGGTGGTGCTCGCGCTCACGCGGCCCGGCCTCGAGTCCACACGGCACGTCATCGCGGTGGGGCAGGCGCTGATGTCCGGGCTGCTCATCCACCTGATGGGCGGCCGCATCGAGACGCACTTCCACATCTTCGGCTCGCTGGCGCTGCTCTCCATCTACCGGGACTGGAAGGTGCTGCTCACCTTCAGCGGCGTGGTGACGGCGGACCACCTCCTGCGCGGCCTGCTCTGGCCGGAGTCCATCTTCGGCATGCACGCCCGCGAGTCCTGGCGGTGGATGGAGCACACCGCGTGGGTGGCGTTCGAGGACATCTTCCTCATCGCCTCCTGCGTGCAGGGCCGGCGCGACCTCCGGGAGTCCGCGCGGCGCGAGGCGCAGCTGGAGCTGTCCCGGACCGCGGTGGAGGAGCAGGTCGTCCGGCCGTTGATGGGATCCGCGGACGCGCTGCGCGACTCCGTGCGGACGCTGACGGAGTCCACCGGCGAGCAGCGCCACGAGCTCTCCCGCCAGGCCCGCGCGCTGGAGGAGACGCGGGTGACGGCGGAGGAGATCCGTCAGACGTCGCTGGTCGCCTCGGAGCAGGCGGCCCGGGTGCTGAATGCCACGCAGCAGGCCGGGGACGTGGGCGCGGCGGTGGAGGAGGCCATCGGCCGGAGCGTGGAGGGACTGGCGGACCTGCGCGCGCAGACGGAGGACCTCTCCGCGCGCATCCAGGAGCTCGCGGCGTACACCGAGCGGATCGCCGGCATCACCCGGACCGTGCAGGACCTGGCGGACCAGTCCAACGTGCTCGCCATCAACGCGGCCATCGAGGCGGCGAGGGCCGGAGAGGTGGGCCGGGGCTTCGCGGTGGTGGCGCGGGAGATCCGGGGCCTGGCCACCCAGTCCGTCACGGCCACGCAGCAGGTGCGCGGGGTGCTGGATGACACGCGCTCCCGAATCCAGGGGGTGGTGGACCTCACCCGCCAGGGTGGCGAGCGCATGGGCCGGGGCATCGAGACCATCCGCGCCTCTGGCGAACGGCTGGGCATGCTGTCCGGGCTGGTGAAGGGCAACGTGGACGCCGTCCGCCAGATTTCGGCGTCGGTGAGCCAGCAGTCGGCGGGCGTGGCACAAATCTTCACCGCCGTGTCGGACCTGACGGCGCTGATGCAGGCCTCGGTGGCCCGCGTGGAGGCCACCCACGCGGCGGCGGACCGCCTCCAGCAGGTCACCGACCAGGTCCACGGCGTCATCGCCCTGTATCAAGAGAGAACCTGAACGGTCACCGACACGCGGCCTTTCTTGGAGTACATGGACGCCATGAACTCCAGACTCCGTCGTTTTCTGTCGTTTTCCTCGGTTCCCCTCCTCCTGAGCTGCGGCGCTGCCGCGGTGTCGGACACGCCGGCCGAAGCGCTGGCGGTGCAGACGCAGGAGCTGGCCACGGGCACGCCCGCGGGCATCGGAGTGGTGATGTTCCTCAACGAGTACGCCCTGACCTTCAACGTGCTGGACACGCAGGTGCCGCTCAACGCGCTGGCGGCGCAGAGCATCATCAACTACCGCTTCGGGCCGGACGGCATCCCGCACACGGCGGATGACAAGCGCTTCGTCTCCATCGAGCAGGTGGACGCGCTGCCCCAGGTGGGGCCCGCGGCGCTGGCGGCGTTGGAGGCGTACGCCCGGGGCACGGGCCGGGTGGAGCTGCCCGTGGACGGCTGGGTGGGCACGTACCAGGGCGTGCCGTTCAACGTCGCGGAGGCGCGCCGGGTCCTGGCGGTGGTGAACACGCAGTCGCTGACGGCGCTGCAGTCCACGTACAACGTGCCCTCGGCGGCGGCGAACGCGATGGTGGCGGCGCGGCCCTTCTACGACATCCTGACGCTGGGCCGGCTGCCGGCCGTGAACACGGTGGCGCTCCAGAACCTCAAGGCGGCCACGCAGCTGGGCGAGGAAGGCGACCCGTGCACGGGCGCGGGGACGTGCGGGACGAACCTCCACTGCGAGGGCAAGCCGTATGACGCCTCCAGCCTCTACGGCCGCTGTGTGACGACGCTGGCCATCCCGGGCGACCACGAGTCGTGCTCGCGCTTCGTGCCGTGTCAGGAGGGGCTGGCGTGCCACGGCCTGGACTCGGGCGCGACGGAGGGCTGGTGCCGTCCGGCGTGGATGTCGGGCGAGTTCACGGCGTACGCGGACCTGACGCTGCAGGGCAACACGACGCCGCTGACGGCGACGCAGGCGGTGGTGGGCCTGGCGACGGTGCCGGAGGACATCACGGTGGAGCTGGACCTGGCGCACAACAACCCGTCCAAGCTGGTGCTCACGTTGGAGGATCCGGGCGGTGAGACGGCGCTCCTGTGGGACGGCCCCAACGAGGGCACGCCGCCCAAGCGCATCCCGGTGACGCGCGGCATTCCCCGCGACGGCACCATCAACGGCCTGTGGAAGCTGCACATCGTCAACCCGTCGGGCGTGGGTAACGGCAAGCTGCGCGAGTGGAAGCTGAAGCTCACCAGCCGCTGGGACTGACGCGCATCCTTCGAGTCCATCGAAGAATGATTTGACGCCCGCGAGCCTTGTCCTCGCGGGCGTTCAGAGGGACACGGGAAGCCTCTGGAGGTTTCCCGATGCCCGCGCCCTCGCAGCCTGTCGACAACGCACGCCTCGCGCACGCCCTGGCCCGGGTGGGCCTGGGGATGAACATCGCGCTCCACGGCCTCTTCCGCCTGCCGCAGCTCACGGCGTTCGCGGTGGGCATGCGCGACTCCTTCGACAAGAGCCCGCTGCCGCCCTCGTGGGTGTACGCGGTGAGCCTGGCCATCCCGGTGGCGGAGGCGGTGGTGGGACTCCTGCTGCTGGTGGGCGTGGAGGTGCGGCGGGTGCTCGTGGCGGGGACGCTGCTGATGATGTTGCTCATTGGAGGCGCCTGCTCCGCGCAGAACTGGAACGCGGCGAGCATCCAGATGACCTATCTGGGCTTCTACGTCGCCCTCCTCGCCGCCGTGCAATACGACCACCTCTCCGTGGATGCGTGGAGGCGGACCCGCGGCGCGGAGTAGGGCTGTGCTATCACTGAGAGTCCCTTCAGCCGGGAGCCTTTCGTGAAAGCACGTCTGTTGATGGTGTTCGCGTCGGTGTCGTTGGGATTGCTTGCCGCGTGCGGCAGAGTGGACATGGATTCCACGTCGCTGGCGCGGAGCGAATCCGCGCTCGGGTCAGAATGTCCCTGTGGTGGCGTGGGCCCGTGGAACTGTCTGGCAGCCTGACGTGCGGGGATTACCTCTGCGAGGCCCACGAGATGGGCTGGTGCTTGGACTGCGGCCCCATCTGCACGGGGCCGAACTGCCCGCAGGTGCCGCAGGATCCGTAGCCACGGGGGCAGGCCAAAGAACCATGCAACACATCCATCGTCGTAATGTGCCCGCTGCGGCCCTGTCGCTGGCGGGATTGCTGGCGTTCGCGGGTTGTGAGCCAGAGGCCCGCGAGCCCGCCGCGGTTCCTCGTGAGGCCCTCGCTGCCACCGCGGCTCCACTGGCCCTCGGACTTGGAGGCGACACCTCCTGCATCTGGGGAAGCCCGGACTGCAACCTGTGCAGCCCTGATGTGCCGCTGCGCTTCCAGGAGTTGAGGGATCACGGCGAGGTGCTCGGCTTCCAACCCGGGCCGTTCAACCTCAACGTGGCCTACCCGGGCAGCAATCACTGGCAAGGCATCCAGCGCCTGTCGACCCGCTCGGGACGCCTCCTCGTCCTGTCCAAGCGGGATGACGCCCCCGGGGGCAACGTGGGGCACCTGGTGCACATGGCCACCCGCAACGGGGAGGGTGGTCGCTTCCGCTCCAACCGGCTGAGCCCCTCCATCAAGAAGCCCGAGGATACCTCTCCGCCGGGCGCGGACGCCGCGGTGGCGGCGCTGCCGGTGCTGGACGGCTACCGCCACGGCGGCGGCATGCAGGCGGTGGGCAGCATCCTGGCGCTGCCCATGGAGCAGGGGCCCGGTCTGGGGCGCATCGCGCTCTATGATTACAACCCATCCCTGACGCCGAGCCCGTTTGCCTTTGTCCACGGTGAAACGGCGACCGCGGGCACGGCCTCGTTCACGAAGCTGTCGGACGGGCATTTCCTGCTCCTGCTCGGGCAGGTGGACGCGAACACGCTGGAGGTCTTCCGCTCCTCGGAGGCCGACCTCCACTCCGCGACCAACCAGTGGGTGCGCGTCGACACGTGGCGGAAGTCGGAGCTGCCGGACGGGCAGTGGGGCGCCTTCCAGAACCTCAACTTCGTGACGGACTGCAATGACTCACAGCTCTACCTGGTGGGCACCCGGCTGGGGGGCCTGCGCTGGGGCGCGGTGAGTGACGACTACGCGCACCTGTACCGGGTGCACCTGGACGGCCACATGCGCCTGGAGCACGTCGCCTCCAAGCACCTGTACTGCAGCAACGATGGCTCACGGCAGTGCAACCTGGACGCCGCCGCGGGTCTCTTCGTGGGGCCCGACCGCGGCCTCATCCTCTACGGCACCGAGCACGCGGATGACGGTCCCGGTTCGACGGTGAAGATGGTGGAGTTCCGCGGCATCTGGGCGGACTCCCGCTGCCGCACGGACATCTGGCACGCCTACGTCGACTTCTACGACGACTCGAACTTCAGCGACCGGGGCGTCATCTTCGACTTCGAGGACCAGGGCCTGAAGAACTGGGCGCGCTTCGACGACGTCGACAGGTTCAACGACAAGACCTCGTCGGTCCGCTGGTGCATTCCGCCGGGCTACCGGGTGCGGCTCTACGACGACTCGAATTACAAGGGCAGCTACAGGGACCTCGTGGGCGACGGCACGCTCCACGAAGCCAACCTGAACAGCAAGGCCTGGGGCTTCAACGACAAGGTGTCCTCCGCGCGCTGGCTGAATGAGTGACGCGGAGGGCGGCTGGCGGTGCGGTGCGGGGAGGTGTTATCGCAGGGGGTCATGCGATCTCGCCTCTCGCTGCTCGTCCCACTGCTGCTCTGCGCGTGTGCAAGCGGTCCGTCACCGCGCGCGGAGGAACCCGGCGAGGAGCGCCTGCCGCCAAGGAGCCCCATGAATCCGGATGCCCCGTCCCTCAAGCGTGGTGAGGCGCTGTTGCGCCATGGCACCGGCAGCGACGCGGTCCTGCCGGCCGAGCCGGTCCCCACTGCCCAGGAGCTCGGAGCCCTCGCGGGGTTCGGCCAGACCTGGACGTCGTGCTCGGCCCGAGCGTCGGTCTACCTGTTCGACAGCTACGGCGACGCGACCACGGCGGATGCGCGGCTGAGGAAACAGGTGCCCGAAGGGAAGCACGGCGCCGTGACGGTCAACGGAGACTGGCTGATATGGGCCACCGCCGATGCGACGGACGAGGCCGGCCGCGACGTCATCGAGCGGGTGGTCTCCGCCTTCGCGGGCGAGGAGTGAGGCCGTGAATCAGGACGCAGGGACCCGCACGGGTGAGGAGGGTCGCTCCCGCCGGAAGTGGGTCTTCATCGTCCTTGGCGTGATGGCCTGTTCGTGTCTGGGCGTGGTGGTTGTCAACACGGTCCGCAACTTCGTGCGCTTCGGACAGCGCTCCAAGGCAGCGGAGTGCAAGACGAACCTGAGGTACTGGTACGTGCTCCAGAAGCGCCACTACCAGGACACGAAGACCTACGAGCCGGTCTTCGCGAAGGTGGGCTTCGTGCTCGAGCGGGGCAACCGCTACGCGTACTTCGCGGGCCGGGGGCCGATGGAGATTCGCGACCATGAGCGAAGCGAGGTCCCTGACGGAGCGGTGTCCATCGGCGTGGACACCTTCCGGTTCACCTACCTGCGCCCCATCGACGTGGAGGCGCTGCATCCGTCGTTGAGGGCCCGGCTTGGTGTCTCCGGCACATGCCCCGATTGCAACATCACCCTGGCGTGCGCGGGGAACACTGACGAAGACGCGACCCTGGATGTCTGGATCATCTCCACCGGACCGTTGGATCTCCAGGACGTGGACGGAGAGGCCGCGGAGCCCGGCTTCCTCGTGCAGCTCGTGGACGACACGAAAGACTGATCATGTCCTAACCATGATGAAGGCATGTGGGGCGGGTGACGCGGAGCGAAGGGGCAGGCGTACGATGCTCACGCCCAGAAAGGCGGACCATGCATCGCCCCTTCTTCTTCCTGCTGCTGCCGCTCACCTTCGGCTGTGCCTCGACGCCCGCCACTCCTCGCGCCGCCGCGCCCGTGCAGGCGGCCCCCGCGGAGAAGAAGGGCCTGCTTTCGCTGCCGGAGATCCTCCAACGCATGGAGGCTTCGCCCGTGAAGTACGAGCTGGGCGAGAAGGACTCCCCGCCGGACGGATGGGCTGACACGCTCTGGCCCCAGCGGATACCTCCGCTGCCCTATGCGCGAGTCGTGAGGGAAGGGGGCTCGGCCACCCTCGCGCCGCCACACGAGACCCCCGAGTCAGAGCGACTGCTCGCGGAGGCCGAGCCGCACTTCAAGGACAACCGCTTCGACGAAGCCGCGAAGTTCTACGCGCGCGCCACCGACGCCTGTCCGACGTGCGCGAACGCCTGGATCTTCCGAGGCGACGCGGCGCTCTTCGCCGCCAGGCCAGAGGAGGCGCTCGGCTACTACCGCAAGGCCGCCGAGCTCAACCCCGATGACTATCGCGGGCACTTCTTCATGGGGCACGCGTTGTCGCGGCTGGGGCGGCGTGCCGAGGCCCGCGAGGCCTTCGCCTCCGCGCTGGTACTCAACCCGCGCCTGCCCACGCTGCGCACGCTGCTCAAGAAGTATCCCGGGTTCGGGCTCGTCATCACGCCAGACGTGGTGGTGCCGCGCGGCATGGCCGAGCGAACGGAGACCGGCGTGGCGGCGAGGTACGACGGTCACTACGGCACCGCGTGGCTCGCGTTCGCGGCGTGCAAGGCGATGTGGCTGGGGGAGCCATCGCATCGCAAGGAGATGACGGGCAGCGACAGTGACACCCAGTTCACCTCCACCGAGGAGCTCGAGTGCCTGAGCGCCGCGCTCACGGGCTACGAGGTCGCGAAGGAACAGAAGGACGCGGACACGGACACGACGATTCCAGACAAGGGCCTGGAGCGCCTGGAGCGCATCGTCGAGGCCGGGATGGTCGACATGCTCGTGCTCTTCGAGCTCGCCTCGCGCGTCCATCCGCAAGCGACGTTGACGATGAGCGAAGACGCGCGCCAGCGGCTGCGCGCCTACATCCTCGAGTTCGTCCTGCTGGAGCGCGGCTGAAGCCCTGGAGTCATATTAGAATTGACTAATATGAGTGTGGACTGTAGTGACTCCGTGAACGGAGGAGGTCCACACATGCTTCACCAGCTCATTGGCGCCCAGTTCCGCACCTGCGTCGAACGTGACTACGAAGGCAAGCCGGCCCACGTGGTCGTCGCGCAGCGCGTGTACCCCACGAACATCGAGGACCTGTGGGACGCGGTCACCAACGCCGAGCGCATCCCTCGTTGGTTCGCGCCCGTCGAGGGCCAGCTGCAGAAGGGCGGCCGCTATCAGATCAAGGGGAACGCGGGAGGCACCATCACCCGGTGTGACAAGCCCTCGGCGTTCGACCTGACCTGGGAGATGAACGGCGGGATGAGCTGGGTGACCATCCGCTTGGCGCCGGAAGGGAAGGGCACGCGGCTGACGCTCGAGCACATCGTGCACTCTGCGGACGTGGAGCAGTTCTGGAGCCAGTTCGGCCCTGGCGCCACGGGCGTGGGCTGGGATTTGAGCTTCCTGGGCCTGGGCATGTACCTGGAGACGGGCAAGGACGTGGCCGCGGAGGCCGCCGCGTCGTGGGGGACGTCCGACGAGGCGAAGACCTTCATGCGCGCGAGCGCCCAGGCCTGGGCCGACGCACACGTGGCGGGCGGAGAGGCGCCGGACGTGGCACGCGGGATGGCCGAGCGCACGGCCGCGTTCTATACAGGGGGCTGATGCACGCCTTCGACGTCCTCGGCGATCCGGTCCGCCGCCGCATCCTGGAGCTGCTCGCGGAAGGCGAGCACGCTTCGGGCGAGGTCGTGGACGTGATCCAGCGTGAGTTCGGCATCACGCAGTCCGCTGTCTCGCAGCACCTGAAGGTCCTGCGGGACAACGGCTTCGCGACGGTGCGGGTGGATGGCGCCCGGCGTCTGTACGCCGTGGACGCCGCGCCGCTGGCGGAGGTGGACGCCTGGTTGGACCGCTTCCGTGCGTTCTGGACGCCGAAGCTGGACGCCCTGGCTACAGAAGTCGCGCGGGGAAAGAAAAAGAGGGGCGAGTAGGCGGCAGGCGCCCCCACGGCCCACGCCGTGTCACTGGACGCGGCGCGCTGCCCTCGGCAGCGTCTGGCTCCGGCTCCCTTCCCCCTGGAGCCCAAGGAGTCCCAAGGATGAAGCTCAAGGCGCTCTGCATCGCCGTATCGCTGCTGGCCGTCCCGGGCGTGGCCACCGCGCAAGGCGCGCTGGATTCGCTCAAGAAGGCCGCGGGCGACGCCGGCAAGTCCACCGTGGAGAAGCGCGTCAACACGAAGCTCACGGACGAGGGCCGCAAGAACCAGTGCAGCTTCAAGACGGGCACCGCCGAGTTGGCCCCCGGCTGCGACGCGAAGCTCAAGAAGCTCACCAACGCCCTCGTGGACGCGAAGAAGCAGCTCGTGGCCGCCGGTGTCAAAAGCTACAAGTTCGAGGTCTCCGGTCACACCGACTCGACGGGTGACGCCGCGAAGAACAAGGCGCTCAGCGAGCAGCGCGCGGAGGCCATCGTCAAGGAGCTCGTCGCGCGAGGCATCCCCCGCGGCGAAATCACCGCCGTGGGCTTCGGCTCTGAGCGCATGCTGGTGAAGCCGGACAACACCGAGGCGAAGAAGGCGCAGAACCGCCGCTACGAGCTCCAGGTCCGGCTGTAATCCGTCTCACGGTGTGACAGAGGGCGGCGGTCGTGGCGCCGCCCCCTCACTCAGGCCTTCACCACATCGAGGATGCTGGTCCCGCTCTGGGTGGGGATGAGGCGCTGGACCTTCCAGCCGGTCGCGCTGAGCAGTGCCTGGAACTCGTTGTAGGTGCGCTCGCGCCCGTTGGCGACCACCAGCATGTTGAGGTCCATCAGGTGGATGATGTCGGGCGTCCGGTTGTCCGGAATCACCATCTCCACCACGAAGAGCCGGGACGAGGAGGGAGCGGCCTCATGGAGCCGGCGCAGGAGGGTGGAGCAGGCGTCATCCTCCCAGTCGTGGAGGATGTGCTTGAGCAGGTAGGCCTCGGCTGCCGGAATGCCGGGCTCGAAGAAGTTCCCGGTCACCACGTCCACCCGGCTGGCGATGCCCCGGGACTCCAGGACGGGCTTCGCGCTTTCGGCGACCTGGGGCAGCTCGAAGAGGATGCCCCGGCAGGAGGGATGGGCGCGCAGCACCTGCGCCAGGAGGTCTCCGTGGCTGCCTCCAATGTCCGCCACGCGGGCGAAGGGGGAGAAGTCGACGTGCCGGGCCACCTGGCTGGCGACCATCTCGGACCAGTCCCCCATGGACCGGGCGAAGTGCTCCGCCTCGTCGGGGTTCTTGGCGAAGTGGGCCCAGATGTCGGAGCCCAGCGCGGCCTCGATGGGAGACTTCCCGGTGCGAATCGCCTCGGGGAGGCGCCCCCAGGGCAGCCAATGCGACGGGCTGGCCTGGATGATGGCCAGCTCCCTCAGTGAGCCCGGGACGTTCGAGCACAGCCCCTCGCCCATCGGCGTCAGGGCGAAGGTCCGCTCGGCGAAGGCCACGAAGATGCCCGTGGCGAGGCCGGCGCGCATCAGCCGGAACAAGGCGTCTGGGTGGACGCCCAGCTGGGTCGCCAGCGAATCACTGTCGCGGGCCCCTTCCTCGAGCAGGTCCGCGATTCCCAGGCGGGCCACGGTGCCAATGACCTGGGTGCGCCAGTAGCTGGTGATGGCCAGGTGGAGCTGCTGCGTGGGGGACGGACTCTCGCCAGGCATGTTTTCCATGGCGCGAGTCTAACGCCGGGATTCCCGGAGTAGGCTCTTTCCGTGGAAGGCGGATGCCAGGAAAGGTCGTGCGGAATGTCGGCGCAATACGATGACATTGGCGTGAAGGTGGCGGACTGGGATGTCCTCCCGGTGCGTTCGGAGTACATCGAAGGTCACACCTTCTTCAAAGCGCTCGGCTCCGTGAAGGGGCAGTCCGTCCTGGACCTGGCCTGTGGTGACGGGCTGTACACGCGGCAGTTCCAGGCGCGGGGAGCTCAGCGGGTGGCCGGCGTGGACATCTCGGAGGAGATGATTCGCGCAGCCCGGCAGCACGAAGCAGCCCAGCCCCTGGGAATCGAGTACCACGTGTCGGACGTGGCGGACATGGCGCCGCTGGGTGTCTTTGATTGCGTGACGGCCGTCTATCTCCTGCACTATGCGAACTCGCCCGAACACCTGCTGCGCATGTGCCGGAACATCCACGCCCACCTGAAGCCCGGGGGCCGCTTCGTCACCTACACCTTCAACCCCGGGTTCAGCGCGAAGGGGCCCAACAGCACGCGCTATGGCATCACGATGTTGGACTTCCCGGAGTCACCCAGGGAAGGGCAGGGCATCTCCGCGCAGTTGCACACGAAGACGCCCTTCACCATCCACTTCTCCCACTGGAGCCGGGACACGTACGAAAGCGCGCTGCGCGAGGCGGGCTTTCAACACCTCACCTGGATGCGCCCGGAATGCTCCCCCGAGGGCATTGCCCGGTACGGCCAGGAGTTCTGGCAGGACTATCTGGACAATCCGCACGCGGTCGCGCTGCGCTGCGAGCGTTGATCCCTCGTTACGCTCCTCCCAACCGGCTGCCAGGGTTCGGTTCGCCGGATCCTGATAAACAGGAACTTATGAGAAGCAATCTTCTTTCCCTTTTTGCGTTTGTCACCGCTGCTCTCGTCCCTGCTCCGGTTCTGTATGCGCAGACCCAATCGGCGCCTTTCGTGCTGCGGCTGGACATGCAGGGCAACAAGGACCGCAATTTCAACAATGGCAGCTACAGCGTGCTGGTGAACATCCGGCCCGACAGGGTGGTGTATGCCAATAATTTCTTGGTGGAGAGCGCCTCCACGAAAACCTACCTCAGTGGTCATATCTCCACGATCACGTCGCCGGTTGTGTCAAAGCCTTTCGTCGTGAGCCTCGAAGAGAATCGCCTGAATCTGCCCTACGGCGCTCCCGACGGATTCGTGGAACTTGATCCCAGAGCGCAGGCCTTTACCCGTTTCGAAAATTTCAGCTCCGTGCTGACGACCAACAACAGTGTCGCTCTGTTCGGTGCAGCCGTACGATCGGAATCGGAGTTCTATCCCTTCTCCAGCCGGCTGACCAACGTGGGGCACCTCGACAACTCCTACCGGGAAGGCGGCACCTTCCTGATGCTGGACTGCGCCAACTGCCGGATCAAATCTGTCGATGCCAACGCGAACTTCCAGGCGGGCGTGTTGGAATCCTATACCCCAGAAATCTCGTACAAGGTCTTCAGCAGCCAACTCAATGGCGCCAGCGTCGTGGTGGGAACCGACGTTGTGCAGAAGTTGAATGACCCGATTGCCCGCATCTACCAGGATAATGTCTTCGTTGCTGCAACAACCCGAGCCTCGGCTACGGATTTCATCCGGGATGGCGGTTTGACGCTCGCGAAGTTCGATCGTGCGGGAAAACTGGTCGCCGAATTCGGAAGCAATGGAAAGGCTTCTATCCCAATCACCTCCGGCAAATTCACACCGCAGACGATCGCCTTTCAAGGGAATGCAATCTATGTTGGTGGGAAGCTCGGCGAAAAGGGGCTCGCTGTCATCAAGTTGAAGGCGGATGGAACATTGGACGAGAGTTTCGGTGGAGACGGTATTTCCGTGAAGTATATGGTCGGTAGCAACATCCAGTACGGCGATTTGGTGGTTGGCCCTTTAGGTGTCTACATTAGTGGTAGTTATGGGAAGGCCGCCTTCGTCACCAAGCTGAATCCCGACGGGAGCTACGATCAAAGCTGGGGTGTGGTTGGAACCATGGAATGCAGTGACCTGAGCGATTGGTTCGGTTCTTCTATCCCAATCGATAAGGTCGAGCAGATGACTCCCTTCAAGATAGCTCTCGTCGGCAGCGGCATCAGTCAGCGCATAGTGGTCGCTGGAAATGCTCAGGTGCGCCGATAGAAGTCGCATGCCTTTCCCTTGGGGTCTGCCGTTTCCCTATGTCTTGCCTTTTGCTCGTCGGGCAGATGTGTCGAGGATGAGCCCCCCTCGGCCCTATCGCTTTGGGGCAATTCATCATGCGTCTGATCTAAAAGGAGGGTGCGTCGATGCGTCGTCGCTGTGACCGTGTCGACCGGTGTTCAGGCCACCAGTCAATGTGACCGCGGCTGCGTGAGAAAGAGATGCCACGGTTGGCATCCAGGACCTTCTCCCAGACACTGCCGCCGTTCTTCTTCTTGAGTTCGCCCGTTGGCTTGCCCAGGAGCTTCGACGCCGTGAAGTCGTTCACGCCCGAGGGCAGCTTGAGCGCGAGCGGACCGTCGTAGTTCTTGCCGAGATGCACTTCGCGGATCGCACCGTCGCGCCCGACACTGACGGTGATGCCGCGCTTCGCGTCGCTCACATGCCTGCCGAGCAGCGACACCCGCCCGCGCGGAAGGGGCGCGCGCTTCTTCACGCCCGCGCTCACCACGGGCGCGGGCGTGGCTTCGCGCTGGTAGGTCCGCACGTTGAACTTCGTGGGCTTCGGTGTCTGGACCTGCTCCTTCGCAAGCCACATGCGCAGTGTCTCGCGCTCGTGGCCCTGGAAAGCCCTTTCCTCAGCGTCCCTGGAACTTGGGTGGACGGCGCTCGGCGAAGGCGGAGAAGGCCTCCGTCAAATCCAGTGACTGGAGGAACGCCGAGTTCCACACCGCCACGTAGCGCAGCCCGTCCGCGATGGACTTGTCCGCGCAGTACTCCATCACCTGCTTGGCGCCTTGGACCACGAGCGGCGGGTTGTCCGCGATGCGCCTCGCCGTCGCCCGCGCCTCCGTGAGCAGGGCCTCGGGGGAGGGGAAGACCTCGTTGACCAGGCCCATGCGCAGCGCGCGTGCCGCGTCCACGTCACCGCCGGTGTAGGCCAACTCCCGCGTGTTCCCCTCGCCGATGATGCGCGGCAACCGTTGCAGAGCGCCCAGGTCCGCGACGATGCCGACCTTCACCTCTCGCAGGGAGAACTTCGCCTCCTGCGAGCAGTACCGGAAGTCACACGCCGCGATGAGGTCCATGCCACCGCCAATGCACCAGCCATGCACCGCGGCGATGACGGGCTTCCTGCACCGGGCCATTCCCTCCGTGGCCTGCTGCATCTCCCCAATCAGCTTGAGCAGCCGACTGCGCTCCAGCGCCAGGTTGCTCTCGCCGGTGAGCAGCGGCCCCAGGGACTCCATCATCCCCATCAGGTCCAGGCCGTAGGTGAAGTTCTGCCCCTCACCGCGCACCAGCAGCACGCGCACGTCGTCGTCGGCGTCCAGCGCTCGGAGCGCCTCGGGCATCTCCCGCCAGAAGTCGGGGCCCATGGCGTTGCCCTTGCCCGGGCCGGTGAGCACCAGCTCGGCGATGCCGTCGGCCTTCCCGATGCGCAGTGACTTGTACGTGCCGTCCATCCGTTCCCTCCCAGCGAAGTGAGCGGACGGCACTTGAGCAGATGCCGCTCAGGCGGGCCAGAACCGGTGGCACTCCGCGCTCCATTCGGCATGGCGGGCGCGGCCGGACATCCAGGTCTTGTAGCGGTACTCATGGCGGCTGCGCTTCTGGAAGTAGAAGGACCAGCGCCCCGACTCCCGCACCCCGAACACGGTGCCGAACTGCATCAGCTCGTCCTGGTCCACCTTCCAGAACGACCGGAAGCCATGCGTGCCCACGTCGTACCAGGAGGCGCCGCTCACGCCGCGCTCGTATTCGAGCTGGGCGGTGCCCGCCGTGCTCAGCATTCCGGGCATGTAGTCATGCATCGACGCGGAGGCCGACGACTGCTGGCTGCCGCCCAGGGTCCTCCGGGCTGCGTTGAAGCGGGCCTCCATGACCTGGACCTTCGCCTGATACCTCGCCGCGTCGTTGGGCGCGTTCGCTCCCGCCGAGTTCGCGTTCAGGTGGTACACCGTCGGCGAAGCGGGGTCTCCGGTGACGAAGATGGAGCACCCCTGGAGGGCGGCGGTGACGAAGTAGTTCGCGTGCGAGCCCAGCCGCACGCTGTGGGTGCTGTCGAAGCCCCAGTGCAGGTAATAGATGTCGAAGGACTGCGCCACCACGGGGCCGCCCACCACCAGGGCCAGCAGGTTGTGGTCCCCGTTGAACATGACGCCGGTGCCCGGCTCGGTGATGGGGTTGGTGTTCTCCGACAGGTCGACGGCCTCGTGCAGCGCCCCGCTGAGCACACAGCCCTGCGTGTCGTAGACCGTGGCCTCCAGTCCGTGCGGGTCCAGGTTGCGCTCGTGCATCAAGCGCTTCAACCCGACGAGCGACCGCTGCTGGGACGGCGGCGCCGGCACCGTGAGGGACGGGAAGACGGCCTGCTTCGAGGCCTTCTTCACCAGGTCTTGCGGCTTGTAGAGGGGAACGAGCGCCAGGGGCCATCCTCCGCGTTGGGGGCCGCGCGAGCATAGCGCCATCGGCGTCAGGGCACGTCCATGGCCGTGGGATCCGCCTTCCAGCGCTGGAGCTGTTCCTTGGAGGGAAAGCCCGTCACGCGGTAGCGCTCCGGGTACACGCCCAGCTCGGGCATCAGCAGCGTTCCGGCGTCGCGCACCACGAGGTCCCAGCGGACCGTGGCCACCGGGGGCGCGTCGGGGCCCAGCGTCGCGTCCACGAAGAGGATGACGTCCGCTCGCGGGAGCAGCGACTCGCCTTCGTTGGACCAGACGGTCTGACCGAAGTAGCGCCCCTCGGCGTCCTTCACCGGGAGGAGGCTGGCGACGAAGACCTCGCCGTGCTCCTGCTCCTGTTGTTTCCGGAGCCTGTCGGTCTGGTCCTGGTAGCCGCGCACCTTGCTGGTGAACGCGAGGTTCTCCAGGATGCTCCGCGCCGGGCTCTTGGGTCCGGGGAGGAAGGGCTTCCATCCGTCGGCGGTGAGGCGCAGCGCGCTCCCGTCCACGGGGCGCGGCGCCTGGACGCCCTCCAGCGCGGCCTCCGCCAACGTGAGCAGGCCCGTGGCGTCGTCGGCGCCGGTGATGAGCACCGTGTCCCGGTTGGGGACGACCACCACCGGATCGCCCTTCACCTCGCAGCCGCGCACCACGTCGTCCAGCAGCAGCCGTGAGGCACCGTAGCTGTCGTTCGTGAAGATGGCGCAGACGCCCAGGGTCAGGTGCCGGAGCGGCACGGCCTCCATCCGCCGCAGGTTGGCCATCGCATCGGCGCGGGCCTGCTCGTAGGAGATGCCCCAGCGCGCCAGCTCCTCCGTGGGCACGTAGCGCATGGCATCCGGAGTGTCCTGGACGATCGCCTCCGCCAGCACCTCGCCCACCGGCCGCCAGGACACCGGCGCGGACTCACCGGCCTGCTGGGAGAATGCCTCGAAGGTGTCGCGGGCACGCACCACGAGCCTCAGCAGGGGACGCGCCTGTTCGTAGGTGGCCGCGGCTTCCGGGAGCACGCCCGCCCGCCCCAACCGCGCGAGCACCTCGCCGCGCCGCTCGGGCGGGGTGGCCTGGTACTCGCGGTAGAAGTTCGCGAGGAAGAGGGACATCCCCAGGCCGCCGTCCGGGGCGATGCGCTGGATGAGGAATTGCTCCGGGTCGTACTTCAGCTCGCCCGTGGGGTCCGCGTCGCGGAGGGCGGCCAGGGCCAACTGGACGTATTCCTCCCGGTCGCTCCGCGCCGAAGACAGCGTTTCATGAACCTCAGGCGAGCCGTTGGCGAGGACCAGCGCGGCGATGAGCACCAGGGCCGACACACCGAAGCCGGCCACCTTCCACTGCGTGTTGCGTGACATGGGCCCGGCAGCAGACACCCGCCGGGCCGCATCGCGCAACCACGCCGCTCCGGCAGCCTTCCTACGCCGTCCGCGCGCGGCGGCGGCGCAGCTCGCACCCCAGCACGCCAGCTCAGGGCTCGTTGAAGATGAGCAGTCCCCTTGCGGTGTCCACGACATACACGTGGCCGTCTCCGGGAACGCGGATGCCAATGGCTCCTTCGAGCAGGTCATCACCCCGGTGAATGTCGGACTCACGGAACGTGTTGAAATGAGCGATTTCACGCGGCTGTGGGGGAACGGAGACGTCCAGCACGCGCAGTCCCTCCTGGTACCAGGCGATGTAGAGCCGCGTGCCCCTGAGGATCATGTTGTGGATGGAGGTCTGCGGCCGCAGCTTGAAGCGCCCCATGAGCTGGATGTTCGTGGGGTCCGTGACGTCCAGCACGCGCAGGTGGGCGCCCTGGTACTCGCCTCCCTCGAATGCGACGGTCTTCCCCGCGAAGGTGCCCACCGCGCTCGCGTGACTCGTCGAGAAGCTGTTGTCGGTCTCGAACGTGTAGTGGCCCAGTTCCAGCGGGCTCATCGGGTCCTTCACGTCGAAGACGACGTAGCCCGCGCTGAAGTGGTTGACGTAGAGCCGATCCTGGTAGGCGAAGGAGTCATGCGCCGAGGGAACCGCGGACTCCGTGTCGGCGGCGGTGAAGCGATTGAGCAGGACGGGTTGAAGCGGCGTGGAGATGTCGAAGATGAGCGTCTCGCCGGTGGGGGCGGGGCCCGGCGACACGGCGTAGAGCCGGTTGCCATCCACGAACATCGTGTGGACGTCGATGGGTCCGCGGCCGGGCACGCTGCGCACGAAGGTCGGGTCCGCGGGATGGCTGATATCGAAGACGATGACGCCCGAGCTCTTGCTGGCGATGTAGAGCGCGTCGTCCTTGGCCCAGGCTGCGTTCCAGTACGAGTCTCCCGGGAGGGTGATCTGCTTCTTGATGACGGGGTGACTCGGGTCACGGACGTCGATCACCGCGAGCCCTCCCGGGGCCTGCGTGAGCGGGTCGTCAATGGAGACGACGTAGGCGTGGCCCCGGTGGACATACACATCCACCGGGCGCACCGCCTGGACATGGGTCTCGGAGAGGAGTCGCAACCCTCCCGAGGATTCAGCCTCGCCCCGCGCCCAGGTCATCCGCGCGGCTTCGAAGGTGCCGGAGGTGGCGACCTTGCCATCGGTGCAGCGGGCGAAGCAGCCCGTCACCAGTCCGGGCCCGGTGACACCGCAGCCCGCGAAGACCAGGTTCCGGACGGTGTCCCGGAAGGTGTACTGCGCGGAGAAGCGGAAGCCTCCCTGGAGTTGCTGCCGGGTGACGGGAGCGCTCCGCATCGTCGGGAGGTAGTTCATCGTCGCGGTGCCGCCATCCTCGGGGACCCGGATGCCGGCGAAGTCCGCGAAGCCCGAGGCGTGGCGCATGTCCACCTGGTAGATGCCATGCGGTTCCAGGGTGGCGAGCGAGGCGGTGTCACACTTCGACAGGTCGAAGAGGGACGGGTCGTCGCAGTCGGCGACGGTCCCCGGGGGCGGTGTGAACGCGCAGGGCGCGTACTCGCCCCGGTCGACCCAGTCCGACGGATCGACCAGGGGCGTATAGCTCCCGTCCCAGGGGTCCTCGGGAGGAGGCGGCGGGGGCTCGGATGTTTCGGAGCAGGAGGACGACAGCAGGGCACAACCGAGGATGACTGCGCGCAGGGCAGGGGACTCGAGGGCCATGCCCGGGAGTGTATAGCGTTGCGCCGGGTGAGAGGGATTCGCCTCCTGCCTTTGTGGCCCGAGCGTTCAGTGGCCAATCACTCGCGAGGAGGTGCGCATGTCGGGTAGGTTGCCCCGATGCTGGTAGCCATGTTCATCTTTGTCGTCGCACTCTTCCTGGCCATTGGAGGCCTGCTTTTCGTCGGCATCCCGTCCTGGGAGCAGAACCGATACGAACGCGTCCGTCGCGAGGGTCAACGCTATCTCGCCGTCATCAAGGAGGTCAGCACCTCCAATAACGACCGAAGCCAGGCGTGGCTCCTGCTGAAGCTCGAGACTCCGTCGGGACCGGTGGCGAAGCGGCTGATCGTGAAGTTCACGGAGGCGATCACCTGGGAGTTCCTCTCCACGGCGCGCGTGACGGATCGGCCGGTGTACGTGCACTGCCTCCTGGACGAGCGCGTCGGTGAAGACGTGCGTCAATTCGGCTTCGTCCTCGAAGAAGCGCCAGTCACGCCTGGCGCAAGGGGGTGAAAAGCCCTGCTCAATCCGTCATCAGCACCATCAGCACCTCCGTCAGGGACCGGGCCTCGGCGTGATTCGGATTCAGACGCAATGCCTCGTCGACCATCGCCTGGGATTCCCCCAGCCTGCCATTCTCCTTGAGGTACGCGGCGTAGGCGTAGAAGGCCTCCGCCGACTCCGGCTCCTTCGCGATGCGGTCCAGGAGTGGCTTCTCCTCGGCGTCAGGCGGCAGGAAGGCTGAGTCGGGAGGGCAGGGGTCGCCGTACTGGCCCTTGATGCTCTTGGAATACGCACCCGGCGCGTGTGCCTTCACCGCCTTCATGAGCTTCTTGATGTCCGTGTCGCCGCCCTTGGGGCACAGGCCGAGGACGGCGATGTACAGCCCCTTGTTGAGGCCGGGATATTCATCTGACTTCGACACGCCCGGGAACCCGGTGGTCGACAGGCGGACCCAGAGCACCTTGGGCTTCAGCTTGTCGAGCGCGGCCTGGGCTTCGGCTTCGGTCTTCCCTCCGTCGACGATGACGATGTCATAGGTCCGCGGCTTGGGCTCCTTGGCCAAAGCCGTGAAGGGAAGACAGACGCTGAGGAGGAGCAGGAGTCGTGAGGTCATCCCACGACTCTAGTTCAAACGCTCAGGCCTTCACCGTCTCGATGATGCTGGCCCCGCTCCGGGTGGGCAGGATGCGCTCCACCTTCCAGGACGTGGCGGTGAACAGCGCCTGGAACTCGTCCCGGGTGCGCTCGCGCCCGTCGGCGAGCACCAGCATGTTGAGGTCCATCAAGTGGCTGGGGTCTGGATTCCGGTTGTCCGGAATCACCATCTCCAGCACGAAGAGCCGTGCCCCGGAGGGTGCTGCCTCGTGGATGCGGCGCAGGAGGGTGATGGAGGCGTCATCCTCCCAGTCATGGAGGATGTGTTTGAGCAGATAGGCTTCGGCCGCGGGGATGCCGGGCTCGAAGAAGCTCCCGGTCACCACGTCCACCCGGCTGGCGAGGCCCCGGGACTCCAGCGCCGCCTTCGCGCCCTCGGCGACCTTGGGCAGGTCGAAGAGGATGCCCTGGCAGGAGGGATGGGCGCGCAGCACCTGCGAGAGCAGATCGCCGTGGCTGCCTCCAATGTCCGCCACCCGGGCGAAGGGGGCGAAGTCGATGTGGTGTGTCAGTTCGCTGCCCACCAGGCCGGACAGATTTCCCATGGCCTGGGCGAAGTGCTCCGCCTCGTCGGGATTCCGTGCGAAGTGCTCCCAGATGTCGCAGCCCAGCGCGGCCTGCACCGGGGCCCTGCCGGTGCGCACCGCCTCGGTGAGGAGCCCCCAGGGCAACCAGTGGGACTTGTCGCTCTGCATGATGGCCACCGCCCGCAGCGAGCCAGGGACGTCCGCGCGCAGCCCTTCTCCCATCGGCGTCAGGGCAAAGGTCCGTTCGGAGGCGGCCGTGAAGAGGCCGGCGGTGATGCCGCCTCGCATCAGCCGGAACAAGGCGCCCGGGTGGAGGCCCAGCTGCGCCGCCAGCGAATCACTGTCGCGGGCTCCTCCCGCGAGCAGGTCCGCGATCCCCAGGCGGGCCACGGTGCCGATGACCTGGGTGATCCAATGGCCATTGATTGCCGCGAAGAGCTGCTGCGTGGGAGACGGATTCTCGCTGGTCATGGTCTTCATGCCGCGAGCCTAATCCCGTTTCCATCGGGCCGGCGCCGCCTTTTCCTCCGGTGGATTGACGTCTGGATTTGACCGGGAGTACGACCCGGAGATGACCTCACCGACCGTCCATCCGGCGCAGCTCATCGTCGACCTTGGCTTTGGTTTCATCGTCTCCGGCGCGCTGGCCACGGCAGCGGAGCTGGGGGTGGCGGACCACCTGGAGCAGGGCCCGAAGAGCGCGGCCCGGCTCGCGGAAGACGTGGGCGCGGATGCGGCGTCGCTGTACCGGGTGCTGCGGCTGCTGGCGAGCGCTGGCGTGTTCTCCGAGGACGGTGATGGCAACTTCGCGCTCACCCCCGCGTCCGACCTGCTGCGCACCCAGGCCCCCGGCTCCCTGCGCAGCGCGGTGTTGATGCTCACGCAGGACATCTTCTGGGCACCGACCGGCGCGCTCACGCAGACGGTGCGGACCGGGAAGAACGCCTTCGAGCGCATCTTTGGCAAGCCCTTCTTCGACCACCTCGCCAGCAACGCGGCGGCGGGTGCCACCTTCCACCGGGGCATGTCCAGCCTGTCCGACCTGGAGAACGGCGCCATCGCCCGAAGCCATGACTTCAGCGCCTGCCGCCAGGTGGTGGACGTGGGTGGAGGCCACGGCGGCTTCCTCATCGAAGTGCTTCGCTCCTCGCCGTCAGTCCGGGGCGTGCTCTTCGACCACCAGCACGTCCTGGACGAGGCACGCATCGCCTCGGAGGGGCTCTCCGAGCGCTGCGAGCTGGTGGCAGGAGACTTCTTCCAGACGGTGCCTTCCGGCGCGGACGCGTATGTCCTCAAGCGCATCCTCCACGACTGGAGCGATGAGGTGTGCGTGGACATCCTGCGCCACTGCCGCCGCGCGATGGCCGAGGGCGGCCGGGTGCTGGTCGTGGACACGGTCATTCCACCGGGGAGCGCGCCGCACGGGGGCAAGGTGCTCGACGTGATGATGCTGGCCTCTCTCCCGGGCCGGGAGCGCACCGAGGAGGACTTCCGCAAGCTCTTCGCCCAGGCGGGCCTGCGCCTCTCGCGCGTCATCCCCACGCCCGCCGCGCTCAGCATCGTGGAGGCCGTGGCGGGGTAGGGCGCCGACGGTTTTTCGCCGGGGAAATGCAAAAGAATTCAGCGGGGTGACATCCCTCTGGTGGGCGCGGATTTCGCGCTCGTCGAGGGGGATGGGCACACCATGGGGATTCAAAGCACCACCGCCGCCAGCACCTTCCGCGCTCCGACGTCGCCGGGGACGGGGCCCACGGCGGTTCCCAGCCGTCCGGCCACTCCCGCGCCCGTGCAACGGGCCCCGCTCTCCTACACGAGCCGGGACAGCTTCGCCGCCGCGCCCACGTCGCGAGGCCCCAACCTCACGGGAACGGCTCCCGCCGCTCCACTCGCGGAAGCCCCGACGTCGTCGTCCCTGGTCATGCGCGCCATCAGCACCGGCGGCGTCCAGAAGGCGCCCCAGGCCGGCGGTGTCTCCATTCCGTTCCGCATCAAGCTGACCGGCCTGTCCGCCCAGCAGCGCAAGGAACTCACGCCCGGGGAGCTGCTCGTCCAGTTCGCCATGCAGTACAACCGCGTGGACCGGACGCGCGCCGAGGCCATGGTGGCCGCCAAGGAGGTGGGCTGGACCAACGGCACGCCTGAGATCACGGACGCCATTCGCAACGGAGCCTTCTACGAGATCAACGTCACGGACACTTCGCTCAAGCCCTTGAGTCCGAAGGACGAGAAGGCCGTGGACGGGCTGCTCAATGGTCTGCCGCCGGGCGACAAGAAGCGCCTCAAGAGCGAGGCCAACAAAGAGTTCGAGTCGCGCACGAACGGCATCTACCGAGGCACGCCCCAGGACAAGGCCTACCTGAAGAACATCGAGGGAGACCTGCTCGCGAAGGAGCTCTTCAAGAACGTGCCTCCGCACGTGCGCGACATCCTCTTCAAGGAGGGCGCACCGGCGCCCAAGGACTATGCGTCCGCCCTGCGTGCCGCGGAGGCGCTGTCGAAGCTGTCCCCGCTGGAACTGGCGGACTACCTGAGCAAGACCACCGGCACCACGTCGGACTGGGCCGCGTTGGACAAGTCCATCGACTCCTACCGGGCCGACCGCGCGGAGCGGCTCCAGGGGTTGGAGGCGCTCGATGGCTACTCGAAGCGGCTCGAAGGGACCGCCGCCCTCTACGAGGAGCTCAAGGCGTACGACTACCGGACGAACAACCCTCCGGCCCTGGCGGCGGAGGACTCCAACGAGCTGACCCAGCATCTGAACAAGCTGGATGGGATGAGGGCCAACCTCGCCTCGGAGCTGCAGCGGCACGGCATCTCCAGCATCGAGGAGTTCCGGGGCCTGCTGAGTGACTACCGGACCTCCTTCGAGAAGGAGACCGTGTCGGTGGCGAAGGAGCTGATGGCCCGGACCGACCACTCGCTCTACGAATTGCAGAACAAGTACCAGGACCCGGCCGTGGCCCAGGACCTCTACCAGCGCCTGGCGAAGGCGCGCGAGTACGAGGCCAAGGTCGTCGAGGCTGAAACCACGGCGGCCACCCTGAAGCAGGGCGCCGTGGACTCGCCGCGCCTGCAACCGCCGCAGCTCCTCCGGCAGGCCGAGGAGGCCAGGAACGAGGCACGGTCCTTCCGCGCCCAGGCGCGCGAGGAGGCGAACCGGATCGCCCGAGACCACCCGCTCCTGCGCGACGAGAAGCTGGACCTGCGCACGCTGGTGCAGGCCCGTCCGGAGGGCATCCAGGCCCTCATCCAGAAGCACCTCGCGGCGCGCCGGCAGGACATCCAGAAGACGCGGAGCAACATCGAGCAGGACCCCAGCCTCATCTACGGCTTCGACGTGCTGATGAAGTCCTCCAAGCAGCTCCAGGGCATCCAGCCCGGCTCCGTGCAGGACCTGGTCATCAACGACCGGGGCGCGGAGATCCAGCGCAAGGAGCAGCTCATCGACCTGGGCCTGTCCGCGATGGGGCTCGCCGTCGGACTCATCCCCGGGGGCGCGGCGGTGCTGCCCATCATCCTGGCGGGTGGCATTGGCGCCGCGCAGGTGGTCCGCAAGGCGCAGGACTACATGGTGCAGGACGCGGCCCACGGGGCGGGCCTCTTGAAGGATGATCCGTCCATGGCCGAGGTGGTGATGGCCGTGGTGGAGACAGGCTTCGACCTGGCCGCCGCGGGCCCGCTCCTGGACGCCGTGAAGGCCTTCCGCATGTCCAAGGCGAAGGACCTGGGGAAGTTGGAGAAGGAGCTGAAGACTCTGCCCGACGTGAGCGATGCGCTGGCCGGGCGCATCGTGGACGTCGAGCGCCGGGGCCTGTCCCAGGCCGCGACCCAGGGCACGAAGAGCGTCGACACCGCCGTGACGGACCTGCGCAAGGTGATGCGCGCGTACGCCAACGAAGAGGTGGACGGCGCGGCCCTGCGCGCGGCCTACCTGCGCTCGGTGGAGGACGCCGGAGGTGATGCCCGGGTGCGCGCGACGCTGGGGAAGTTGAAGGACTCCGTGCTCCGCGAGGCCTTCGGCTCCCCGGAGGCGTTGCTCGCCGCGGCGGCGTCCAAGGACCCGAAGCAGGTCGAAGCGCTGCTGTCGCTGCTGGAGCGGCAGGTGGGGCGGGACTCGGCGGACGTCGTCATGTCCAACGCGGTCCGCGACGTGGCGGGCAAGGCGAAGGTCGGTGTCGGCCGGGTGGTAACGGATCCCAAGGAGATCCAGCGGCTCTTCCGCGAGAAGTTCGGCGGCAACGAAGCCGTCTTCTACCGGGGCATCCGCGTCCAGGAGGGCGCACAGCTCCAGGGCACGTACAAGGGGGCCCAGGGTGGGCAGATGCTCAGCGACAGCAAGAGCGCGGCGCTGACGTACGCGAACCAGGCGCCGGGCCTCAAGGCGGGCCGCGACCAGGCGACGAAGCGCATCGTCATCGAGGTCCGCATCCGCCCCGAGGACATCCTCCAGGACCCGTACGGGACGATGGAGCACGTCATCCTCAAGCCCGGCGTGGACCTCACGAAGTTGCCGGGCTACCGGCAGCTCACCCCGGAGGAGATCGCCAACCTGAAGTAGCGCATCAAGCATGTCTGCTGATCCGCTTCAGCGGACCTACTGCGGGTGTGAGCAGGTTTCTCGATATTGCAAGTCATTATCGATATCCTCCGATTCAAAGACAATCCAGTCTTGGGAGGATATCGCCATGCGCAGAACCGCTCTTCGTGCTGCTCTTGCCGTCGCCACCGTCGCGGGCATCGCCATCTCATCCAGTGCCGCGTTCGCCGAGTCCGCGACCGACTGGGAGTCGGGCCTGACGTTCTACAGCGGCAATTTCGTGACGCCCGTGGCGAACTTCCCGGTCCCCGACGGCCAGTGCCATGCGTTCCCGGCCACCGCTGGCACCCTGGTGGGGTGGAGCAACTTCGAGAACGTGATCGCCTATAAGACGGCGGACTGCACCGGCCAGCAGATCTGGCTCGGCACGCTGCGGTCGTTCCGCCCGGGCGAGTTCGCGAGCTTCAGCGCCTACTGAGGCTCCACGGCGGATGGGCGCTTCTTCCGGGGGCGCCCGTCTGCAGCGGCACGTCAAGGAGCCGCGGGTCACGCGTCGTCGGGCATAAAGACGAAATGATCCACGGGCAGTCGCCCCGACCCTGCAAGCTCGAGGTATTCATCGCGGCTGCGGATGGTCGCGACGACCTCTGGGGTGCCGTTCTTCATCACCACCACCGCGCCGATGGTCCCGGGCTCATCGGCGTTGAAGATGGCGGTTAGCGCGGCCCGTTGAATGGGGGAGGGGCGCGCGCGGAACTCGCGAATGATCGCAATGACGATCCCCGTGACGGCGGTCGAAAGCAGTGTGACGAACAGCCAGTCCACCTGTCCCGTGGACCCGGGCTCGCGTGAACTCACATGGAAGACCAGTCCCGTGGCGATGATGGCTGTTCCCAGCCACAGCAGTCCCGCGAGCACCCACCATGGAGTCTGTCTCTTCACCCGCTACCCCACCGGACCGTGATGGCCCTGTGCCCGAACTCACCGAGCCATCGACTGGCGAATCCCTTGCTCGACTTCATCACCCACCAGTGCGTCCACGATGTAGTACCCGGCGAAGCCGATGATGAAGCCGACGGCATTTCCAAGCAAGGGGACCTCCGAGCCAGCGAGCGCGCCGATGGCCCCTGCTGACAGCGCGCCACTGATGGTGCCCGCGACAGCGGCCCGAGTCCCCGTGGCGACATAGTCCGTGGTCGAGTGTTCCTGCTCATCGAGTGCCAGCATGGCCATCGAAAAGACGGGAGCCGCCACGCCGCCCCCCGTGGCGCCGCCGACCCCTCGGCCAAGGCCCGAGGCCATCCAGGAGCTTGTTCCTCGGCTCGTGAGCTGACGCGCCAGAGCGCTTCCCATGTTGCTGGTGACAAGGTTCTCGGTGACTCCGCCCGTCAGCCCCGACGCCGCGCCCGCGAGGCCCACCTTTCCCAGGCGAACACCGGCGTCTGATGGCCATGGGTTCAGCAGCATCGTCCCTCCGTCGAAGGCCATGGAGACGAAGGCCCCTCCCATAGAGCCCCGTCCTCCGGAGATGCCCGCGGACGCCAGATTCCCGCGGAGTCCTCCTCCATACCTCTGGGCCATCAACAGCTCCGGGAAGAGCCACGTCCTGAGCTGGGCCGTGGTCATCTGGGGATTGGCACGACCCACCTGCTGACGGAAGTCGAGCAGGCGGACGAGGTGCTGCCTGCTGATGCCGTTGGATCGGACACGGTTGGCCAGTTGCTGCCGTACGCCACGAAGCGCTCTCTCGATCTGCTTGCGCACCGTGAAGTCCGTCCCGGACGCGTGTTGGAGACGCAGCAGCGTCTGGTACGAGCGGTACGTCGCGCCGTTGACTCGCACGGGCTCGGCGTTCAGGAGCTGATCGGCGAGCTGCGAGTAGGCCTTCTTCGTGTAGTTGGCGGGGTCCTTCAGCGCGGCCTGGAATGGTTCGACGTGATCGGCGTTGATGGAGATGTATCCATCCTCCATCATCAATGCTGTGCCCTCTGCGGCGGGGAGCTGCGGAAACAGCAGGGTGCGCGCTCTCACGAACTTGCCACTTCGGATCCCCAGCATGTCCGCCATGCCTTCCAGGTAGGTCGAGTGGGGGTCTCCTCCTGAACCTGGATCGCGGACGCTGGTCTTCACCGAATTGAGTCCGCCGAACGGTCCACTCAAATCGAAGACGGGATGATTCGCCTGGATGATGTTGAGGTTCCGCTGAGGAAACAGTCCCTTGTGCTGGGCGGAGAGTTCCCCGAGGGAACCGCGCCACTTGTTCTGGCTGGGGACGGAACTCCCTGGAGCCTTCGAGAAACCGCCGGCCGCGTGTCGATCAAAGGCTGGGAGGTGATGCAGGCTGTTGACATAGCCCGCCATCGCCGACTCCGACACGATGGGGACGGAGTGGTGCTGCAACTGTTCTTGGAGCTGCGCTTCCGTGAGTACGCTCCGGGCCTTGTTGCACTGATGGGCCGGGACCTTGTTGACGACGAGTACGTCTCCATGCGGCACGAGCTCGTAGTAGGTTTTCGACGTGTCGGGCCGGGTGGGCGCGACCGTCTCTTGCGAAACGTACCCCTGGAGCGTCTTGCCCTGGAGCGTTACCTTGATTGCGAGCCATCCACCCTGTTGCCCCGTCACCTCGACTGGCGTGCCACGGGGAAGGTCCGCGACAATTCCTTGGTGCGGATGTTCGGAGTCCTTGTAAGGCTTTGAGCGAAGCGCCACGCTCCAGCGGCAAACGATTCCACTCCTGAATCCAGCCACGACAGCCTCCGCGTCGTTACCTTCTGGGAAACGGTCAGTGATACGGAGGGAGAAGAGAAGGACCAGCGGGGTTGGATGAGGCCACTTGTCCCTGTGCCGGGTGCGTCTGCCCTGACACCTATCAGCGCAGCAGCCGCGCGGAGATGGGCAGGTGGTCGGAGGGCTCTTGCTCCGAGGGCATGGGCGTTTGCTCCTCCAGCGCTGGCAACGCGTCGGGTTGGGCTCGCAGCGCGATTGAATGGAAGAGGAAGTCGATGGACTTGGGGATGCCGTTCGCGTTGCAGGTCGGCTGGTGCCGCCCCGCGTAGGCATCCCGCAGTCCAGCCGCTTCGAACGCCTGGACCAGCGGCTCTCCGGGCCGGGCATTGAAGTCACCGCACACGATCCACAAAGCCTCCGGGTCCTTGCGGATCAGTTCGTCGATCAGCTCGGTGGCCTCCTGCATGCCCTGGTGTTGCTCCACCGGTCTGTCAGGCCGGTCCCAGCGCAGGTGCGTGCAAGCCACGCGCAGCCGCTCTCCGCCGACGTCGAAGTCCACGACCAGGGCCAGGTGCCCGGAGATGCGTCCGTCCTCCAGCCGGTCCCTGAAGTAGTGGGCCCGGTGCCCCAGACTCTGTCCTATGCGGTGGAGCACCGCGCAGCCATCGGGACGGTCTTGCTGCTTCTGGGCCATCACCCCTGTGTATCCGTGCGGCTTCAGCGCATCCTGGAGCGCGGCGAAGCTGTCTGGCTCCACCTCCTGAAGGCAGACGATGTCCGCGTCCAGCTCCACGATGCGGCGGGCCAGCAGCGCGTGGCGGCTTCGTGGCCGGAGCAGGTCCGCGGGCGTGTGCGGGAACCACTCGGGCTTGATGTAGGCATCCGCCAGGATGTTGTACGAGGCGATTCGCAGGTCCACCGTCATGGGCAGGGTCTCCCGGTCCTCCCCATGCTGCCATGAGCGAACCGTCCGCCACAGGCGCTCGGCGCGGAAGTTGGGTTCGGTAGCGAACGGCCGTCAAACCCAACCGGAGGGCCGGAAACCGGCGATCGCGACGCCGACCTACGGTTTCGGTACACGGCGCCCCCCGCTCAGGAGACCCGCATGAACGACGAATCGAAGTGCCCCGTCGCGCACGGCCCCCGTCGCGCACGGACGAACACGCAGTGGTGGCCGGACCAGCTCAACCTCGCGATGCTGCACCAGCACTCCTCGCTGTCGGATCCGATGATCGAGGACTTCAACTACGCGGCGGAGTTCCAGACGCTCGACCTCAACGCGGTGGTGAAGGACCTGCACGCGTTGATGACCGACTCGCAGGACTGGTGGCCGGCGGACTACGGCCACTACGGCCCGTTCTTCATCCGCATGGCGTGGCACGCGGCGGGCACCTACCGCATCTTCGACGGCCGCGGCGGCGCGCGCTCCGGTGAGCAGCGCTTCGCGCCCCTCAACAGCTGGCCGGACAATGGCAACCTGGACAAGGCGCGCCGCCTGCTGTGGCCCATCAAGCAGAAGTACGGCCGCAAGCTGTCGTGGGCCGACCTGATGATCCTCACGGGCAACGTGGCGCTGGACTCCATGGGCCTCAAGACGTTTGGCTTTGGCGGCGGCCGGGAGGACATCTGGGAGCCGCACTCCATTGACTGGGGCCCGGAGTCCACCTGGCTGGGCGACGAGCGCTACAGCGGCGAGCGTGAGCTCGCGCACCCGCTGGCGGCCGTGCAGATGGGCCTCATCTACGTCAATCCGGAAGGCCCGAACGGCAAGCCGGATCCGGTCGGCTCCGCTCGCGACATCCGCGACACGTTCGCGCGCATGGCGATGAACGACGAGGAGACCGTCGCGCTCGTCGCCGGTGGCCACACCTTCGGCAAGTGCCACGGCGCCGGCCCGGTGCACCACGTCGGCTCGGAACCCGAGGGCGCGAACGTGGAGGAGCTCGGGCTGGGCTGGAAGAGCACCTACGAGAGCGGCGTCGGCGAGCACGCCACCACCAGCGGCCTGGAGGGCGCGTGGACGCCCACGCCGACGAAGTGGGACATGACCTACTTCGAGACGCTGTTCGGCTACGAGTGGGAGCTGACCAAGAGCCCGGCCGGCGCGCAGCAGTGGAAGCCCGTGGGCAAGAGCGGCGACGGCACCGTGCCGGACGCGCACGTGGCCGGCAAGCGCCACGCGCCCATGATGACCACCGCCGACCTGGCGCTGCGCTTCGACCCCGTCTACGAGCGCATCTCCCGCGACTACATGGCCCACCCGGCGAAGTTCGCGGACGCCTTCGCCCGCGCCTGGTTCAAGCTGACCCATCGCGACATGGGTCCCAGGTCGCGCTACCTGGGCCCGCTGGTGCCGAAGGAGGACCTGCTCTGGCAGGACCCGATTCCGGCCGTCAACCATCCGTTGGTCGACGCCGCGGACATCGACGCGCTCAAGGCCGAGCTGCTCGGCTCCGGCCTCTCGGTGCAGCAACTGGTCAAGACGGCCTGGGCTTCGGCGACGACGTTCCGGGGCAGCGACATGCGTGGCGGCGCGAATGGCGCGCGCATCCGCCTGGCGCCGCAGAAGGACTGGGAGGCCAACGAGCCCGCCGAGCTCGCGAAGGTGCTCGGCAAGCTCGAAGCCATCCAGCAGAAGTTCAACGGCGCGCAGCGCGGCGGCAAGCGGGTGTCTCTGGCGGACCTCATCGTGCTGGGTGGCACCGCGGCCGTCGAGGCCGCCGCGCGCGACGCCGGCCACAAGGTCGCCGTGACCTTCACGCCGGGCCGCATGGACGCCTCGCAGGAGCAGACCGACGTCGAGTCGTTCCTGGTGCTCGAGCCGGCGGCGGACGGCTTCCGCAACTACGTCCGCGCGGGGGCCGAAGCGACGACCACCGCCGCGCTCATCGACCGTGCCAGCCTGCTCACGCTCACCGCGCCGGAGATGACGGCACTGGTGGGCGGCCTGCGCGCGCTGGACGCCAACCACGGCCACACGCAGCACGGCGTGTTCACGAAGCGCCCGGGCAAGCTGACCCCGGACTTCTTCGTGAACCTGCTCGACATGCGCACCGCGTGGAAGCGCTCGGAGAAGACGCCGAACCTGTTCGAAGGCCGCGACCGCGCCACGGGCGACCTGCGCTGGACGGCGACCATCGCCGACCTCGTCTTCGGCTCGAGTTCGCAGCTGCGCGCGCTGGCGGAGGTCTACGCGGCCCGCGACGGCGAAGCGCACTTCGTGCAGGACTTCATCGCCGCGTGGACCAAGGTGATGAACCTGGACCGCTTCGATCTGCCGGGGAAGAAGACGATTTAAGCGACGAAGAGCCCGGAACCTCGCGTTTCCGGGCCCTCGCACGGCACTGCCAGATGCGTGTAGGTTCGAGCATCCGCGCCTTCCGCCTGACGGAGCCACGTGATGCCTCATGACAAGCCACAGTGGATGCTGGACCGTCTCGCCGCGCTCGAGTCCTCTCCTCGCGAGAAGTCGACTCCCTGGTCGAGGTTCAACGACCAGGCCCGCGTGTCGGTGGTCCAGCTCGTGGACGCCACGCCTCCGGCGCCGGGGGTGGACGTCCTGGCCGACTCCTTCCAGACGCAGATGACCGTGGTCAAGCCGGTCAACCCTTCGGATCCCTGGTCGTTCCTGGAGCCGTTCGATTTGACGTACCGAACCGAAGGAATCTGGCCCCCCGAGGTCCCCGCGTCTGTCGACACGGATCCGCTGGTGTGAGCGGGAAGGAAGACCGTCATGGGCATCATCAACTACCCTGGAAACCTGTCCCCGGCGGTCATCCTGACGTGGCAAGGCGAGACCGTCGCCAACGCCATCAGCACGACCCTCAAGAAGTTCCCGTACACGCTCGCCAACGAGTCGGTGACCGAATTCACCATCACGGCCGCGACGAGCGCGAAGACCCTCACGCTGACTCGAAAGGCGGCAAAGGGTCAGCGGTTCTTCAACGAAACGCTGAACACCTTCACGACCGCGCCCACCTCGGGCCTCGGCCTCGAGGACCTTGTCGCCGCGGGGACGAAGGCAAACTGCACCATCGACCTGACCTTCACCTACGCGCGCTTCTTCGACGCGCTGTTGGAGCAGATGACCCTCACCGGGCCCGCCTCGAACAACCTGGCGAACCCGAGCGATTCAAAGGCCATCCTCGATACCTTCACCCATGCGGTGCCATCCGGGAAGATCACCATCGGTTACAAGACGGCGACCCAGTCGTTGAAGGCGCTCCCGTGCCGTCTGGTGAAGAGTGACGTGAAGCCGGGGCCCGCGGGCAAGCCGCCAGCGGTCACGCTCACCTTCGAGTTGGACTTCCTGACGGGCATCGACGCCGTTCGCAGGGAAGCTATGCGCAAGCTCATCGCCATGGATTGGTCCAAGATCGCCCGGTTGGGGACCGACGCGGCCTCTGGCAAGCCGGAGATCAAGCTCTGGCGACAGAACGTGATGGCCTACCTGGTCAACTACACGGACATGGCCCGGGGAGAGCAGTTCCGTGCCGGCCTCGTCAGCCGCCACAAGGGCAAGAGCGCGGTGGTGCTGGCTACGGATCTTCGAGACGACATCGATGGCCTGGTGGTGACCGCGAATCACTGGGGCCAGGCACGAGAGGATCTCAAGACGGAACGGCACCAGCGGCTGCTCTCCGACCTCTTTGGAACCCTGCACCAGTCGACATGGGTGTCATCGCCGGTCAGCTTCCTCCGGGAGATTGGCAGCACCTACGGGTTCAACGTCCATAAGAGCGCGGCGCTGGCGCTGCAATATGGTTCCGGGCACTGCGGTGAGCACGCCCAGGTTTCATTCTCCGTGCTCGCGGACATCATCAAGTCCCCTGGGGCGCAGGTCTCCCATGCGGTCTTCACTGGCAACGCGAACATCGACCATGCGTTCGTGGTCTACAACCTGGACGTGGCGACGGTGGTCCAGACCCTTGCCACCGCCGCGAACAACACCCGCGTGAAGAAGGGGGAAGAGATCAAGGTGTGGAACCTTCGCGACGCCATCACCAAGAATTCGCCAAAGCTCGGGTACGTGATGGATCCCTACCTCGACAAGACCGTGATGAAGCCCACCGCCGATGAGCTGCTCACCGCGCTCAACAACAAGGCGCGGAAGGCCTCGGTCAAGGACACGGACTTCCTGGCCTTCGCGGGGGAGTATCCCTCCAGCTTCACGACCGAGGACCTCCGCAAGAAGACCGAGGCTGAGCGCAAGAAGCTCGTGAAGAACGTATGAGGCTCGCATCGTTCGTCGCACGGCTCCTGTGGGTGCTGCCGCTCCTCGGGTGTGCGGAGCGGACGCCGAAGGAGGCCGTGCGTCAGAAGGCGCCGGAGCAGGCGAAGGGAGCGCAACCGATGAAACCGATGGACGACACGTGCGCCTCACCCAGGCCCGCAGGTGCCCTAGCGGATCAGGCGCGTGAGGAGCTGGGGCAGGGCATGGTGGGCGCGGAGCTTGCTCCCGTGCTGCCGACGCAGTGGCCCCCGAAGGGGGGCGGGCTCGAATACTTCGTGTACCGGAAGAAGTCGCTCCCGACCGGGCTGGTGAAGTTCGAGGTCCAGGGGCCCACCGAGCGGGTTCATTTCGCCACGCCCGGTGCGAAGCCTCGCGTGGAGTCCCTCGAACCGGTGGCGGCGCTTGGGATCGAGGACACGACCGTGCAAGAGCTGTCGGACTCCTCCCGGAGCCACGTCGAGCGAGCGGAACAGGCCCTGCTGGACGTGGTCGCTGGGTGCCGTTCGCTGGATGAGGCCCGGGGCGACCTGGAGGGCTACCTCGAATGGGTGGCGCAAAATCCGCTTCAGGGCCAGGACCTGGAGCGGCGCGGCGCCACGCTGTTCTCGTGGCTGCGGAGGCGCTGAACACGGAGGCGCAGCAGTGCCTGCCGCCGGCCACGGCGGCGTGTCCGCCGGATTCCGGGTGACGTAGAGTGCCCGCGCGATGGACACCCCCTTCAACGGGGACTCCGCGAACCCCCCGCGGCCCCCGAACGGGTGGGCGCCCTTGAAGGATTGAAACATGAGCGACACCGCCCCGACCGCGGGCCTGGACCGGAGTGCCTCCTCTCGCGCGTCGTCGGTAGCACGGTGGGTGACCGCGGTGCTCGGCCTGGGTGTGATCCTCCTGGTGCTGCGCGGAAGCCCCCTGCCAGAGCCGGTGCCCGCCTCCGCGCCCGGGGAGCGGTTCTCCGCCGAGCGCGCCCGGGAACACCTGCGCTTCATTGGCGCTGAGCCGCACGCCCTCGGCACGCCGAGGCACGCGGAGGTGCGCGACTACCTGCAAGCGCGCCTGCGCGACGTGGGCGCGGAGGTTCAAATCCAACGCGAGCCCGTCTTCGCGCCCGCACAGGGAATCCCCCGGCCCGCCGCGAACGTGGAGAACGTCGTGGGCCGGCTGCGCGCGAAGGACGGCGCGAAGGGCACGGCCGTGATGCTGGTGGCCCACTACGACTCCGTGCCCACGGGGCCGGGCGCGTCCGACAACGGCGCCGCCGTCGCGTCCATCCTGGAGGTGGCGCGGGCGCTCCAGCAGGGGCCGGCGCTCGCGGGCGACGTGCTGTTCCTCTTCACGGACGCGGAGGAGCAGCACCTGCTGGGCAGCACGGCCTTCGCGGCCTCGCACCCCTGGGCCCGCGAATCGGGCGTGGTCCTCAACGTGGACGCGCGCGGCAACGCGGGGCCGCTCCTGATGTTCGAGGTCTCCCCGGGCGGCGGCTGGCTCGTGCGCAGGCTCGGCGAGGAGGCCCCGGACGTCGGGGCCGGTTCGCTCTTCGCGGCCGTGTATCAGCGCATGAAGAACGCCACGGACTTCACGGCGCTTAGGCAGGGCGGTTGGCAGGGGCTGAACTTCGCCAACGTGGAGGGCACGCAGGCCTACCACTCACGCAAGGAGACCGTGGACGCCGTCTCCAACGGACTCCTCCAACAGCAGGGCGACACGCTGCTCGCGCTCACGCGGCGCATCTCCCGCGAGGCGTCCGTGCCGGAGGGCGAGGAGCTCATCTTCTTCAACGCGGGGCCACTGCGCGTCCACTACCCCCGGTCCTGGGCCGTTCCGCTGGCGGTGGTCTGGGGCGGTCTGTTCGTGTTCGCCATCTTCCGCGCGCGCCAGCGCAAGCAACTGCGCCTGTGGGCCATGCTGCGGGAGTCCCTGGTGTTGTTGCTCGTGGGCTTCCTGGCCAGCAGCCTCGCGCGGCTCGCGTGGCCGCTGCTGCGCGCCCTCCAGCCCGGCTTCCGCGCCCTCAGCCGGTCGGAGACGCAGGACAACTCGCGCTTCATCCTCGCGGTGGTGCTGTGGGTGATGGCGGCGATGGGCGTCGGGCTGTACCTCCGCCGGCGCGCGCCGGTGATGGAGCTGGCGGCGGGCGGATGCGTGCCGTGGGCGGTGATCTGCATCGCGGTGAGCATCGTGTTGCCGGGCGCGAGCGCGCTGTTCCTCTGGCCCCTGGCGGGCATGGTCCTGCTGCTCTTGTGGCTGGGCGGCCGGGGGACGGAACCACTCCCTCGATGGCACGTGCCGCTGTGGGGGCTGGCGGCGCTGCCGCTCCTGCTGTTGCTGCCGAACGTGCTGGCCACTTTCTACACCGTGCTGCCTTTGGAGCGGGCCGCGGTGCCTTCCGACCTGTTGATGCTTGGCATCTGTCTGCTCGCGCCGGGCTGGCTGTGGTTGGCGGGCCGTGGGCTTCCGTGGGTCTCGGGCGGGGCCGCGCTGCTGGGCCTGGGCCTGCTGGTGTCGCTCGCCGTGGGGCAGCGCTTCGACGCGCGAAACCCGCGCCCCACGGGCCTGCTGTATCTGGTGGACGCGGACGCCAGGACGGCGCGCTGGGTGTCCTCGGATCCCGTGCTCAATGATTGGACGCGCGCGTACCTGGGCGGCGACCCGAAGCGGGAGGCCATGGACGCGCTGCCGGAGGTGAAGGGCCCGTTCTGGAACGCGCCAGCGCCCACGCCAGGGGAGGACGTGCGGGGGCCCGCGGTCGAATCGCGGCTGGAGGCAGGGGAGGGCGGGCGCCGGAAGGTGTCGCTCCACATCACCCCGTCCCGCCCGGACGCGGCCTTCGTGGATGTGCAGGTGTTGCCCGGGGACGCGGTGCTTTCAGCGCGGCTCGCGGGCCAACAGGCCCCGGGCGACACGCTGCGGACTCGCAACGCGGCCCAGGGCGTGCTGTTTCGCTACTGGGTTCCGTCCACCGACGGCTTCGACCTGGAGCTGGAGCTGACGGCCAGCGGCAGCCCCACCGTGAGGGTGGGCGAGCACACCTACGCGGTGCCTGCGTCGGTGACGCAGGGGCTGCCCGCGCGCCCGGAGGACAGCATGCCGGTGCCCTTTGGAGAGGGCCTGGACGAGGGCACGCGGGTGACGCGGACGCTGCGGTTGGATGCCTCGGCAGCGGAGGGCTCTCCCGGCCCCATGCCCTGACCGGCAGCCAATCCCGGATGCCTGTCATTGAACCGGTGTCCCGCCGACCAGGGTTACTGACGACGTCTCACCCGGAGGCCGGGCATCCGCGCAGGGCGGATGCCCGTCTCACTCAGCTCAGGGCACGGTCACCGTCACCGCGTTGCTGCGCCGGCTGTTGCCCGCGCGGTCAGAGGCAATGGCGACAATCGTGTGCGTGCCGGACAGGCCCGCGGTGTTCCAGGTCCGGGTGTACGGGCTGGCCCCGACGAAGTACGTCGCCACGCCGTCGATCTCGAAGATGACCTGGAGCATCGCCTGGGAATCGCTCGCGTTGGCCGTCAGCGTGACATTGCCGCTGACCACCGCCCCGTTGGCGGGCGAGGTGAGGATGGACGTGGGCAGCTGGTTGTCGACGATGAGGTTGCGGGTGCTCGTCTGGACGTTGCCCGCGTTGTCCGTGGCGCGAAGCGCCAGTGAGTAGGAGCGGTTGCCCAGCACCCGCGTGTCCCAGGTGAAGTCGTAGGTGTAGCCGGAGTAGCCGGGCGCCGTGGCCTTGACGATGCCTTCCTGGATGAACTCCGTCTGCGCCACACCGGAGAGGCTCTGGTCCGTCACGGACCAGCCCACGGTGACGATGCCGCGCACGTAGTACTGGCTCGTGGGGTTGTACTGGGGGACCCCGAGATTCACCACGGGCGCGAAGTTGTCCACCATCACCGTCACGGCGCTGGACGTCGTCGAGTTGCCGGCCGCGTCGAAGGCCTGCGCCGTCAGCGAGTGGTTGCCGGAGGTCGCGCCCGTGGTGTTCCAGTTCACGCTGAAGGGCGCGGCGGTGGAGGAGTCGATGAGGGTCGCGCCGTCGTAGAAGTCCACCTGCGTGACACCCACGTCGTCGGAGGCGTTCGCGGTGATCACGAACGTGCCACGCAGGAAGCTGGCCGGGGCCGGCGAGCTGATATCCACGGAGGGCGGCGTGGTGTCATCAAGCAGCAGGGCGCCCACCTGCTGGCGCGAGTTCGCCGAAGCCGCGGCGACCCGTCCCTGACCCGGAGAGGTCGTGACGCGGTCGGTGAGGGCCTGGAGCGCCGTCTTGTACGCCTCCGAGCCCGGCGCCCGCGAGGCCAGGTCCTGCCAGCGCTGCGTCCAATCCCGCGCCTCCGCCGGAGTCCGCGCCGCCAGGACGTAGCTCAGCGTGACGGTGAGGCCCAGCGGGTTGCCGCTCGCGTCCACGCCGCCGAAGACGAAGCGGCCCTCGCCAGCGCTGCCCCGCGACGCTTCGAACGCTTCCGGGTGGTGGACGATGGCCTCCAGCCGCAGGGGCGCCTTCGCCAGGTCCAGCGAACCGTCCGCCAGCGTTGGCCACGTTTCGAGCAGCCTCGCGACGAGCGTCCGCGTGGTGGCGTCCTGTCCCGCCCACCGCGGAAGGTTGTCGCGCACGAAGTCGGAGGGCGCCACCGGGCCGCTCATCGCGGTCACCAGCTGGCCGAAGCTCCACTCCGTGCGCGTCGAATCGTTCAGCACCGCCGCGTCCTGGATGACGACCTGGGACGGGGTGTTCTCCTGCGGGGTGGGGAGCTCGCCACAACCCGCGGAAACCCATGCGCCTGCACCGACCAGCGCGAAAGCGAGGCGACGGAACCTTCTCGAAACCATGCTCATTGGGGGTGTTCCTTTCGGAGCGCGGCGCCTGCGAAGAGGCGGCACCGGCGGATGCGCAATATCAGACTCCACCAGACTTCAGGGAGAGCCAGCGCCTACCCGTTCCCGGGTGTCCAAGGACTCGCCGCCCATTCGAGAACGGCGGCCCGGCAGATGCCAGGCCGCCGAAAATCTCAATGGCAGTAACACTCCGTGCGGGTGCACCAGCCAGAGCTGAAGCCCATTTCGATGCACTGCTCGATGCAGGCGGAACATTCATACGGCGCCGGAGCATCGGGAGGCGTGGCAAGGGCTTGCGTGGCGCTGAATGACAAGACAGCGCCCGTGGCAACGGCGAGCAAGGTCTTTCCCGCCTTCTTCACGAAGTCAATCATAGACACCTCTGGGAGTGGTGTGGCACCGCTGTGGACAGCCACGGCACGCTACCCCACCGCGAGTCCCCGAGGCACCGTGGACTCGAGCGCGGCGAGGAGGCGGAGCGCGGAGTCTCCGACCTCCTTCCTCCAGGCCATCCTCCACGGCCGCCGCAAGGGCCCGGACGCGAGCCGCTTCACGACCAGGTCGCCCTTGCCCAGGTGCGGGGTGGAGATCCACTCGGAGAGCACGGCGACGCCCAGGCCCGCCCGGGCCACGTCGAGGATGGCCTCCGTGAGTGGCAGCCGCTCCACGCGGAGCCGGGGCCGCTCGCGGCCGAAGACCTGCGTCATGAACCAGTGCGACTCCGCCGCGGGCGTCTGCCCCGTGAGAACGGTGTGCTCGCGGAGGTCCTCCCGGGTGAGCGCACGGCGGGACGCCAACGGGTGCGACGCGGACACCACGAAGATGATCTCATCGGAGAAGAGCGGCCGGGTCTCCAGCCCGGCGCGAGGGACGGTCGACGTCGTGAGGAGCGCCACGTCCAGCTCTCCGGCCACCAGGGCGGGGACGGGGTCCTGGGTGTGCTCCACCGCCAGGGACAGGTGGAGGCCCGGCAGGCTCTTGCGCAGCGTCACCAGCGCGGACGGCAGCCAGTGATAGGCGGTGTAGCACTCGCACACGAGGCGCAGGCGGATGGACGGGGCTACCGGCGCGCGCACCCGGTGCTCCAGGTCGCCCAGCTCCACGAGGATCCGCGTGGCGCCCGCGACGAGCTCATGCCCCGCTGGCGTGGGCACGAGCCCGCGCGGGGTCCGGTCGAAGAGTCGCGCGCCCAGCCGCTCCTCCGCCGCGAGCAGCGCGCGGCTCACCGCCGGCTGCGTGAGGTGCAGCGCGGCCGCGGCCCTGGCCGTCGTTCCGGCGGCGGCCAGGGCCAGCACCACGCGCAGGTCGCGCACGTCGAGGCGGGGGGAGGGCGGGGCAATGTCTTCCATGCATCGAGTCTATGCCAACGATGCGTTGGACGCATCCCATCCGGAGGCGGAGAGTGGCCCTCGCTTCTTGCCGCGAAGGCCCACGCTCGACGTCCTGGAGGACATCCCATGCAGCTCTACTTCTCTCCCCTGTCCTGCTCCGCCGCCACCCGCATCTGCTTCTACGAGGCGGGCACGGAGGCGACGTACATCGAGGTCGACTCGAAGACGAAGCGCACGCTCGATGGGAGCAACTACCTGGAGGTGCATCCGCTCGGGCTCGTCCCCGCGCTCCGCACCGACGAAGGGGACGTGCTCACGGAGAATGCCGCCATCCTGCAATACCTGGCCGGGGCGCTGCCCCAGGCTGACCTCGCGCCGGCCGACAGCCGGGGGCGTGTGCGGCTCCAGCAGTGGCTGTCCTTCATCGGGACCGAGCTGCACAAGGCGACGTTCTCCCCGCTCCTCGACGCGTCGTCGACCGAAGGCGCCCGGAGTTATGCGCTGGAGAAGGGGACCGGCCGGCTCGCCTACCTGGAGAAGCACCTCACCGGACGTGAGTTCCTCATGGAGCGCTTCAGCGTCGCGGACGCGTACCTGGCGACGGTGCTCGGCTGGAGCGTGGCGACGCCCATCGACCTGAAGAAGTGGCCCGCGCTCAGCGCGTACTTCGCGCGCATGCTGGAGCGGCCCAGCGTCGCGAAGGCCTTCTCCGAGGAGCGGAAGCTCTACATGGCCCAGCTCGAAAAGCGCCAGCCGCGTCCGTGACGGCGGTGGCGCGGTCCTCGGACGGCAACTCCCTCCACCTCCTCCTGAAGCGATGGAGGAGGGGAGGGAGCTTTCAATCCAGGGCGAGGTGCCCGTCAGGAGGCCAGGGGCTGGGTGCCGCCGGGGCCGTTCTTCAGCTCCTTGCGCACCGCCTCGGCGACGCGGTCGCGGACCATGTTCGCCATGCGCTCGCGGAGGTCCTCACCCACGCGCTCGCGGATGGCGGACACGAGGCTCTCCGTGTCCACCGGGCCCGGGCCCTGCGCCTGGTAGCCGCCCATGTGCTGCTCCCCGAACCCGCCCCGCATGGTGTGACCCATCCCGCCCACGGCGCCCAGCGACTCGCGGAGGGCGTCACCCAGCCGGTCGCGCAGCGCCTCCTGCAGGTGCTCGCGGAGGTTGCTGGACAGCCGCTCGTGGAGCGCGTCGACCAGGCGCCCGCGGAGCGCCTCGGCGATGCGCTCGGGGTCCATCATCCCCACGCCCTGCGGCTGGAAGCCCATCACGCCCTGGGTGCGCTCGCTCATCCGGGCGCGCAGCTCGTCGCCCAGCCGCTCGCGCAGCGCGTCGCGCACGCGCTCACGCAGGCCGCTCTGCACGCGCTCGCGGAGGGTGTCCGCGAGGCGGTCGCGGAGGGTGTCCGCGAGGCGCTCCGGGTCGATCTGGCCCATCTGCACCCGGCGCTCGGACAGCGCGGAGCGCAGCATGTCCGTCAGCCGCTCCTTCAGCGCCTCACGGATGCGCTCGCGCACGACGGTGTGGATGCGCTCGGACACGTTGTCGGCGAGCCGGGTGCGGAGGGTGTCGGCGATGCGCTCGGGGTCCATCCCGAAGCCCTCCATGCCCATCCTCCGCTCCGACATCGCGGAGCGCAGCGCCTCGCCCAGCCGCTCGCGGATGGCGTCGCGGACGCGCTCGCGCACGACGGTGCCCAGCCGGTCGCGCAGGGCGTCCTCCAGCTTGATGCGCACGCGCTCGGCGATGCGCTGCGGGTCGAAGTGCCCGTGCCCCTGCTGCATGCTCATCCAGTTCTCGGCCAGGGCGGAGCGCAGCGCCTCGCCCAGCCGCTCCCGGAGCACCTCGCGGGCGCGCTCGTGCACGCCGCTCACGACGCGCTCATGGATGACGTCGGTGAGGCGGTTGTGGATGGCCTCGGCGATCTGCTCCGTGTCGAACTGCGTCCCGGCCCCCTCCCCCTGCGGCATGTTCATCATGCGCTCACGCACCGCACCGCGAATCGCGTCGCCGACGCGCTCGCGGATTTCCGAGCCGATCCGCTCCTCCAGGCCGGACACGACGCGCTCGTGCACGGCGTCGACGATCCGAGCCTTGAGGGCTTCGGCGAACATCTGCTGCCCCTGCATGGAGAACTGTTCCTGATTCATTCAGCTGCCTCGTGGGTACCGCGGGTAGGACGGCGGGCGCGGAAGGTTTCGGCCTGCCACGCGAGGCGAAGAGATAGAGGCAGTGGGCCAGCGCGAATACGGGGCCCGGGTCTCGCGCGAGAGTTGGCGCGCGCATTCCAGGCCGTGCTCGCGGGGAGGGTAGGCGTGCGCACCAGCCAATGGTGAACTGTGTTCCCTCCCGAGCATGCAGGCATGGGCCTCATCCCCATGGAAGTCTTGGGGGTTGCGCGGCGTTCGTTGCCGGAATGAGTCAGTCCTTGCGGTGCGAAAAAGCACGCCCGGCCGTCTGGTTGGGGGCGCTCCTGATGCTCGGTTTCCTGACCGGGTGCCCCATCATGGCGGGTTATTCCGACGCGGAGGGCCCGCGCTACAGCGGAGACTTCCGGCCCGTGCAACCCGTCGCCGTGGAGGGCCCCTCCTCGGTCACCGTGGTGACGTACAACCTCGCCTTCGCCGAGCAGGTCACCGAGGCGGTTGCGTCCCTGTCGAGCCCTCCGCTCTCGGAGGCGGACGTCATCGCGATGCAGGAGATGGACGCTCCCGCCGTGGAGAGAATCGCCCGGGAGCTGGGGATGTCCTACGTGTACTACCCCGCCTCCGTGGCCAAGGACGGTGATGACTTCGGCAACGCGGTGTTGAGCCGGTGGCCCATCACCGCGGACCAGAAGATCAACCTTCCCCACGACGACCCGTATCACCAGCAACACCGCATCGGGGTGGCCGCGACGGTGGACATCCGGGGGACTCCCTTCCAGGTGGTCTCCGTGCACGGCGCGACCCCCATCGTCGGGCTGGGCGCGCGGCTGGATCAGGCGGAGACCGTCATCCAGGCGGTCGACGGCGCGGCGCGGTCGCAGGTCATCGCCGGCGACTTCAACACCTCCGACCCGGGGAGCCTGACGCAGACCGTGAAGCTGTTCTCGCAGTGGGGCTTCCAGTGGGCCTCCGAAGGGGTGGGGGACACCGTGGACTCCGTCATCGGCGGACTGCCGCTCGACTCGGTCTTCGCCCGCGGGCTCACTCCGGTGGCGCGCGGCGTGGACAAGCGTCCCTCCGGGAGCGACCACCAACCGGTCTGGGTGCGCTTCGCATGGCCGCAATGACGCCGAGGCCTTTCATGCGCGCCCTGTGGATGGGTGCGCTGCTCCTCTGCGCTCCCGGGTGTCTGAGCGGCGCGCGGAACCTGGGCGCGGCGACGACGCCGGTGGGGACGACCGAAGTGGGCGTCTCCGTGAACACGATTGCCTTCGAGCGAGGCCGGGAGCGGGCGTATCTGCCCAACCCCGAGCTCACGTTCCGCAAGGGCGCTGGCGAGAACTGGGATTGGGGCGGACGCATTACCTTGCTGGGCCTGGAGCTCGGGACCCGGCATCGGCTCATGGAGCGCTCACCCTGGACCGTGTCGGTCGCCCCAAGCGCGGGCGTCTGGTACGTGCCCGTCACCAACAACGGCACGGAGCCCGTCAACTTCCGTCTGGGAGGCCAGACGCTGGTCGACTATCGGCTCAATGCAAGGTGGACCCTGACCGGGGGCGCTTCACTGATGGGGGCCTTCGCGGGCCCGCTCACCGTCTTCCAGGGCAAGCTCGGCGGCTCGCACCTGATGGTCGCGCCGGGCGGTTCGCTGGGCGTGGCGTACCGGCTGAATCCCTCGCTCGAGCTGCGAGCGGAGGGCGGCATCGAGCTTCCGTTCGACGTGAGGGACGGCCGCCGTCAGCCAACGGGTTATGCCGGACTGACGCTCCGCTGGGGGCGCACCTCCCGTCGCTGACGTGGGAGGCCGCGAGCGCTCGGCCCTCTTCGGCTGGGGTGGCGCGCGTAAGGTGACAGCGGTCCATGGCCCCGGGACGGGTGGCTGGAAGGAGTGGAGGCACCAGCTTGCGCCCACTCTTTTCGCACCCGTTGGAGGGGGCCCATGTCCTTGCCGCGCCGCTGGCCGGATCCATTCGCCATCTGTCTTTGTCTCGGGCTGGGCTGGGTGTTGCTGGCGGGGGCCAGGGCTCCAGGGCCCCCCGCGCGGGCGCTGCCGGGAGGCTTCTCGTCCGAACTCGTGGTGGGAGGCCTGCACTACCCCACGACGTTCGCGCACCTGCCGGATGGGCGCATCCTCGTCGCGGAGAAGGCGGGGGTGGTCCGGCTGGTCAAGGACGGCGCCCTGGTGGCCACGCCCTTCCTCGACGTCAGCGCGCGGGTGAACAACCACCATGACCGGGGCCTGCTGGGGCTCGCGGTGGACCCCGCCTTCGCGCAGAACGGCTACGTCTACCTGCTCTACACCTACGACGACGACGCCACGGACGACGACGGGCCCAAGACGGGGCGCCTGGCGCGGTACACGGCGGTAGGGGACACGGCCTCGCCTGACAGCGAGTCGGTGCTGCTGGGCACCGCGGTGGCCGGCTCCTGCAAGGACCTTCCTCCCGGCTCGGACTGCATCCCCTCGGACAGCGCGTCGCACTCCGTGGGCAACGTCCGGTTCGCGCCGGATGGCACCCTCTTCGTGTCGCTGGGGGACGGGGCCCGCTTTGACGCGGTGGATGACGACGCGCTGCGGGCGCAGGACCCGGACTCGCTGGCGGGCAAGGTCCTGCGCGTCTCGCGCACCGGCGCGGGTGTGCCGTCGAATCCGTTCTGGAGTGGGAATGGCCAGGACAACCGCTCGAAGGTGTGGGCGCTGGGGCTGCGCAATCCCTACCGCTTCAACCTGCGGCCCGGCACCGCCACGCCCTACGTGGGAGACGTCGGCTGGGGCGACCACGAGGAGATCAACGTCGCGACGCCCGGCGCGAACTTCGGCTGGCCCTGCTACGAGGGGCCGGGGCGCCAGCGCGGCTATGAGCCCAAGCCCGTGTGCCAGGCGCTGTATGCCAAGGGGCCGGACGCGGTGCGGCCGCCGCTGTATTCCTGGACGCATGCCGAGGGCCAGACATCCACGGGCGGCGCCTTCATCCAGGACCCGGCGTTCCCGGCGCAGTGGCGGGGTGCCTACTTCTTCGCGGACTACACCCAGCAATGGATCCGGATGCTGCGAGTGGATGCCAATGATCAGCTCGTGCCGGACAGCGTGGCGCCCTTCGCCACCGAGGCGGGCGGCGTCGTCGACCTGAGCAGCGGGCCGGGCTCCCAGCTTCACTTCGTGGACATCCTCGCGGGGGAGCTGCGCCGCATCCGCTACCCGGCCAACAACACGCCGCCGGTCGCGGTGGCCTCGGCGACGCCGCGCGAAGGCGTGCCGCCCCTGCGGGTGTACTTCTCCAGCGCCGGCTCCCGCGACATGGACGGCGACACGCTCCAGTACGTGTGGGACTTCGGTGACGGCAACTCCGTGTCAGGCGTGGCGAACCCGGAGCACCTGTATGAGATGGCCGGCCTCCATGTGGCCCGGCTGACCGTCAGCGACGGACACGGCGGCAGCCACACGGCCTCCGTGCGCATCTCCGTGGGGAACCTGGCGCCGGTGGTGTCCATCCACGCGCCGTCGGAGACGTTCCGCTTCAAGGTGGGGGACGTGGTGACGTTCGCGGGCTCGGCGAGCGACGCGGAGGACGGCGCCATCCCGGGTGACCGGATGGCGTGGACCCTCACGCTGGTGCACTGCACGCCGGGCGCGTGCCATTCCCATCCCTATGAAGAAGGCCAGGGGCCTGGCGGGACCTTCACCATCCCGGACCATGGCGACGACGTGCGCTTCCAACTGACGCTGACCGCGACGGACTCCGCGGGGCTGACGGGCAGCCGGATGGTGACGCTGTTGCCCCTGAAGGTGCAGGTGACGCTGGAGACGTCGCCTCCCGGGCTGGAGGTGGTGTTCGACGGGACTGCCAGCCCGTCACCGCTGGTGCGCTCCGTGGTCGCGGGCTCTTCGCACGCGCTCTTCGCGCCGTCGCCCCAGGGCAACCAAGGCTTCGTCGGCTGGTCCAACGGCGGGGCCGCGGAGCACACCCTCCTGGTGGGCACGGAGGACGTGAGCGTCACGGCCTCCTTCGAATCCGTCGCTCCCGCGGAGTGCCCGGCCGGGCAGTACCGCGCGGAGTACTTCGCCAACCGGGAGCTGGCGGGCGTCCCGGGGATCGTGCGCTGCGAGGGGGCACCGCTCTCGAACTACTGGTGGGCGGGCAGCCCCGTGGAGGGCGTGGGCCCGGATGACTTCTCCGTGCGCTGGACGGGGCGGTTCTACTTCGCGACGGGCCTGTACTTCTTCATGGCCCAGGCGGATGACGGCATCCGGGTCTTCGTGGACGGCAGCCGCATCATCAATGGCTGGAAGGACCAATCTTCCACCAACTACATGCAGGCGCGTTGGATGCGCGCCGGTGAGCACACCGTCGTCGTCGAGTACTACGAGCACGACGGTGACGCGGTGGCCGGGCTCGGGTGGTTCCGGTAGCCCGGCGAAAGCGCTCGTGATTGCGCCGCCGTCGGAATAGAGGAGGCGGATGCCCGAGAAGAACGACGTCATCCGGATCGCCACCTGTGCCTGTGGACAGGTGGAACTCGAGGGGCGGGGGCCGCCCATCATCCACGTCGAGTGCTACTGCGACGACTGCCAGGAGGGGGGGCGCCGCATCGAGGCCCTTCCGAACGCGCCGTCGCCTCGCGGCCCCTTGGGCGGCACGGATTTCCTCCTCTACCGGAAGGACCGCCTCCGCGTCTCCCGAGGTGAGTCGCTCCTGTCGGGCTTCAAGCTCAAGGACGCTTCAGCGACGAAGCGGCTCGTCGCGACGTGCTGCAACTCGGGGATGTTCATGGACATGGGCCCGGGGCCGCACTGGTTCTCGGTCTACCGGAACCGGTTCACCGGCGAGGTGCCCCCGTTGGAGCTGCGCACCTGCACCCGGTACAAGCCCGCGGGCGTGGAGCTCCCCAACGATGTTCCGAACCATGCGAGCTTCCTGTCGGTCCGGTTCATGACGAAGCTCTTCCTCGCGTGGCTGCCCATGCTGATGAAGCGCTGAGCCGGCGGCCCCCTCAACCCAGATACGCGGCGATCTCGAACCATCCTTCGTCAATCACCTCGATGGAGAGCGACCGCGTGGACAGCTCCACCTGCATGCGCACGAAGTCCGCGCCGTCCGGCCGCTTCAGGTTGGCGTAGAACGTGAGGCCCCGCGCATCCCGTCGCGGGGCCTCCCAGGCCGCCAGCCCGCGCTCGCCAAGGGTCCCGCTGTGGATCACCTCCGGCCCCGGCTGATCCAGCGTGAGGAAGTGCAGGGACTCCTCCGTGCGAATCACCTTGGCCCCGGTCGTGAGCTCCACGAGCTCCAGCAACTCCTCGAAGCCCGCCTCCGAATCCAGCTCCACCCGGGAGGCGCGCAGCGCTTCGTTGAGGTCGCGCTCGACTGTCACGGTGCATCCTCCCGACGGGCCTGGCGGCGCCATGTCCACCTCGCTCCGGCGCCGGGAAGTGTAGCGCGCTGGCGGCACAGTCGGGCGACGAGCGCCTCATAGCCGGCGTAGGACAGCGGCAGGAGCAGGGCGAAGAAGAGGGTGAGCGAGGGCAGGGCGGGATGGGCCAGGGGATCCCTCACGTGTGAGGCCATGGCGCGCAAGAGGCGGCCCGGCTCCGAGAGCACGTCCCAGCTGTTCCAGCGCTCCACGCGGCCCAGATAGATGCCATAGCCACACAGGCCGGAGGTGATGGCGACGAAGGCCCATGCCGCCGTGCGGCCCCAGCGCTCTTCCAGCCACCGCTTCCAGATGTCCAGGGACAGCAGGCCCAGCAGCCACCCGGTGGCGGCGAACAGGGCCAGGAGCGCGGCGTCGAACCAGAGTGGAACCACGGGCCGCTGACGCAGGTGGATGAAGTCGGTGACGAGGTAGGGCGCGTTGGGAAACAGCGCGAGCCAGCCAAGCGCCAGTGGGGCCAGGAGCCACGGACGGCCCAGGCCTCGCACCATCAGCCCCCGTGCGATGAGGGCCAGGGTGTACGGCGCCCAGGCCAGGAACAGGTTCCACGACAGGAAGGCGAAGCTGGCGCGCTCGCTCCAGTCGAGCCGCAGGGCCAGCAGGTCCACCGCGAGGATGCTGCACAGGATCGCGGGCAGCAGTCCGTGACGGCTCGGGATGGAGGCGAAGGGGGAGTGCGGTCGGGACATGGTGGCGTGTGGCGCCACAGCCGCGCACCGTGTCGGAATGGCCACGGTGCAACGGCTCCGGGAAGGGCGTGGACCCGGAGCGCCGTCATTGGAGCCCTCGGGTCTGCCCTTCAGCAATGCGCGGGCCAGCTGCCCCGCTCCGTGCTCAACAGTCCAGGTTGTACGTCTTGACGTCATCGTTCGGCGCGACGACCTTGACGGTGTTGGAGCCGTCGAACGTCGCGGTGAACGTCCCTTCGCTCGTATCCACCTGCACCATCCCCGCCGTGGGGCACTGGTGGTCGCAGCGCTGGTAGCCAGACACGGTCGTCGTCGAGCTGAGGCCGCCCTTCGTGGCCTGTGACGTACTGTCCACGGTGATGCACCCGCTGCCCGCCACCCAGGTGACCGTGCTCGTGGACGTTCGCGAATCGAAGCGATTCGGCGAGAAGCTGTTGGAGGTGACGGTCACCTTGCGCTGGTCACCTTGCGGCGGGGAGCCGGCGATCTGCAGCGAGAGGTTGTACGGCTCCCCGTTGATGGTGAGGTCGGTGGAGTTGGCCGTGGCGGCGAGCTGCCCCTGGTTGTCGGCGAGCACCACCTCCACGCTGCCGGAGATCTGCGTGAGCGAGATCGCCGCCTGGCAGTTGTTGAACGTGTAGTTCACCGTCGCGCCCGTCGCGGTCGCGGTGGCGCAGCCGGAGGGAGTGAAGGCGGTGGAGGCATTCGCCGCGAGCTGGGTGGCCGCCGTGGCCGGGTCGACAGCCATGGCCTGCACCTTGCCGATGGCGTAGTACCAATAGCTGTAGACAGGGTCGACCCATGCGTAGGACCAGGCCGCGTCATACGCCCCGTAGTACGGATCGTAGTAGGCGTCGTCGTAGTAGTACGGGTCGTAGGTGCTGGTGCAGGCCATGCCCGCGCCCAGCGACAGGAACAACAGCGCCGCTTTCATCTGTCTCATCCACCGCCCCCTTGAGTGGTTTTTCCGAACGGGCCCAAGGTGGGTCCCGGTGGTGGGCGGGAGTACTGACCCGCGGAACAGCCCGACTGCGGGATGTTGGTCCGCGGGCTCACCTGTCAGTCCGGGCTCCGGAGCGCACTTCCCGCCTTGCGCAGGACGTTGAAGAGCTTTTCGCGGTCCAGTCGCGCTCGGTCGAAAGCCTTTGGCACGAAGAGCTTTTTGAGTGATGCGTCCGTGGCGTCGAAGTCCCCCGCGGCGAAGTGATGCGGTGCCTTCACCTTGGCCTGCATGTCGTGGTCATCCGCGATGACCGCCTCGGCCTTCAGCACGCCGCCGACCCGGAGCGTCGCGTCGTTGCCGTGCCCCCAGACGACCTGCGCCTCCAGGTCCTGGCCCACGACCAGCTCCCCATCCGTGTCCACGCCGCTGGCGCGCAGCGAGCCGCCCACCACGAGCAGGCCTTCAGGCCCTGCGTTGCTCAGCACGCCCTTCACCGTGAGGTTGCCTGTCACCAGCAAGGGACCGTCCACATGCACGTCCCCCTTCACCACCAGGTCCCCGCGAACGAAGCGTGGGAGCTTGGAGGGGGAGGGCGCCTTCGCTTCGGCAGGGAGCGCTTCCCGGGCGAGCACCACCAGGGCCATGGCCGTCCAGGGAGGCAGGCCTTGCACCGCCGCCGCGAGCGCGTCCCACGATGTGGCGCCTTCCAACGCGAGCCGACTCAGGACCTGCTCGACGGAGTCCACATCCTTGTCCTCGTAGTACCAGGCCTTGAGCAACGCCTTCCGCTCGCGGGCCAGCGCGTCCAGCATCGGCTGCACGTCCAGCGCGCCCTTCTTCCCCGAGGGCGCCCTGGCACCCATGAGCTGGGCGAGGTGCGCGTTGCCGTGCTCCAGCGCCTCCTGCACGGGCGTCTGTCCCGCCGAGTTCTTGCCATTCACATCCGCCCCGGCCTGGAGCAGGACCTCGATGACGGGCCCCCGCTCCTTGACGCGCGCGTGCTGGTGCAGCGGCGTCCAGCCCTTGCCCGCGTTGGGGTTGGCGCCCGCGTCGATGAGCGCTTGCGCCACGTCCGCCCGCCGCGCGTTGAAGAGCGCCGTGCGCCCCGCGTTGTCGAGCGCGTCCACGGGAACGCCGCCCTTCGCCAGCAGGGCGATGCAGGCCGTGCAGCCGTGTTCCGCCGCCGCGTGGAGGGGCGTGGCCTTCGCTGAGTCGGTCGTGTCGGCGGGAGCCCCCAGCCGCAGGAGCTCCTTCACCAGCGATGCGTCCTCCACCCGCGCGGCCAGGTGGAGAACGCCACCCTGGGTCTTGTCCCGGGCCTCCAGGTCGGCCCCCAGTGCAAGCAGGGCCAGCACCCGGCCCGTGCGCCATTCCCCTTCGAAGCCAGGGCCGAAGAAGGGGGCCGCGTCGAGCCCCGCCGCCTGCAGGAGTCCGTTGTCCAGGGCCTTGGCCTTCTTCGCTGGGGGACGCGCCGCGGGCTTCTGCTTCCGGAGCCACGCGTGGAAGCCTTCGTCGGAGAAGGCACCTTCCAGGCCCTGGAAGGGGAACGGATCCTCGTTGCCCTCGTCGTCGCGGGCGCGTGGGTCGGGCGCCGCCTCCACCAGGGCGAGCAGCTTCCGGTAGCCCTGCTCCGGAGGGCCCCGCCGCAGCGCGTGCCACGCTTCCAGCCCTCGACGCGCGCGGGCATGGTCCGCGAGGTCGCGCAGGCCTTCAGCCTCCACCAGCGCGGCCTCCGCCTGCTGCAGCTGCGCGTCCGTCGGCTTGCGCCGCAACAGGTCGTCGGCCCACTGGCTCAGCGCCAGCGCGCGCGCCTTCTGCCCGGTCGACAGCTTTCCTCCGGGCTTCGTCCCTCGGGTCAACTCAAGGACGCGGTCGCGAACGCGCCAGTGCTCGGCCTTCACCTCGCGCTCCCAGCGGTGGGGCTCCACGCGCCGCGTCGGGTCCAGGGCCCAGTTGAGCGAGTGCAGCGCCAGCAGGTGCTCCGGATCCGCCTCCACGATTTCGCGCAGGAGCAGGATGGCCGGGTCCAACTGGGGCGGCATCTCATCCAGCAACGCGTCCGCCTTCTTCATCAGCGCGGCGGGGTCGGGCTTCTTGGGCATGGCAAGGGACCTTGCCAGGAGGCGCCTTGTGTTGCCCGGGCAAACAGCGGCGTCACACGACAAGGCCCCGGATGCTCACAGGCAATCCGGGGCCTTCGTTCTTCAGCCGCGACGTGTGGCTACTTCACCGTCACGCGCCAGGTGCGGCTCTCCGTGGTGCCACCCCGGCCGTCCTCGGCGAGGACCTTCCAGAAGTAGTCCCGGCCGCCCTCCAGCTTCACCGTCCTGGACTGCTCGGGCACGCCCTTCGTGCAGGCCGCGTAGGTGAAGCGGGTGTTCACACTCCAGACGCAGTGCCGGTAGACGACGGCGTCCCCGTCCTTGTCGTACGCGTCCTTCCACTCGAAGGTCACGCTCGACGAGGTGATGGCGTTCTCCTTCGGAGTCACCAGCTCCAGCGTCTCGGGCGCGAGGTTGCGGCCCAGCTTCTCCGTCGTGACGAACGTCTTGGCGAAGACCGGATCGCCGGTCGCGGCCACGTCCTGCGCGCAGTCGCGCAGACGCTCCTTCGAGACGCCCTTGCACAGCGCCTCCGCCTGCTCCAGCGGAATGGCCTTCAGCGGCTCCACCACCGGGATGCCGGGCGGCGCCTTCTCGATGCGGCAGCTGTCCGCCTTGTATCCGGGCCATTCGCGCAGCGTGTACGACTCGGTGGAGTACCCGGAGGCGTAGTCGAAGAGGGACGTGTTCTTGGTCACCCGCCAGGACTCGCCGAACTTCTCGTACAGGCCGACGTAGCGGTCCCCCAGGTCCGAGGGACGCTCCCCCAGCTGTGAGCCGTCCGGCAGCACGGGCAGCCAGTTGCCCGGGGCGATGGGGCCCAGCAGGCCCTCCCTGGCGCGCGCCTGCCGCACGTCGATGTTCATGTACCAGAGGCCGTAGTGCGCCCACCAATCCGTGGTGACGGTGATGCGCGTGCCGCCTGCGGATTCAATGCGGATGCCGCCGGTCGTCCCCGTGGACGTGATGCGTCCTCCGGCGGGGAGCAGCAGCTCCTTGTCCAGCGTCACCGGCTTGCCGTCGACGCGCAGCACCAGCAGCTCCGGCTTCTCCGCGTTCATCTGGTAGCTGACGCGATGCGGGCCGACGCGCACCGCCACCGCCGTCGTGATGCTCGCGCAGGCCGTCAGGCCGGTGTGCGGATCCGGCCCCACGGGCTGCTCGGTCTGCACGGGCGTGTGGCGCGCCTGGAGCTCCAGCCCCGGGTCGCGCAGGAGCACGTACTCACCGGCGCCCTGGAAGTCGTAGCGCACGCCGTCCATCGTCGTCAGGTGCGGGTCGCCCCAGAGGGAGGGATTGCCGCCGATGATCCACCGCCGGAGGGTCTCGACGTCCGTCTGGCTCAGCGGCGGTCCGCCACACGGCATCATCCCGTTCGGGCAGTCCTCTGATGTGCGGGTGATGCGGTCGAAGAGCGGCCCCGTCTCGCTGGTGGCCATGGGCGCGGCAATGGCATACGACGCCGTGAGCGGATTCACGCCGGGCGCGCTCTGGTCCTCGGCCAGGTTCAGGTAGGTGCCGAAGTTCTTGTACGGCGGGTAGTCCAGGCCGCCGTGGCACTCGATGCAGGCCTTGTTGAAGATGCGCTGCACGTCCGTGTACGTCGGGTAGTCGCCCACGGGTGGCAGCGAGGCCAGCGTCGTGTTCACCGCTGGAATCAGGCTGGCGCAGGAGAAGGGCGCCGCCAGACCGGGGATGGGGTCCGCCGTCAGGTTGGCCTCCAGCTCCGTCTGGAGCGCGCCGGTGTACGTGCTGAACACGTCGGCGAAGCCATAGGCGCGCGAGCGTCCGCGCACGCCCAGGGACCACTTGTCCACCGACACGCCGAGCGGCTCCAGGAAGTACCGGTACAGGGCCACCAGGTTCGTGTTGGGGCTGTAGTTCTCCCGGTCCACGAGGATGCCGCCCATGACCGTCGAGTCCGGGGCCGGGTTGTCGATGGGCCGGCGGAACACCTCCTGCCTCAGCCGGGTCAGCGACACGTCCGTCGACGCGCTGGTCGCGGCGCCGTACTGCGGAATGAGGCCGTTCACCGTCGTCCCGGTCATCAGATAGGGGTCGCCCGCGCGGCTCAGGTTGAGCTTCTCGATGTCGGCCTTGCGGCGCGGGATGCTCTGCGTGCGCGCCAGGGTGTCGTCGCGCAGGGCGTTGATGCCCATGCCGTTGCGCGACGTGAAGAAGGGCAGGTTCACCGCCAGACCCGAGGGGCTGCTCTGAACCGTATTCAGCGAGCTGTTGATGGTGAGGCAGCCCTTGGTGATGGCCAGGGCCACCGGACGCGGATCGACGTACACGCTGCCAGTCGCCCAGCGGTGGCTGGCGAGCTCGTCCGCGATGCGCCGCTGGTTGAGGCTTCCATCGAAGCCGCCCAGCAGGTCGAACAGCTGGACGCCGCGCCCCTCGTCCCCGGAGATGAGCGAGTCATGGAACAGCGTGACGGACGGGCCACCCCGGGTGACGGAGGTGAGCGCGCCCGAGCCAGGCTGGGCGTTGAAGGCATACGCCGTCGCGATGGTGGCGGTCCCCGATGGAACGGGCTCCGTCGTCACCGGGGGCGTCAGGTCGAAGCTGAAGCGCGGCGTCCCGTCGTTGGGGCCGCCCCGGTAGCGCGTGATGAGGTGGGGGCTCCCCGCCGAAAGCCGTCCGGGCGGTTGCAGCCGGAGCTGTTCGATGAGTCGGCGGACCTCGGGTTGCGTTCGCCACGTCCAGGGGTTGAAGAGCTTGCGGAACGCGGCGGTGTCCACCGAGCCCTGGTAGAGGCGATCCCGGTTGAAGGGGAGCATCCCGCCCCAGCTGTCGTAGGGGTCCCAGTTGGGCTTGTTCTTCGTCTTGATGACGCCCACCGGGAAGCCAGTCGTACCGGGGATGCCCGTGAGGTTCAGCACGTTCCGCGTCGAATGGCAGGCCGCGCACTTCCCATCATCCTTCTCGATGTGGCGCGAGCGCGGAGGGATGGAGCCCATCTGGGGGATGGTCGTGAGGATGATTTCGTGGAAGCGGAAGTTCTTCGTCGCCTCGTCCCACTGCATGTATTCGATGACGTCCGGATGCGAGCCTGGATAGGACGCATGCGGCGCGGGCCCGATGGAGAAGACGGACCGGGCGGTCTGGCTGGAGAGCAGCAGGCGCGGGTGCTCCGCGGTGCCCGTCTGGAGGCTCTCTGAACGCGCCATCAGGATGGGGCTGGCCCTGTACTCAGCCGGCAGCGCGCTGATGAAGCGGGCCACGGTGTTCGTGGCCGCGTTGGCGGGATTGTTGAGATACGCCTCGATCTCCTCGGGCGTGATGGCGCTCGTGTTGACGACGGGGATGGGATTGACGGTGCCCGCCGCGAGCCGGAAGACAGGCTTCACGGAACGAGCCACGCCCATGGACAGGGTGCAGCTGGGCGTCGTCCCCGTGCAGTCCGGCGTGGACGACAGGTCCGCGTCCAGGTCGACGTTCCAGCCCTGGAAGGAGGACCCCGCGGACGGCGTGGCGGTGAGGGTCACGGACGCGCTGGCGCTATAGGTTTCATCGCAGTCGCTGCCGACGATGTTGGTGCAGTTGATGCCCGTGCCGGTGACGGTGCCGGAGCCAAGCCCCAGGGGCATGACCCGGAGGGCCGCGGCTTCGGCGGTCGCCGTGCACAGCGACGCCGCGAGAACCAGTGTGCCCAGTGCGGGGCGGAGATGGGGAAGGCGGAACGAAGCAATGAGTCCGTTGCGTCTCATGCGTGGACCTCCGTGGGAGTGCCCGGAAGCGCTGCAAGGAAATGGCCGCGTTCAACCGCGCGGAATCACACCCTGGCGTCCACCTCTCACGTGGCCCGAGAGGCTACGAAGCCCGCGTGGAGGTTGCTTCGCTGGCAACGCCTGGCCTTCGGTGCTCGTGTACTCTCGCAGTGAAAAAGGAGAACACCGTGGCCAGTTCCAATCCCATCATCCGCGTCCTGACCCTCGCGAATCAGACCCTCTTCGTGACCGGCTTCGAGGGGCTCGCCCCGGGGGAGTGCCTCATTCCGGCGGGGACCCGGATCCTCCCCGGCGAGAAGACCTACGCGGATGTCGCACGGCTGGACCTGACCCCGGCGGAGCCGCGGCAGATCGGGGTCTATCTGGGGCTGACGCGCGCGAGCCGGGACTTCACCTGTTTCATGCGCACGGATGGCAAGAGTCCCCAGCTCCTCTTCGGGCTCTACCAGGGAGACGGCGCCGCCCCCGGGCCTCTGGATGACCAGTACGGTTACGCCAAGCCGTTCACCGACGGGCTGCGTGAAGACATCTGGCAATATCAGTTGAGCAAGATGCCGCCATTCCCGGCGGCCCATGCCCGGCTCCAGCCGCTCGTGGAGGGCGCGGCGTTCGCGGGCGACGTCTTCCAGCTCAAGTACCAGCTCCCCAAGCTGGTGATGGGCGCCATCGTCCGGGGCTCCGATGGATCCTTCGCGAGCTCGGTCCTCGGCTGGGGCGGTAGGGATTGCCTGGAGCCGGATGCACGGACGCTCGTGCCGCTCGGCTCCATCACCAAGGCCTTCACGGGACACCTGCTCGCCAGGATGGTCGTGAAGGGGCAGGCCCGCTTCACGACGCAGGTCTCCCAGAATCCGGCCATCCGTCTCATCGACCTCGTCACGCACACGAGCGGCCTGCCCCGTGAGGTCTCACCGAACATCGGGCTCGAAGCGCCGGAGCCGGAGCTGCTGCCGTCCGTCTTGTTCCCGCCGGGAACGGGGGCGCTCTATTCGAACGTGGGCTTCAACGCCCTGTCCCGGGCGATGGTCGAACAGTGCAACCCGTCCGGGGCCGCGTCCTTCTACGAGCTGTTGAACCAGGAGGTGCTGGCTCCACTCCAGCTCGGACACACCTCGTACAACGCGCCGCCCTGGAAGGTCGGGTGCACCGACGACCGCACCCAGAACCTGTTTGGCGGCTACCAGCCGGACGGCAAGCCGTGGCCCATGGCGAACGGCAACGGCCAGCCGACCCATGACTCCACGCCACGGGGCGCCAGCGGCCTGTACTCGACCCCCGGGGATCTGCTCCGGTGGCTCCAGTGGCACCTGGAGGCCGGTGGAACCGACACGGAGACGCGGTTGTTGAATCACGCCACCTACGTGCAGCGTGACGGGCTGCACCCCGTCCTCGGCCTCGACGAGTCCGGCCACATGGATGCGATGGGGCTGGGCTGGGTCGTGATGATGCCCAGGGGCGACCGGCCGTTCATCCTCCAGAAGGCCGGGGCCACGAGCGGCGTGTTCAACTACCTGGCGTTCTCACCCGTTCGCGGGGTCGGGTTCTTCATGAGCATCGACAGGTTCGACGTCGGCGCGGCGACGGAGATGCCGCAGATGATCAACGACCTCATCGCCAGCGCCGCACCGCGCTGAACCCGGTTCCCGGGAGGGACGGCGGTGCTCAGGGCGTCCAGCGAGCCCGGCGCACCACCCATGAGCTGCCGCCGCGCCCGTCCCGCACCACGGCCCAGAACGTCACCTCCTGGGCCGCCGCGCCTTCCGCTGGCTCCCACTCCACGCGGTGGCGTCCCTGCTGGCCACCGAAGTCCGCGCCGCCCGTCTCCGACAGGTTGAACTCGCCCAGCGTGGTGTACCAGGCGATCTCCCACGCCTCCTTGAGGTTCACGGCCTGCAGGCGCAGGCCCGGGACGATGTAGTTCTCCTCGCGGTCCGACACGTCCTCGGACGTCATCACGAAGGGCCCGGGGCCGCTCAGCTCCAGCGGCTCACCTTCCGGCCAGGCCACGTCGTCCACCCGCAGGCCCGGAAGCACGGGCTGCTCGTTGGCCTTCATGCCCTCCACCACCGGGCACCAGAAGACCATCAGCTTCTGCGCGTAGATCTCCTCGTCGCCCGCCGACACCCTCAGGACGAGCGGCATGCGGATGCCTCCCAGCCCCTTGTAGGCGTCCTCCGCCAGCACGCGCTCCAGCAGGAGTTTGTCCTGAGAGACGCGGGCCGCGCCGGGACGGATGGGGAGCGTCAGCTCGCCCGCGGTCGTGGTGCCCTCCGCGAGCAGGGCGCGGTCCGCCTCCGTCGCGCACGTGCGGTCGTCCTGATCCGCGCAGGCCCACAGCTGGTACTGGATGGGGCGTCCCGCGCCGGCGGGGTCCACCACCAGCGCGCGGTACGTCACCTCCTCCGCCAACTCGTCGAAGGCCTCCGGCGTCTGGTCGCAGGTGGAGGCGATCAGCTCGGGCCGTTCCGTGGATACGCCGAGCACGCGGAGGTCGTGCACGCTCGACGGCTTGTCCTCGGGTTCGACGCACGCGAGGGCGGTCAGCGCCAGCAGCAGCAGGCTTCCGGTGTTGAGCAGGGCTTTCATGTCAGAAGCTTCCTTTCACGCCCACCACGGGGAGGATGGGGATGCCGGGCACCTCGTACTCCCGGCGCTGCCGGTAGTCGTTGAAGGTGAACTCGACGTTCTCCGCGTTGTAGAGGTTCTGCACGTCCAGGTAGACCCCCAGCGTCCAGCTCTGGAATTGCCAGCTCTTGTCCAGCCGCATGTCGAGCTGGTGGAACCCGGACGTGCGCGCCGAGGCGTAGGGGCCGTACGTGCCGTTGAAGCGGTTTCGGTCCACCTGGTACTGGTCGAACGTGTGGTTGAGCGGCGTCGTCGGGCGGCCGGTGGTGTAGCGGAAGCGCCCGCCCAGCTCCCAGCCGTTGCCCAGCACGTAGGTGCTCACCAGCGTGAGGATGTGTGTCTGGTCGAAGGGGCTGAGGCCATACGTCTCGTCGCCGCTGCCACCGAAGCCCCCGCCGAAGTCTCCACCATTCCCTTCGGGAGCGCGGCCCGTGCGCCCGTCGAGTGACTGGCTGAAGGTGTACGACAGCCATCCGGACCACTTGTCCGTCGCGGACGCGCGCTGCTTCTTCACCATCACCTCCAGGCCCAGGGCGCGGCCGATGCCCTGGTTGGAGTACGGCAGCTGGACCACGCCTCCACCCGGGAGCGAGAGGATGTCGCCGGGCGCCGCGATGTTGTCGAAGCGGCGGTTGAAAAAGCCCGTGACGTCCACGTTGAGCACGTCGGTCAGCCGGTGATCCACGCCCAGGCTGCTCTGGAACGCGCGCTGGTAGGCCAGGTCCGGGTTGCCGTACGGCAGGGAGATGAAGCGGAACGTCTCCGCCGGCTGGCTGTAGAGGCCGAGCGAGCCCTTGAGCTGGGTGCGCTCGGTGGCCGCGAAGCTCACCCACAGCCGGGGATCCAACGCCACGTTCCGCGCGTCGCCCGCGCGCTGGAAGTTGCCGCGCACGCCGGGGGTGAAGGTGAACCTACCCACCTTCAGGTCCGCCTCCACGAAGAGCGCGCCGTCGAAGGAGCCGAGGCCAATCTTCTCCACCAGCAGCTCGCCCACGGACTCGGCGCCGGGGAAGGCCACGTACTCGAAGTTCTCCGGGGCGGGGAACTCCACGTCGAAGGACTGGTGCTCGTAGACGAGGTCCAGGCCGGTGCGCACGGTGAGGCTGGAGGACAGCTCCAGGCCCAGCACCTCGCGCGCGCCCACCGTGTAGCCCACTCCATCCTGCTTCGCGGCGCCGAACTTGAAGCTGGTGCCGTCGTAGCCCACGTACGGCGTGAAGACGGACGTGAGCTGTCCCTTGCGGTACGTCCAGTCACCCTTGATGCGGTGGAAGAGGGTGTGCGTGTCGACCGTCAGGTCGCGCTCCGTCTCCGGGCCGCCGGTCACCAGGCGGAGCTGGTCGTCACTGCCGAAGGCCATGACGTAGCCGGTGCTGCGCGCGCTGCCCGCCAGGGCCTGGGCCTCCTCTTCGGAACGGGCATCCCGCTTCGCGCCGAAGTCCACGCGCAGCTGGTAGTCCCAGTATTTGGGGACCACGGACAGGGTGCTGCCCTCGCTCTTGGGGAGGACGGCGGGGAGGATGGTGTCGATGTACGAACGGCGCGCGGCGGCGGCCACGCTGATGCCGTCCGTCACGGGGGCTTCCAGGAAGAAGCCCGCGTCCAGCAGGTCCACCTTCACCGAGCCATGGAACGTGTCGGCGGCGCCCTTGCGCGTGCCGACCTCCACGATGCCGCCCACCGCGCGGCCGTACTGGCTGCCGTAGCCGCCCGGGAAGAAGTCGAGCTGGTCGATGAACTCCGCGTTCACCACCGAGGGCCCACCGAGCAGGTGGAAGAGGAGGGGGATGCCGACCCCGTCCATCATCGTCGCCGTCTGACCGGGGTTGGAGCCGCGCACCAGCAGCTGGCCGGAGATGAAGGGCGCACGCGCCACGCCCGGCAGGGTCTGGATGACGCGGATGGGGTCGCCGAAGGTGCCCGGCGTCCGCTGCGCCTCCTGGCGCGTGATGGTCCGGCGCACGACCTCCTTCTTCGGCCGGTCGGAGCGCACGACGGTCTCCAGCGCGCCGCCGGTGGGGGCGAGGAAGAAGTTCACCTCCGTCGTCTCGTCCTCCTGGAGCAGCTCCTTCGTCTGGTAGAGCTGGTAGCCGGACGCCACTACGCGCACCGCGCACTCACCAGGGGGCACGTCGAGGCTGAAGCGGCCGTCCGCGTCGGAGAGGGCCTCGGGCGCCTCCGGGTCGTCACCGCAGCGCACCGTGGCGCCGGCCACGCGCGAGCGGCTGCCTCGCGAAATCAGCTGGCCCTTGAGCGTGGCCTTGCGCGCCACCGGGGCCTGGTCGGGTCCGGGGGCCTCCTCCGGAGGGGCGTTGAGGGTGAAGTGGTAGATGTATTCCACCTGCACCGGCGCGGGCACACCGTCCACCTCCGCGGGCGAGAAGCGGAACTGGCGCACCGCCGCGATGGCCGCCTCGTCGAAGCCATGGCCCGCGGGCTCCGTGGGCAACACCTCCGACACGGAGCCATCCGCGGCGATGGTGATGATGAGGCGCACGGAGGCGGTGACCCCCTCCGCGAGCGCTTCGGGAGGGTAGGTGGCCTCCACCTGCTGCAGCAGCTCCGGAGGCTTGGTGATGACGGGCTGGGCCTGCGCGGGCGGGGCCGCTTCCGCGGGCGGCGCGCCGGCCTGCGGTGCCTGTGCCAGCGCCGGGGGCGTCAGCAGGAGCGAGGCCGCGGCGAGCGCGCTTCGGGCGTTCAGGGACGGGGACATGGGGCGCGGAGCATACGGGATGAGGCCCCGGGTTCCGCATGCCTGAAGCAGTCACGGGACTGAATGTCACCGGCCCGTGCGCGCCGCGATGCCCGGCTGCTCCTACCGGAGGTGCTTGCCCGGGGCCAGACGCCGCCGGGGCCCTCAGCCGCCTCGCTTCGCCCTCGCGGCCTTCTTCGCCACGGTCTTCTTCACGGCGGTCTTCTTCACCGTCGCGGCCTTCTTCGCCGGGCTTTTCGCCTTCGCTGCCTTCTTCGCTCCTGCGCCCACGGCCTTCGGAGTCCGTTCACCCGGTGAGCGCGGGACGGTCGCCTGCTCCATCGCGGGCACCCGAGGTTCGGCGGGCAGGCCCGGGCCGACGTCGTGGGCGGTCGTCCGCCAGGCCATCCGCGGGCGCAGGTGCTCCCCCCACGCCGGGTGCGTCAGCTGGATGTCCAGGAAGGGGCCGGACCGCGTCACCTTCGACACGAAGGCCCGCGCGTTCGCGTTCATCCACTCGCTGGTGAAGACCTTGCGCCCCCCCACCTCCCGCACGAGCGCCGCGTCCTTCAGGTGTCGGTAGTTGCTGAACTCGGCGTCCTCCGCCTTCTCGATGGGGTCGTAGATCAACATCAATGCGAACACGGCGTGAGGCGCGGGCTTCCCGGCGTCAGGGTGAACGCGCGCCACCGACAGGCGGACGGCCTGCCGGGACACACCGAGGACTCGGACCGCGTAGAGATCAGACATCCCACGAGGATACCGCGCGCACCGCGGGCCGGCTCAGCTCCCCGGAGCGGTCGAGGCGTGGGCCATCATGGGCAGGACGTTCCGCGGCCCGGGCACGTTCGAGCCCAGGCGCAGGAAGCGCAGCCAGGCGCCCCGGGGGGAGCGGTAGGGGCGCACGCGGCCGTCGTCGACGCGGTGGACCTGCGTCTCCAGCTCCACCACCGCGCCCCCGGGGTGGGCCGCCGGGCGGCACACACCCATCCTCGGGCCTCGCACCGGAGTCAGCGAGCCCGAGGGAGCGCACACCATGTCACGGTCGCAGCCACGTCCCGCGCAGCCTTCCCTCGAAGCGATGACGGACGCGGTGCGCTCACCCGACGCGACCCGGGCGGACACCGACCTGCTCATCGCGTCGCTGCGACGGGCCCCCACGGAAGAGGAGACGTCCCGGGCACGGGCGGATCTGCTGCTGGAGTTGCTGGCGCCGGACCACCCGCTGGGCGACCGCGCGGGCCGCGAAGGGGTGACGGTGCGGCAGGCGGCGAAGGACGCCCTGTTGGATCTGGGCCATCCCTACGCGCTGGAGTTGCCGCCGGAGGTGCTGGCTCGGGAAGCGCGGCGCCGGACGCGACTCGGAGGGTTCGGGGTCGCCGTCGCGACGGCCTCCATGCTCTACCAGTCGGGCCTCTTCTACGCGTTCCTGCTGCACGACGGCGTGGTGCACAACCAGCACTCCAGCCACCGCCCGCCCGAGCAGCTCACGCGAGACCGCGTGGTGCCCTGCTGGAGGACGCGACTGAGCTCCTCAACGCCCGGCCCGGCGCAACGCAAGGCGCCGGGCCGCGAGCATTCCGACCAGCCACCCCACCCAGGCGGTGGAGGGCTCTGAGGTAGGGGAGGCACTGGCGCAGCCCCCGCCACCTACGTTCGGATCCGGATCCGGGTCGGGATCCGTCGTCGGGTCCTCGGGCTTGACCCGGATCTCCAGCGTGTCCGTGTCAACGAGCAGCGGACCGACGCTCACGGTCAGCTCGAAGTGCATCGGCGTTTCGCTCGAAACGATGGGCGCCAGGAACCACGCGGACGCGGTGCCTCCGCCCGTCAGCTCCACGGGCGGACCATCGAGCTGCCGCCACGTGTACGTCATCACGGTCCCTGGCGCGGTCGAGTGCCCCGAGCCCTGGAGCGTGACCGCCGCGCCACTTTCGACGAGCTGATCCTCACCGGCGTTGGCGCTCGGCATACAGGTGCCCGCGTTGGGGATGACGGCCTTGAACGGCTTGCCGACCACGCCCGACAGCACGACGTTGTCCACCTCCCAGCCATGGGACTCCACGTACCAGGGTGAGCCGAACCGGAACCGCAGCTGGACCGTCTTCCCGGCGAACCGCGAGCCGAAATCCAACTTCGTGCCCTGGTTCATCCGTGGCCAGAGGCTGCTCTGCGCGACGTATGCCTGCTGTCCGCCCAGGGGGTTGCTCGTGGTCGAGTCGAGCTTCCCCCCGTACCCCGGGTCGACATGCTTGCTCACGTCCTCCCAGGGCTGGCCACCGTCCTGGGTGAGCTCGATCACGCCGCCCGTCCAGAAGGTCTTCTGGCCCGTCCAGGAGTCCACGTCGAAGGCGAAGCGATGCCGGTGGTCGAACGTCACCGTGAAGGGCACGGAGCCCGACACCGTGAGGCGGGGCGACACCAGCGCCGTGTCCGCGAGGTCCGGGCCGTCCGCGATGAACCAGACATGGTTGGCCGCATCCACCGTGCTGTCCGGGGCCAGCACCCGCTGCCACGCCTGGTCCGCGGCCCCCTTCAGCACCACCGTGCTCCACGCCGTCGAGGGGCTCTCGAACGTGTCCGTCGTGGAAGCCTCTTCGTCGTGATCCACCTTGAGGATGTGCCGGAGCGGGACGGGGGCCTGGCAGAAACCGGAGCCGCTCGGCGTGAGCGTCAGCTCCAGGTCCCGGGGGCGCGTGGGGGCGACGGCCAACTCGATGGGGATGGCCATGGAGATGGACCCGAAGGGCGGCACCGGCGGCACGGACAACTTTCCCGTGGGGAGGGACACCTCGCTCGGCCGGCTGCTGGTGACGGTCACGTGGGTTTCCGGGGAGGCCTTGGGCCCCAGGTTCGTGATCTTGAGGTGCAGTGAACCCGCCTCCCCGGCATCGAGGATGCCATCCGGCACCGCGTCGCACGTGCGGCGGGCATCATCCACCTTCACGAACTCGAATCTCAGGTCCGCCTGGACCGTATAGGCCTCGTGGACCTCCGTGAAGTTCAGGGACCTGCGTGGAGGGGAACGGGCGCAGGTGCCCGCGCCCCGCCCCGCGAAGGCCTCGGCCAGGAGGTGCATGTCGCGCGGGTCCTGGCTGCCAGCCGCCATGAGCAACGCGTCGCGCTGCTCCGTGAGCGTGGGGTCCACGGGCGCCGCCACCATCCCGGCGACGACGTAGTCCGCCATGCGCCGCTTCGCCTCCGCGAAGGACGAGCCCGTCTTCTCGGCCTCGTCGATCAGCGCCAGGTAGCCATCGAAGAGCATCGAGGCCCAGACCTCGCCCGCGTTGTGCGATTCGGAGTTGAACCCGCCGTTGTCGCGGAGCGGGGGCCCCACGGGAAGGGTTTCGTCGTCGCTGATGTGGCGCAGGCGGAGCGCATTCTTCGTGGGGTCGCGGGAGTAGGGGACCCGGCGGATGCCGTAATAGAGGCTGTCGCCAAGGACATGCGCGGCATATCCGCCAATCCCATACGTGCCGTTGTATTCGGAGGCGTCTTTCTCCCGGACCATCAGGTGGAGCGCGATGAAGTCCCCCCAGCCCTCGCTCTGCGCGAGGCACACGGGCAGGTGGCACTCCACCAGCCGCAGGTGGAGCAGGTGTCCCCACTCATGCGACACGATGGTGTTGTCAATCGTCCCGTCCCGTTCAGGGTCTGACGTGATGCTCATCGTCCCCGCCACCGGCCCATTGGCGAGCAGGCCCTTCAAGGTCTGCCCCGTCTCATATGAAACGGACATCAGCGGAAGGGTGGGATTGAGCAGCGGATCCGACTCGAACATGTTGGGGGGAGGGGCGCCCTCGGTGTGGTTGAGGACGATGAGGCCGGCCGCTCCCGCGGCCTGGGCATTCACCGCCTTGAGCTCGTAGGAGCAGGTGCCGCCCCGGTCGGCCAGGACGATGGCGCCCGAGACATCATTCGTCAGCGCCTGGCACGCGGTGGTCACCGACGCGGAGCCGCTCTGCGCCAGGACGAGCCGGAGCGAGTCCAGGTGGAAGGTGCGTGGGCCGAAGTTGGCCCGGCCCGTGGCGTAGTCCACCTCCGCGACCTGGAACGACCGGGTCTCTGGCATCTCAAAGAGGTACATCTCCATGCGGGGAGGCAGCCCGTCAGCCGGCACGTAGATGGCCGCGTTGTTGCGGACCTGTGGGTTGGGCCCCTGATTCTGGGCCTCGGCGAGCAGCGCGTCGCCCTCCTTGCCGCCCCGGCCATGGTTGTTCTGCTGCGCGTTGCCTTTGTCTTCCGTGAAGCCAGACGCGTAGTAGTAATCGTGCAGCCAGTTGGTCGTGTAGAAGAGGCTGGTGATGGCGGCCTGCGTCTGCGACGGCCGGGCCAGGGGGCCCAGCGTGGGCTCGTAGTCGTAATGGAAGTTCCGGGTGGCGGGATTCACGAAGGCCCAGGTGTCGGAGCCCTCGGTATAGCCATCCGGGTCGAAGTGGTCCGCATAGGCGGACACGTTGTTGCCGGAGGTGGTGGTCGCGCCCGGAGGCAGCCAGGAATCCACTCCGCCCGCATGGGCGCGTCCGTCCACGGTGATGTTCCGCGGGGACACGAAGGCCGGCTCGGGCGGGTCCTTGCGATACGGCGTGAAGTCCTGCAGGGGGCCGTCCTGGGGCGTTCCATCCGCGTCCGCCCAGACGCGGTAGGAATAGCTGTCATGGAAGATGCGATTGCTGCGCTGGAGCGTGCCACCCTGGTCGGCATCCACCAGGTACTCGTAGCCGCGCCGGCCTTCCTGCCCGGTACGCTCCGCGAGCACGTTCACGGACCACGCGGGCACGAGCCGGTTCGCCTGGGGGAAGTACACCTGCCGGACCTCGGCGGGGACGACCAATGAGACGCCCGCGCGCTTCACGCCCCGGCTGGACGTGAGGTCGAACCGCTGGCGGCCCGACGTCGTGGCCTCCGCCCGGGCCACCACGGCCGTGTCCTCCAGCGTGATGCCGTAGAGGTCTCCCAGCGTGGCGGCCACCGCCTGGGACGCGGACGTCCGGAAGGCGCTCCGGGCTGTCGCCGGTGCACCCTCCACGCCGTCATACAGGTTGCCGGTGATGGCGACGAGCGACAGGTCGCGCGTCATCAACACCTTCAGCTCGTTGCGGACCACGTCGATGCCACCCACGCGCTGGCGGAAGGCCACGATGATGCCGCCGCGGCCCGTGTCGTGGACCCGGTGCACGAAGGCGGCTTGCAGCGCGGTGGGGGACAGCCGGTACAGGGACGCGTGCTGCTCCAGGTGCCGCCGCGCGGCGGCTTCAGGCGTTTTCTGCCCCGAGCGAGCGGCAGGTGCTCCCAGCGGTGCCCACGCCATCGTCGGGACGCCGCGCTCCGCGTCCCTGGCGACGACGGTGAGTGGCTGTGTTGCGTCCGTGACGTCCCCGGCCTGCGTTCCCAGGCCGGGGACCTTGTCAGTGGGGGCTTCCGCCGCGCAGCCCATCCAGAAGGCGAGCAACATTCCTCCCGTGGCAGCGCGGCTCCTCAGATTTTTGAGCACCTTGGTCCCCCACTGTCGCGGTTTCTCGCGGATGCGTGAATCCTGCCATCAATCGCAGATGTCGGTGTCCCGCAGCCGGCTGAGCTGCCCGACGGCATTGCCTTTCAGTGAGCGTGCGTAGATTCCACCCACCCAGCTCCCGCCTGAGAAGGTGACGTTGGCATTGGGGGCAAGAACCGTGCCGTAGAAGCCATAGTCAAAGGCAGTGAGAGCGGTGGCATCCGGGAGGTTGAAGAGGACGCCGTGCTCGTCGATGCCGCCGCTGAAGGCGTGTCCGAAGTTGGTGAAGGTCGCGGCCTTCCCCCGGATGTTGATGACCGCCAGGCTGTTGGCGGGAGCCGTGATGGACAGCAGCGTGGCGCCGGTGAAGTACGAGGCCTTGACGTCGAAGACATTCACCTTCGGATCCTTGCCGGTGAGCATGACGCCTCCCCAGGACTCGCGCGTGGCGACGCCGTTGGAGGGCAGGGCCCCCAGTTCGGCGGAGAGTGCCTTCAGCGCGCTGCCCTGGTTGGTGAAGTTGATGGGCGTCGCCCGGGCCACGGTCCCACGGGGATAGAAGACGTTGGAGTCCTGGGCGAGCTTCCCGCCGTACCGGGCATCCCCCCAGACATAGCCATTGGCCAGGGAGAGGGTGCCGCCCGCGACCAGGGCGTTGGCCGTGTCGGTCGCGGGCAGCTTCTCGCCCACGGAGAAGTTCTGGAGGGTGATGTTGCGGCCCGCGGCCAGCTTGCCCTGGATCTCGTTGCCCTCCTGGTAGTCCTCCAGCACGAAGAGGTTGTACTCGCCCAGCCGGATCGGGATGCAGGACGCGGGGCTTTGGTCCCCCACCGAGACGGTGATGCTGGTGAGCACCGTGCCGTTGCGGACCATGACGGTGGCCATGCCCTTGGAGACGCCCGTCAGCGTCCCGTCCGCGGTGATGGTGGCGATGCTCGTGTTGGAGACCGAGTAGAGCGTGCCTCGCGAAGGCGAGGAGATGTCCCTCACCACGCCGTCCGAGTACTTGCCGTTCACCACCAGCTTCAGCTTCGCGCCGGGGCCTCTCAGGAAGGCGTCCCCGTTGAGGAGCTGGATGGAGCTCAGCTGGGCGGAGCTGCTGACGGTCAGGGGGATGCTGGTGGAGCGCACCATCCGGCCCTGGCTGTCGATGCCGAACGCGACGAGCGTCAACGAGCCGAGCGCCTGCGCCGGAATCTTGAACGTGGTCGTGAACGGCCCCGACTCGAGGATGGAGGCCGCGCCCTCGGTCATGATGAGGACGGTCTCTGGCTGGAAGCCCACCGCCCCGGCGACGCTCACCGTCAGCTTGCCGCCCGGCGAGACCACGGTGCCGGGCTGGGGGGACGTGATGACCACGGTGCCCGTGGCGGCGGTGGCGACAGCCTCAACGGCGGGCCGCGGGGGGGGCAGCGCGGTGAAGCCCGCGCAGCTGTTCACCGTGGGAACCGTGCTCGGCCTGGGGATGGAGGGGACGAAGAGCGGCCCTCCCACAGGGCTGTTGAGCAGCTGGAGGATCCGATCCCGGTGGCCCGCGTTGATCTGGACCTTGAAGTGCTCCGTGTTCCGGTTCGCCAGCGCCACGGTGAAGGGGGTGATGGCCTGGCTGCCCGTCACGGTGCCGCCCTGCTGTTCCGCGGTCCCGGCGAAGATGTCGTGCGGGTCGTTGCAGAAGAGCGTGCTGTCGGGACCCAGGATGAGCTTCTGCCGCAGCTGCAGGGTCTTGCCGCGGGAGTCCGGATGGTAGGTCTCCATCTGCTGGTAGAGCACCCGGATGCCGTCCGGAAGGAGGGCCAACGTAGAGGTCCGTGGCAGCGGCTGTGCTCCCTGGCCGGTGATGAAGTGCGTGGGGACGTCCGTCTGCCGGAGGTTGTTGATGAGCGCGCTGCCCACCTTGAGGTCGTCAATGGCCGAGCCTCCATCGACGTCGAGCGAGATCTTGTGAGGTATCGCGAGGGCGTCCCGAACCAATTCCCAGGGGCCGGAGGTCTCGGCCTTGAGGATGTCGCGCATGCGGACGAGCTCGGTGGCCATGCGCGTCCCCTCATGGGGCGTGTTCAGGCTGATGAGCCGGTTGATGTCACCTTCCATGAAGTTCGTGGAGCTCCGGTAGTTGGCCCAGTCGATGTACTTGCGGGTCAGCAGACCTCCCGCGCCGTGGGCGACGACGTCCACCTGGGTGACGGCGTTCTGGTCCTGGCGCATCTTGGTCAGCGCCGCTTGGATGGCGTCGGGGAGCGCTTCATCGTTGGCCTTCAGGTTCAAGCTGGCGGAGCTCGTCTCGGAGTAGTTCGCGCACGTCGTGTTGAAGAGTTCGCTCGTGGCGATGCCGTCCGTCCCCTGCCAGGCGGAGCACGAGGACCAGACGTCATGCACGAGCACCAGGGGCGGCCGGAGGATGGAGAGCTCGACCGTCGACGTGTAGCCCACTCCTGACTCTGGCGTGTACGCGCCGGAGAGGGTGACGGACCGGGTCCTGGCGTTCTCGAAGCCTCCGGTGTTGAAGTCCGGGGGGCTCGTGTAGAGCGCGAACGCATGGTGCACGCCACCCACGAGCACGGTGGGGACGGTGACGGAGGCCGCCCGGGTGGAGGTCCCGACCGCGCCCAGGCCGCCGTTGGCCGGGCTGGTCCCGCTGAGCGAGAAGGTCATGGACCCGGCGAAGGACACCTTGGTGCGCACCAGGACCTGCGTCACGCCGTCCGCCGCCACGCCCTGGACCGGGGGGATCGCGTCGGACGAAGGCCTCGTCAGCCGCAGCGGGTCCTCATCCACGGCACCCGTATATGTGCGGATGAGGTTCGGGTTCGGGTCGACCACCTCCAGGCTGGTGAAGGTGATGTTGTCGATGATCACCGCGGAGTCCAGGACGCCGTCACCCAGGTCGCTGATCTCGAATTCGATGGTGGTCTGCCCGCCGCGCATGACCTCGAAGTTGACGGTGCGGAAATCGGTGATGCCCGCATCGGGGAACAGCATGATTTCAGGCGGGTATGTGGCCGGGAAGTAGTCCACCCCGGACGGATCGTCCGCGAACAGCGTGTCGTAGCCGGTGCCCGCCGCGCGCGTGGAGGAGACGTCGAAGAACTGCGCGCTGTTCACCGACGCGTCCGCGACGGTGCGCGTGCCCAGCCCATCGAGGGCGCGCGCGGTGAACGTGTCATTGAACTGCGTCCCGATGTACTCGGGGGACTCGGCGCTGAGGAACCGGAAGTCGAAGGTCACCCGGTTGCTGTTGTCCGGCACGTTGAGCGTGACGCGGTAGGTGACCTTGTCGCCCTCGGCACCCGCGGGCGGATAGTCCGTGCCCGGCTCCGGCAGGTTGGCGACGTTGATGTTGCCCGTGCTCATGATGAACAGCGAGCTGCCCCTGCGCGGCAGGATGTTGCCGTAGCTGGGCGCCACCATGGACGCCTGGGGATTGGGGCTCGTGAGCGAGGCGCTCGCCACCACCCCCGCCGGCAGGTCCAGCGCAGTGTTGACCTCTGCGGTGCTGACAAGCGAGGCCTTGACGGTCCCGGGCCTCGCCAGGGCCTTGCTCGCGATGCGCTGGCGCTCGGCCAGGGCCTCGGCGCTCAAGACCCGGAGGGGCTTCTCGGGAGTGGCGGGCTCGGGAGTGGTGGGCTCGGGAGTGGCGGGCTCGGGAGGATCTCCGCACGCCGCCAGGGCGACGAACAGCGGGAGCAGGTAGGTCTTGAACGGCTGCATCGGGTTCACTCCGTGACGTTGAACGCGTGGGTGCTTCGCGAAAAGGGAAGGGCGTCCCCACGGCGGCAACGGCACGGCCACCCCACGCTCGAAAGCCGTGGGGTGGCCGCATCAGCCATGCCGTGGGGGCTGGGGTTACTTGCGCTGGAGCGACAGCTGGTAGTCGCGGTGCCAGCGGCTGGGGAGCCGGGCCAGCATGTCGCCCGTCTTGGGCTGCTGCGCGATGGCCTCGTACTTCTTCTGGATCTGCCCGTCGCCCACCAGGAAGCCGTTGGCGTACACCGCCGTCTGGTCTTCACCGAGCAGGGCCTTCTCCGTCTTGGAGCCGACCTTGACGTTGTAGACCTTGCCGGTGAACGCCTCGCGGGTCACCGCGGTGAGCTTGCTGGGACCCGTGCGGGTCATCACCAGGTCCCCCGTGCGCAGGTCGCGGGCCTGCACCATGCCGCGCGCCACGGCCTGGATGGGGTGCATCTCCGTCATCAGCAGGCTGCGGCCCGCCTCGTCGCGGATGCGCACCATGGGGGTCGTCTCGATGCCGACGGCCGTGTCCATGATGGTGAGGGACGGGTTGTAGGGGTTGGTGACGTGGTCACCGGCCTTCAGGGACTCGATGGCGGCCGGCTTGCCTTCGGCCATGGCGATTTCGGTGCCCTCGGCCAGGCAGCTGTTGGTGACGGTGATCTTCTTGAAGACGTAGTCCGGGCGGACTGCGGCCGGGTCGTTGCTCAGGGTGATGGAGGAGCGGTACTTCGTACCTGCGGAGATGAGCGGCAGGGAGATGAGCGCGGTCAGCTTCGCGGAGTCCTGCATCTGGCGGCAGCCGTCATCGAAGAAGGCGGCGTTGGTGCCCGTGAGGTCCCAGGAGAAGGTCTTCTTGTCCGTGCTCAGGGTGACGCGGTTCCAGAACTGGTTCATCTTGCCCACGAGCGTGTTGCCGTCGGTGACGTCGCAGCCGCCGCCCGTGTTGGTGAGGATGAGCTTGAGGTGGCCGGCGTCCGGGCGGGCCACGCCCGAGTTCAGGTCCGCCTTGAGCTGGGTGATGACGGCGTCGTCGAAGACGTGGCTGCTGGTGACGGAGATGGAGCCCTGCAGCGGCAGCTTGACGGAGTTCAGGTTGCCCGTCAGGTCGTAGTCGCAGTCCTGGGTCCAGGTGCGGTTGAGGCACACGGAGATGAGGTTGTCGTTGAACGCGACGTCGAGCGGCGCGAGCACCGTGAGGCCGCCCAGGCGGGGCGCCTCGTTGACGACGGGGCCGCCTTCGACGCCCATCTCCGTGAAGATGTACGAGTCCGTGACGTTCTGGCCGGCGGACTCCTCGACCTTGTAGGAGGACACGCGGTAGCGCTTGAGGGTCGTCAGCGCCAGGTTGCCCGTGGCGTTGATGGTGACGTTGTAGCCACCGTCGAACTCCTCGCGCCACGCCAGGTCGCCCAGCGCGTTGCCGCTGGAGTCCGAGTAGCTGGTGTCGACGTAGGTGTAGATGGCGCCGCCCGGGAAGGTGGAGCTGGCGGTGCCCAGGCCGTCATTGGCCACCGCGGTCGTCTCACCCGTGCTGGCCTCCTCGATGAGGTGCATCTCCTGGCGGTCCGCGGTCCCCACCAGGCTGTTGGCCTCCGGGGGCAGCAGGCCGGGCGCGTAGCCACGGGCCACCTGGTCCTGGCGCCGCTGCTCCAGGGCCTTGAACAGGTAGGGCGAGTTCTCCGGCGTCTTGCCCGCGAGCTTGAGGCGGGACAGGGCGAAGCGGTGCTGCGCCGGGTCCGCCAGGTTCAGGCGGATCCGCACGTCCGGCTTCGCGATGGAGTGCAGGTACTTCTGGTCGGAGAGGTAGGTGGTCCACTCGGCCCGGCTCAGCCGGCCCGGTTCACCCAGGCCCTGCTGGTTGCGGCCGTGGAACTCCGGCGTGGACTCCTGGGGATTCGACGTGCAGCCGGACAGCAGGCTCAAGCCGGTGCCCGCGAGCACCAGATAACGACGCATGCGCATCATGTTGCATCCTCCTTGCTTCAGACGATGGGGTAGGGACGCGAGAGACGAGACGGCTTGAAGGTCACTGGCAGGCGTCGGCGTAGTCCGGGCAGCAGTCGCCGTACTGGACGCAGCTCTCTTCGCAGAAGCAGCCGTAGCCGGGGCCACCGCACAGGCCCCTGCAACTGGCGACCGTGTTGCTGCAGGTGTAGTTGCCCTGGTTCAGGTCGCTGAAGAGGAAGGTGTTGGGGGAGCCGCGCGTGTCCGTGACGCACTCCAGGCTCGCGGAGCCCTTGACGTTGGCCTCCACCTGGGTGGTGCGGGCGTTGAGGTGGTCCGTCAGGTATTGCGCGGCCACGCCCGCGACGTGGGGACTGGCCATGGACGTGCCGTCGATGACGTTGGTGGCGGTGGTGCTCCCAATCCAGGCGCCGAGGATGGTGACGCCCGGCGCGAAGATGTCCACGCAGTTGCCGAAGTTGGAGAACCACGCGCGCCGATCACTGTCGTCCGTGGCGGCCACGGTGATGGCCCCGGGCGTGCTCGCCGGAGAGCGGGTGCACGCGTCCGTGGACTCATTGCCCGCGGCGACGACGAAGGTCACGCCCGCGTTGATGGCGTTGGTGACGGCGGCGTTGACGGTGGGGGACACCCCGCCGCCCAGGCTCATGTTGGCGACGCAGGGGCCGTTCTGGGTGGCGCAGTTGGAGCGGACGAAGTCCACACCGGCGATGACGCCCTCCCACGTTCCGCCGCCGCCACAGTTCAGCACGCGGACGGGGTGGATGCGGGCCTTCTTGGCCATGCCGTACTGGGTGCCCGCGGCCGTGCTGCTCACGTGCGTGCCGTGGCCGTGGCAGTCCTCCACGCCGCGCCCGTCGTTGATGGCGCTGAAGCCGTTGCCGATGCGGCCGGTGAACTCGGTGTGGGTCGAGTTGATGCCGGTGTCGACGACGTAGAGGTGCACGCCGAAGCCGGTGCGGCCGTGGTCGTTGTAGATGCCGTCGCGGCCCAGCCGCTGATCCACGCGGTCGGTGCCGTCCGCGGGGCTGGGGAAGGTGGTGTTGATGCTGACGGCCGCGTTCTCTTCGATATAGGCGACGGCCGGGTTGCCGCGGAGCCTGGCGAGCTCCGTGGCGTCCAGCTTCGCGGAGAACCCGGGCACGATGGAGTACTGGTGCATCAGCGCGTTGGCGCCGCCCGCCTGGACGACCTCCGCCACCGCGGTGTCGATGGCGGACGTGTTCACCTCCGACTCGAAGACCACGATGTACTCACCGGAGATGGCCAGGCCCGGAGGCGCCGCGTTCAGGGGCGCCACGCGGCTCATGAGCTTCGCCGGCGGCGGCGTGCCGGCGTCCTGGGCGCCCGGGTCGCTGCATCCGCCCAGCGCCAGCGTGAGCATGCCCATCCAGGGCAGGAGTTGGCTTCTCATGGCGGTGGCGCGGCTGGGGCGTGTCTGGTTTGTCGACATGTGGCCTCCTGTGCTGCAGGTGTGGATGTGCCTCCGGCGTCGTGGCCGTGGGGGCCGAACGCGCTCGGGCGGAAGGTGGGTGATGGGTGCGGTGGGGCAGGGGCGGGTGCCGTGCTCCACCAGGGCGATGCTGTGTGCTGTCCGGCACAGACCGGGTGTTCGCGTCTTAAAGACGCGACCCGGAATCAAGCTATGCAATCTTTATCAGAATTCACGAGGAGTGAATTGTTATTGCGTGGCTGTGCGGCGCCGCATCGTGGAAAACCGCATCAGGCTTCCGTGAGGATGCGGCTGAGGCTCAAATCGAGCTGGCTCTCCACGGAGCGCAGGACGCTGGTGAAATCCTGGGAGGAGAGGTCCAGGCGTTCCTTCAACAGGCGCCGCGTCTCGTCATGGACGTCCTGCTGGGCGCTCTGGAGCCACCGGGACGCGGTGGATTGGTTGACGTTGAACAGGGCGCCAATCTTGGTGGTGGACAGCCGGTCCACGAAGTGGAGGCGCAGCAGGTACCGGGGCTTGCTGGACAGGGCGGCGAAGGCGTCCTCCATGGCCTGGCGGAACTCGCCCTCGTAGCGCCGCTGGATGGCCTCCGTCTCTGGGTCTCCCACGGAGGCGGGCAGGGACTCGAGGATGGCCTCGTCGCCCGTCGCGTCCTCCTCGCGCGCCGTGCGCAGCATGCTGAGGGCGGTGCGCACGGACACGACGCGCAGCCAGTTGGCGAGCGGGCTGCGGCCGGAGTACTCCGAAATCCGAGGAGGCCTGTTGGTGCGCACCAACAGGTGTTCACGCACCTGTTGCCGGACGTCATCGAGCACGGACTCCGTCAGCTTCATGTGCCCCAGCGTCGCGGGGATGCTCGCGATGTAGCGTCGCTCGAACGCGGCCAGCGCCGCGGGGATGCCCCCGGCGCAGGCGCAGGCCAGGTAGAGGTCGCCGGGAGTGAGCTGAGCGAAGACCCCTGCGATGCCGGTTCGGACTGACGGACTGGGAGTGTGTGTAGCCAGGGAGGCAACGAAGGCGGCCTGGGAGAGGGGAATGTCCGGCCAGGGCCGACATCCTTCCGCCCAGACCTGCAGCAGCACGCCCTCCAGGGCTTCGAGTTGTGCTGCCTCGTCGACGTGCCAACCCGCGCGCGACAGGAACGCTGGTGCGAGTTTCATGCTCCCCCCCTTCACACGACGACCTGATTATGCCTTGAGTTCTCGTTTTAAGGCTAGTCGTATGGTCATGGCCCTCTGGAACCACGAAACATCGCAATGGATCCGGAACATGAACGTTACATGCGAGGCTGCCGCTGGCTGTTTCGAGGGGGGGATGAGATTGCCGTCTAATTGCCTATGCGATGAGGACGTTGTTGCCCTGTTCGAGGGCCGGCTGCCGGTGACGGCGAACGTCCTGGCGCATCATCATGCGGCTCGCTGCACCGCGTGCCGGGCGCTGCTGGTGACGCTCGCGCATGGAGACGCCCTACCGCCAGAGGCCCAGCCGCTGGAGGGCGGAGGGCGCTGTTCGCGTCGTCCTTGCGTGACAGGCGCCACCTGGACGCCGCCGGAGGTTCTGGACGGGTTCCGGTTGGAGCGGTTGTTGGGGCGGGGTGGCATGGGGGCCGTCTACCTGGCGCGGGACGCGTCGGGGGAGCGCCGGGTGGCGCTGAAGGTGTGTGTCGCGCTCCAGCCGGATGCGGGAATGCTCGCGAGCTTCGCCACCGAGGCGCGCGCCATCGCACGGATCCAGCACCCGAACGTGGTGACCATGTATGGCGCGGGTGAGTTCGACGGGCGGCCGTACCTCGTCTACGAGTACGTGGACGGAAAGAGCCTGGCGGAGCTGCGGACGCCACTGCCATGGCAGCGGGTGTTCGACATCGCGGAGGGGCTCGCGTCAGGGCTGCGCGCCGCGCACCAGGGTGGGGTGCTGCACCGCGACCTCAAGCCCGGCAACGCCATCCTGAAACCCGACGGCACGGTGAAGCTGATCGATTTCGGGCTCGCGACATTCGTGGGGCGCGGAGTCACGGCGCCGCGAGTGGTGCGGGAGGTGGTGGGGACGCCGCGCTACATGGCACCGGAGATCCGCATGGGCGAGTCCGCGACCCCGCGGAGTGACCTCCATGCGCTGGGGTTGCTGTTGTTCGAGCTGTGCACGGGCCGGTTGCCTCCGGCGCGGTGTTGCCCGGCGGCGCTGTTGACGGAGTGGCTCCCTGGAATCAATCCGGGCTTCGCCGCCGTCATCGCGTGCTGTCTCGCGGAGGACCCCTCGGAGCGATTCGCACAGGCGGACGTGCTCTGCGCCGTGCTGGAGCACCTGCGGCCGTGGTTGGCCTCAGTCCCGTGCCCAGAGCACATCCCAGGTCCAATCCGGGAAGGTCTGCCCGGGTCGGGTGATCCGCACGCGAACCTGGGAGGCGGCGACCTGGGCGCCCTGTCGTCGCGCCTCATCGAACAGCTGGGTGCGCAGGCCGGGCACGTCCACGTAGCTCGCGAACAGCATGCCTGACTCCCCCACGGGCTCGGGCGGGGAGAGGCCAGGCTCGGCGGGCTCGAGCCCCCATTCCACCATGACGTCCGGATACACCTCGTCCAGGTCCATCAGTTCGACACGGACGCCCCGGGCCCCACAGGGACAATGGGTTCGGGCTTCATGGGGGCACGATCAGAGCATGGGGGAGAAGGGCTTCTTGAGGGTCAGCGTGAGGCCAATCTCCCGGCCATACGGGAGGCGGCCTGACAGGTCCCTCCCGTCCTGGAAGGGGACGTTGAAGCGGAGGCCCACGGAGCCGTAGACGAAGCCGAGGAAGGGCGCCACGTGGAGCGACGTCGTGGGCCGGTGGGCCGCCGTCCCCGTTTCGTGGGCCACGCCCGCCTCAAGCCCGAAGAGCAGGAAGGTGCCCTGGACTCCGCCACACAGCCGCGCATGGTCGCCGTCCATCCACTGCCCCTGTCCAAAGACGCCCACGGCGCCCGACCTGAAGGATCTCATGCTGTTGTTGTGCATCGCCACGTTGAGCGTGGACTCCAGGCCCACGCCCCAGGTGGTGTCCTCCTGGCGGCGGCTCACGCTCAGCAGCGGGCCCACCGTGTACCAGGGTTGCGGCGAGCCGTAGTCAGGCGACGCGGCTGGGACCATCAGGGCGAGCAGGGCAAGGGCGTTCATCGCGCCAGGGTACGCGGGAGCCCCGCCATCACCCCGGTTCCCCTCCAGACACTGTCCATGCAAGGGGATGCGTTACGCTCTTCCCCATGGCTCCTTCACCCTTCCATGCGGAGTTCCGCGTACTCATCGGCCCGGACTGGGTGCCGCTTCAGTCCCTGGAGGGGCTGGAGGCCGAAGCGGTGGGCATGTACCTCCGTCGCCCGTCCGTGACCTGTTGCAGCTTCCAGGGCGGATTCTTCATCGACGTGGGCGGCCACCCCTTCAGCGATGACGGCTCGGTGGACGAGTTCTGGATGACCTGGAGCTGGTTCTTCGCGCTGAAGGCGCTGCTCGATGGCGCGGCGGAGGCGGGCGCCAACCCCTGGGAAGAGTCACACATGCGGCTCTGGCGCCAGGGGGACGTCTTGAGCATGGAGGACCGGAGCGCCTCGGAGAAACCCCTCTCGCCCCGGGTCGAAGTGGCGTTTCTTCCCTTCGTCCAATCCCTGGCGCGGCAGGGGTTTGCGTTCCTTGCGTGGGCGGAGCGGGTGCTCGCGGCGCTCGATGCGCGCGAGCCTCCGGTGCCTGATGCCCTGAAGGCGGAGTTCAGGCAGTCCCTGACGCTGCCCCGCGACGTCCTGGAAGACGTCGCCTCCAAGGTGGGCGTGACGGCTACCGGGAGATGAGGATCACATCCTCATCCTGTTCCAGCCGGTACGTTCCGTCAGGCTGCTGGCAACGCTCGGCATGCGCACGGATTCGCGCATCGAGCCTTCCCGCCTCGTCCGGGTTCAGGACCGCCAGCTGCGCGGCCGTGTAACACCCCTCCAGCACGAGGAAGCGGCAGAGCGTGTACATCTCCTCGAAGGTCTGCGCGGCGAACCCGCTCATCGTCGGGATCGCCTCGTGGGGTAGGTGCTTCCGCTGCAACTCGGCGACGACCTCCTCGCTGAAATGCAGGGTGTCGGAGAACTCACGGCACATCGCATGGGTCGGCCCGCGGGCAGCGGCCATCACAATCAGACAACTGCCGCCGGGCCGCACGAAGCCGAGCAGTCTGTCAATGAAGCCGCCCCATTCAGACACAGGGACGTGATACAGGACGTGCGAGCAGACGACGAGGTCATATCTGTCATTGGAAGCATACCGCTCCAGGGGGACAGGGATGACCGTCGCCTTCTCATGATGGAAGCCGGAGCTCTGCTCGGGGTGGGGTTCGAGCAGGGTGAGCGAGTCGAAGTGCGGCGCGAGCCGTTCCGCGACCTTGCCCGCCCCCGCTCCGACGTCCAGCAGGGTGGGGTGCTTGGAGAGACCTGGGAGCAGTCTCTCCGTGACGATCTGGTGGAGGTTCGTTGGATGCCTTGCGGACGCCGCGAGAATGCGGAACGCCGTGGCGTACTCCTGCGGTGACATCGTGATTGCCATGATTCTCCCCGGTGTCAGGACGACTGCCGGGGAGAGGCTACCATTCCGTCGCGCGGGGGGCTCGGAGACCCGTCTTGCTAAGACTTCTTCTGGGAACGAGCCCGGGTCGGCTCGGGTGCCTTCCCCGAGGCAGCCTTCGCAGCGCCACTGACGAATTCCGCCAGGTGCTTGCCGGTCAGCGTCGACTTCGCCGCCACCAGGTCGGCCGGGGTGCCTTCGAACACGATGCGTCCGCCGTCGTGGCCCGCGCCCGGCCCCAGGTCGATGATCCAGTCCGCGTGCGCCATCACCGCCTGGTTGTGCTCGATCACGATGACGGACTTCCCGGAGTCGACCAGCCGGTCCAACAGCCCGAGCAGCTGCTCGAGGTCGGCCAGATGCAGACCGGTGGTCGGCTCATCGAGCACGTAGACGCCGCCTTCGTCCCCCATGTGCGTCGCGAGCTTGAGCCGCTGCCGCTCGCCACCCGACAGCGTGGTGAGTGGCTGGCCGAGCCGGAGGTAGCTGAGGCCCACGTCGGCCATGCGCTGAAGGATGGCGGACGCGGCCGGCGTCTGCGCCTTGCCGGAGCCGAAGAAGGCGACCGCGTCCTTCACGGGCAGGTCGAGCACCTGGGCGATGTTGAGCCCGCAGAGCTTGTACTCCAGCACCGACGCCTGGAACCGCCGGCCTTCGCAGTCCTCGCAGACCGTGGTGACGCCGGCCATCATCGCCAGATCGGTGTAGATGACGCCAGCGCCATTGCAGGTAGGGCAGGCGCCTTCGGAGTTGGCGCTGAACAGGGCGGGCTTCACGCCGTTGGCCTTCGCGAACGCCTTGCGGATCGGCTCCAGCAGGTCGGTGTACGTCGCCGGGTTGCTCCGCCGCGAGCCGCGAATCGGAGCCTGGTCGATGGACACCACCCCGTCCCGGTTGCCCACCGAGCCGTGGATCAGCGAGCTCTTGCCGGACCCCGCCACGCCGGTCACCACCACCAGCACGCCGAGCGGGATGTCGACGTCGACCTTCTTCAGGTTGTGCGTGCCGGCGCCGCGCACCTTCAGTACGCCGGACGGCTTGCGCACGGACGACTTCAGGGCGACCCGGTCGCTCAGGTGGCGCCCGGTGAGCGTGTCGCTCGCGCGCAGCGCCTCGACGGTGCCTTCGAAGACCACCTCGCCGCCAGCGGTGCCGGCTCCGGGGCCCAGGTCGACGACGTGGTCTGCGATCGCGATCATCTCCGGCTTGTGCTCGACCACGAGCACGGTGTTGCCCTTGTCGCGCAGCCGCAGCAGCAGTTCGTTCATCCGCTGGATGTCGTGCGGGTGCAGTCCGACCGTCGGCTCGTCGAAGACGTAGGTCACGTCCGTGAGCGAGGACCCGAGGTGGCGGATCATCTTGGTGCGCTGCGCCTCACCGCCCGACAGCGTGCCGGCGGGCCGGTCGAGGCTGAGGTAACCCAGGCCGATCTCCACGAACGACTCGAGCGTGTGCCGCAGCGACGCCAGCAGCGGCGCGACGGACGGCGAGTCCAGGCCGCGCACCCACTCGGCCAGGTCGCTGATCTGCATCGCGCAGGCGTCGGCGATGTTGATGCCCTTGATCTTGGAGGACCGGGCGGGCGCGCTGAGCCGGGTGCCCTTGCATTCGGGGCAGGAGGTGAACGTGACCGCGCGCTCCACGAACGCACGGATGTGCGGCTGCATGGCGTCCACGTCCTTGGACAGGAACGACTTCTGGATCCGCAGGATGAGCCCCTCGTAGGTGAGGTTCATCTTGTCGACCTTCACCTTGGTCTGTTCCTTGTAGAGGAAGTCGTGAAGCTCCTGCTTGGTGTACTTGCGGATCGGCTTGTCCGGGTCGATGAAGCCCGAGGCCCCGAAGATGCGCACGAGCCAGCCGTCCACGTTATAGCCGGGGATGGTGAGGGCGCCCTCGTTGAGCGACTTGCTGTCGTCATACAGCTGGGTCAGGTCGATGTCGCTGACCTGCCCCATGCCCTCGCACTTCGGACACATGCCGCCGGTGACGTTGAAGACCTTCTTCTCGGTCTTGCTGCCCTCGCCCTTCTCGACGGTCATCTCGCCTGTGGCGCGGACCGACGGGACGTTGAAGGAGAACGCGTTGGACGAACCGATGTAAGGCTTGCCCAGGCGGCTGAACAGCACGCGCAGCATGGCGTTGGCGTCCGTCGCGGTGCCGACCGTTGAGCGGGAGTTCGCGCCCATGCGCTCCTGGTCGACGATGATGGCGGTCGTGAGTCCTTCCAGGACGTCGACCTCGGGGCGGCCCAGCGTGGGCATGAAGCCCTGGACGAACGCGCTGTAGGTTTCGTTGATCAACCGCTGGGACTCCGCGGCGATGGTGCCGAAGACGAGCGACGACTTGCCGGAGCCGGAGACGCCCGTGAAGACGGTGAGCCGCCGCTTGGGCAGCTCCACGCTGACGTCCTTCAGGTTGTTCTCGCGAGCGCCCTGGACGCGGATGAGGTCATGGCTGTCCGCGGGGTTCGAACGGCGCTGAGCGGCGGTCTTGTCGGAGGAGGTCATGGGTCCATTTTCTCCAGCAGTTGTTCGAGGCGGTCGACGTGCTCCGACCAGAACGCGCGGTAGTGCGCGATCCAGTCGATGAGCGGCTTCATTCCGCGTGGATCCACCCGGTAGTAGGTGCAACGCCCTTCACGCCGGCCCTTCACCAGGCCAGCGCCCTTCAAGGCAGCGAGGTGCTGGGAGACCGCGGGCTGCGAGATGTCGAATCGCGCCGTGAGGTCCTTCACCGCCGCTTCGCCACGCGTGAGTGACACGAGAATCGCCCGGCGGTTCGGGTCCGCCAGTGCCTGGAAGATCTTGTTCTCGGCCACGGCCACGCGCTGCATGCGCGACGCATAAGTTGAGGCTTATGGATAGTCAAGCGCGGGGCGCTCAGCCCCAGGTCGCCATCTGCTGGGCGGCCCTGGCGAGCGCCATGACTTCGTCCCGCCCCAGCGTGACTTCCTGGGCGAGCAGGGCCGTAACCAGTTCGTGATCTCCGAGCACCGGGACGTTCCTCGGTGGCTCCCTCACCACGAGCTCCGCGTCCACGAAGACCAGCAGGCTTTGGACCCAGAGCGAGCGGAGTCGCGTCGCCGCGAGCAGCTTTTCACGGACCCGCTTGGCCTCTGCTTCGCCCTTCCTCACGTAGTCCTTGTTGGAGCCGCCGACCTTGATGACGTTCCCGGCGACCCACACGTTCTGGCGGAGGAACTTGGTGTTGATGACGTAGACGCCCGGCGGGCCAATCACGAGGTGATCCACGTTCGCGCCGTTCTGGCCAATCCTGACGTCGTGCTGGATGAACCAGCCCTGCGCTCGCAGGGGTTCGAGCAACCGGCCTACGCGTTCCTCGCCTTCGGCGCCGCGCCCCCAGGCACGCTCATCGGTGTGCATTCCGAAGAGCCGCGTGAAGAAGGTCTTGATCGGCGCGGCCTTCGCGAGCGCGTTCTGCTTCTCTCGTGCGCTCTCTCCGGGCCGGCGGACGGAGTACCCAGCGGCGTTCGGATCATCCGCTCCGTTGTGTTGCTTCGGCATGACACCCCCACGCATGACCTTGGTTGAGCCCGACTGAGCATACCCCTCCGGAGGGATTCACCGGAGAGGGTGCGGAGGCCTATTGGTTCCGCCATGCCAACGCGCTCCCTCGTCGTGGTTTCAATGTGTGTCTTCCTGTCTCTCGTCACTGCCTGTCTGGGGGATGAAGGGTCCCTGGGACCCCAGATGTCTCCGGAGTCCCTTGTCACCGTTTCCGACAGCCTCGTGGGCGCGGTTGTCTGCGAGCCCGGCAGGACCTTCTGCGACGGCGCGCACCTTTTCTCGTGCAGCCGCTCTGGTAGGGATGCGTTCAGCCTTGGTGCTTGTGCTGGAGGCTCGGACAGCAATCCGGTGGGCTGCTTCACGACGGATTGTCCCGGTGGCGCCACGGCTTGCTGCCGGCCCGCGAAGGCCACTTGTGACTGGTCGTTCACGAGCCCCGCCATCTCGGGTCAGACCTTTGGCTTCGATGAAAAAAGGGACAAGGAAAACTATTGCGTGGCGCCTTCGACCTGCGACCAGAACAGTTTCACCTTCTACATTGCTCCGCCCAAGACGACGGGAAGCTGCCCCGAGATGATCGGCCGCTCCATCCAGGTCATCATCGGCCGCCCGCTTCCGCTGGCTGGACAAGTCGTGACGCTGCCAGATTCGAGAGTCATCATTCATTCCGGCAGTGCCACGACCGCCTGCTCCGCATGGACAGGGACGCTCATCATCCATTCGGATGTTCCCAGTTGGCGGGTCAGCATTGATGCGACGTGCAGCAATCCGGGGTCGAGCGACATCCGCATCGTGGGAACCGCCAGCGGCGACGTCTGATCCAACTACCTGTCCGCCACGGCCAGGACGAAGCGCGCGTAGCCCAGCTCCGCCGCGTTCTTCATCAGCTCCAGGTTCACCCACGCGACGATGTCCGCGAAGGGCCTGCCCTCCAGGGGCCACCGGGTGCGCTTCGACGCGTGCAGCTCTGCGCCGTCCAGTCCCGTGACGGAGTTCCTCCACTGGTCGTGCAGGCGTGCAATCCATGCCTGCACGCCCTCGGCGGTTCCGGGCCAGTGCACGTCCTCGCGCTTCAGTGTGCCGAGCCCGAATGAGTGGTCATGCACCATCGACCACCAGAAACCCATGTGCCAGGTCAGCCAGGCGATGGACGCGGGCCCGATGTCGTAGCCCTCTGACTCCGGCCACTCCGCGCGCCAGACGCCGTCCGTGCCTTGCTCCACGTGCAGGCCCTTTCGTGCGGGCCGGAGCAGGCACTCCTGCGTGGTGAGCCCGTTGAGATGGTATTGGGTGAGCGCCCAGGCCGTGTCCAGCTGGGTCAGCAACACGATTCGAAGGCCGCTGTTCTCCTGGTTTTCCATCCAGCGAGCCTTCCATGGCGGAGCACGTGCCTCAAGACCCAGCTGGACCCCACCGGCGGGTCATGGAGAAGCGGGCGGAAGGGGAGGTGGCCCGCGGAGTCCTTTATCCGATGGGAACTGGCGAAGGCGGACCCCCGATGAAGCTCGCGGGCGTCAACAAGTAGTGAAGGCAGAGCGCGAAAAGGCCACCGAACAGCAGTAACGCCACGGCCAGCGCGGCTCGCCGTCTCATCGGCGAGTCTAGGCGCGAATGGAGGAGCACCGCAGGGCCAGTAACGCCGATCGCCAACCAGATGATGAGGCAGGCCAGTGAGGCCCCGAGCCAAACAGTCGCCAGCAATCCCAGCCGCTCGGAATCGGTCATCAGCGTGAAGCCCGACAGGACCCAGAGGCTCGTGAGCAGACTACCTACCGACAGGGCCGCTCCCAGTCGCCGGAGCCGCGTGAACCCATGGAGCCGTGCGAACGCCTCCAGTCCGAGGTCCAGTGTCGCTACGACCAACAGGGGGGCCACCATCAAGGCAAAGGGTGGTGGAAACGCGAAGAGCGCATTGAAGGCGACGACATAAACCCAAGGCGCGGCTAGCAGGCCCGACAGCAGCGCACCGAGTCCGATCGCGCCCGGGTTCTTCCAACGTGCGGCGGTCATCGGCGTACGGCTCCTGCGGCGGGAACGGGAACCGTGAACTCCCGCTCGAAGGCGATTCGGGTGATGAGCGGTACATACCCATGTTGGAACTGTAGCTGCCACCAAGCCGTAATGCCCTGTGACGCGTCGCTGTCGAATCCGCCATCCGCGCCATACTCTTGCAGGTCGTCATCATCCAGACCGAAAACGTCGTAGAAGACATACTCTAGTTTGATGGTGTACTCGCTCTTGGGTCGGTCGAACCGGTACTCCTTTGCGATGACGACGACGTGCTGGATGCCATTGATCATCACCCCCAGTCCATTGCTGAAATCACCTGTGTGCCACGCGGGGCTGCCTTCGTTGAACGCGGGTACGCCCAACCCTTTTATGGGCGTGACCGCATTGATGTTCCAGCCCACTTTTTCGAGCGCCTGATGGATTCGCACCTGTCCCGCTGTGCGCTCCGGCGAATTCGGTGCGGACAGTGCTCGATGGACGAAGGTGGTGATGTTGGGATGAGCCTCAGCATCCGCGGTGAGGCCAGAGTCACTCCAGAAGAGCAAGGCGCGCTGTGGCTTGAGAAAGGCATCAAACAGCCGCCGGGCCTTGCCTCGGGTGTCATTGCCCGCGAACTCCTTCAACAGGCGGCGCATCTTGCCATCCAGGGCAGCGGGAGTTGTACCCACGCTGGGTCCATGAGGCTGCGCACGTCCCGTTGCGAACGAAAGGTCCTGGCCGAACCCCAGTACGTGCTTGCCCGGAAGCTTTGGGTCCGCAATGAAATGCGTAGGCTTTAAATATGTGTCCGTGGCGATGGCGATGATCTTCGGTTGGGTTAGTTGAAATGCTACAGAGGGGTCGTGAGCCGAACTGTAATCTTGCCGGACGGGGGAACCAAAGTGCTGCGGTGTGACGACCGTTTTGGCGTTCTGAGAGCCGGCCGGGGACGAGTGTGTGGGTTGGGCGTGCTTGATTAGCTCACGTGACACGTATCCCTTCAAGGGCATCCGGCTTTCGTGACGGCACTCAACGTAAAGCCAGTCACCCGAGCTGGAAACGATCTGGACGTTTTCTCCATGTGGCAGATCCGCCAGCGTACGAGTGCTTTTGGCCGGCCCGTGCCTGAGCGCGGCACTCCAAGGAATGACTTTGCCAGGCCAGGGATACGTGGTGGGCTGCTGGGCTTCGAATGGCATGGCATCCGCCAGTGGTCGTATGGTTCATCGCCATGGTATCACCCCTTTTCTGTCCCTTGCGATGTGAGTCACTGTCTGGATTCATGGTGGGGTGGGTATCGAGAGACGCGCCGTAGACGAAAGCCCCCGCGATGCCCGCGGAGGTAGTCTGTCCGGCATGCCGCTGAAGGTGATGACGCTCAACACCCTGATGGGAGGCGAGGAGCGGATGCCGCTGCTCCTGGCCCTCATCGCCCGTGAGCGCCCGGACGTGCTCGTGCTGCAGGAGTGCCTGGGTTGGGAGGACGGCGAGCGGCTCCGTCAGGTCGCCGCCGCGCTCAACCTCCCCGCCACCGACGCCCACGTGAGACTGGGCATCGCGCGTCCCCGTCCCAGCGGCAGCCGCTACCACGTGGCCGTAGCGAGCCGCTTGCCCCTGCGCTCGGTTCGCGCCCATGCCAATGCCCATTTCATCGGCCACTGCCTCCTTGAGTGTGAACTGGAGACGGGCGCGGAGCCGCTGACCCTCTTCGCCGCCCACTTCGACTCCCACCATGAGTCCCTGCGCTTCGTGGAGGCGCGCTATCTGAGTTCCCTCATCGAGCCCACGGTCTTCGGTGAGCGGGCCTTCATCCTGGCCGGGGACCTCAACTCCCTGTCCCGCGCGGATCCCTATCCGGTGGACCTGGCCGACCGCGTCCGCCGTGCGCGGGTGGACAAGTACGGGCATCCGCCACGCTTCGACGTCATCGACGACCTGGAGGGCTTCGGCTGGCTGGACACACTTCGCCTCAAGCCGGCCGATTCCCAGTGGGTTACCGCCCGGCGCCAACGCGAGGGGGAGGTCATCGACTTCCGCACGGACTTCGTCTTCGCCTCGCCCAGGTTGGCTTGGCGGCTGCTCGCGGCTCAAGTGGTGGACGTAGGCACGGCCTCCGACCACCACGCCGTGACCGCGCGCTTCAGCGACGCGTAAGGCGCCTCCTCGTGAACAAGAAGAGCAACCTCTGCTTCTCGGCCCAGCGTTCAGTCGCAGAGATCGTTTGACGCGAGCACCGAGGCTTGATCCTCTTCGAGGATGAGCGCTCACCCTATTGAATTCGACCCACAGTTGGCCGCCCTCCTGCCCGCGCTGGAGGGGTATGTGCCCCGGCAGATGACGCTGGCGCAGTTGGAGCATTTCCGTGGCTTGAGCCGCGTGGCCCGGGAGGACCTGATTGGCGACGCGAAGGTCCACTGCGTCGATTACAGCATCCCCGGTTATCAGGGCGCAGAGATCACGGTCTCGGTCATTGCCCGGCAGGGCCACTCGGTCCCGGGGCCTGCCGTCTATTTCATCCATGGCGGCGGGATGGTGATGGGGACCCGCTTCGCGGGAGCGAAGCCGCTCGTGGACTGGGCGCTCCGTCATGACGCGGTCTGCGTGACGGTCGAATACCGGCTGGCGCCCGAGCATCCGGCGCCGACCCTGGTGGAGGATTGTTACGCCGGGCTGCTCTGGATGGCGGCGAACGCCGACCGGCTGCGGTTTGATCCGAAGCAGTTGGTCATCTTCGGCGGAAGCGGTGGTGGCGGGCTCGCGGCCGGAACCACGCTCCTGGCCCGGGATCGGCACGGCCCGAAGCTGTTGGGTCAACTGCTGCAATGCCCGATGCTGGATGACCGCAACGAGACGGAATCCGCCCGTCGGTATGACGGCGTCGGAGTCTGGGACCGCACCAGCAATCTGACGGCCTGGCGCGCGGTGCTGGGCGAGCGCTGTGGGGGCCCGGACGTGTCTCCCTATTCCGCGCCCGCGCGCGCCACGGACCTGCGGGGGCTGCCGCCGACCTTCATCGACGTCGCGGCAGGGGAGACGTTCCGGGATGAAGCCGTCGCCTATGCGCGTAGCATCCTCGATGCGGGCGGCGAGTGCGAACTGCACGTCTGGGGCGGAGCCTTCCATGGCTTCTACGACATCGCCCCCCAGTCCGACGTGGCGCGCGCCTGCATTGCGACGCGCGACGCGTGGCTGGGACGGATGTTCGCCCGCGGTGTTGCGAGCGGGGGCACACTGCCTGTCCCATGAGTGTGCATCCCCCTGCGCGCCTGCGCCCCGCCCGCCTCGACGAGATCGCGCGTGTGCGCGAAATCGAGCGTCTCTCCGCACGCCGTTTCCTGGGCACGGACCTCGCGGCCCTGGTGGAGGATGAACCCACCGACGCGGACACGCTCGCGGCCCGCATCGCCACGGGCGGGCTGACCGTCGCGGAAGGGGAGGATGGGCGTCCGGTCGCATTCCTGATGGCACGACCCGTGGAGGGTTGCGGTTACATCGAGCAACTGGACGTGCTGCCGACCCATGCCGGACGGCGGTTGGGCGCCGCGCTGATTTCGGCCCTCGAGCCGGCATGGCCCGCCCTGTTGCTCTCCACCTTCCGCGACGTGCCGTGGAACGCGCCCTACTACGCGCGGCTGGGCTTCCGGGTCGTCGAGACCCTGACGCCGGCCCTGGAGGTCATCCGGGCCGAGCATCTTGCACGGGGGCTCGACGAGAGCCGGCGGGTGTTCATGCGCAAGGACAAGATGCCCTGATCACGGTTGTGCCACGCCCATCTCGTACGCCTTGCGGACGGTCTGGGCACAGGCGCGTGACTTCTCGCCCTCCTCGGTGCCGAGCTGACGGCTGCGGGCCAGGACCATGTACCGGGTCCTGGCCGCGTTCACCCAGGGATAGAAGCCGAACGCCCCCGCCGACGAGTGGCCCGTCACGGTCCAGGAGCTGCCGACGGTCTCTCCTTCAATCCAGTGCCCAAGCCCGTAGTACGCCTCGCCCGCGGCGGACCACGGCGTGTAGGCCACGTTGGGGCCTCCCGACCAGGCGGGGACGGAGTCCACGGACAGCTTGGAGGACAGCGCGTACTGACTGTTGATCATCTTCAGCAGGAAGACGCGGTACTGCGCCGCGCTGCCGGAAAAACCTCCCGCCACGGCGACATCGCTGTCGGACTCCGGGAATGTGGTGCCCAGCAAGGGATTGAGCCAATCCATGACGCTCAGGAGGCCCGTACCCTTGCGCGCGCCGATGTCATCCAGGGCCAGCTTCTGCATGTGCCCGCCGTTGTAGAAGAAGCGGCCGTTCTGGAGCGGGCGATAGGTGACGTCCTTGAAGGAAGGCCCGTAGCACGCGGAGACGGTCGTCCCGGCGGCGTCACACAGGGTGGTGTTCTCGTCGATGTAGCCGCTGGTGAAGTTGAGCCGCTTCTTCTCATCCGCGGTGAGGTTCGCGTACCCCTTGGACTGCACGTAGGCCCCTGCGTAGAGCCACTTGCTCGCGGACGCGATGGGCATCACCGTCGTGGCCGTGACGCCGCTGCCCTTCGTGAGGCCGTAGAGCAGCCCGGACCCGTTGCCAATCTCCCAGTAGAAGTTCCCGAGCGACTTGCAGCCCGCCGCGTTGTTGGCCGTATCCAGCGCGGCCTGCTCGTACACGGTGAGGGCCGCCTGCGACGTTCCCCAGGTCACGCCATCGCCGGAGTCGAACGTGTCCTCCGGGCTTCCACAGCCAGCGGTGCCCAGGGTCCACAGCGCGCACGCCCAGATGAACTGCGTCGTTCCGCTTCGCTTCATGGGGAATTCCTCCAGGAAAGCCCCCATGAACCCGGACCGCGCGCGGAAGTTGCGCGGGAAACGCGCTCAGAATCTGAGGTTCCACCCGGCCAGGTGCTGCAGGTCACGGGCGCCGCCGTGGGGGATGCGCTCCGGTACGGGCTGGCCGTGCGCGGGGGCGGGGACATCCATCGCGATGCGTTTGACCCCAGGAGTCTTATCGAGACCGCCGCACCAGGTCTGCCATCGCTCGCCATTCAGGCGGTCCCGGAAACCGATGCCCGTCACCTGGTCCGCCGTGGGCGGAGTGGGGGAGAGCAGGTCGAGGAACTCCATCCGGCCTCGGCCGTCGGTGCGCACCTCATGGCAATAGGCGGCACCCCACAAATCCTCGCGGAAGCGGATGGCATACACGCTGCCCGGGGCTGGCGGGCCGGGGATGGACTTGGGCCGGGCGCCGGCCGGGCTGGCCGTCTTGCGGCGCGCGGTAGACGCTGCTGAGGGCGGAATGGGCTCCGCCGTCGGTCGCTCGAGATGGCCGAACAGTGTGGCCACCAGCGTCTCCTGGAGGCCCTCCTTCGCCGACCACCACGCCAGCGGCGCCGGCACCTCGACGCGGACGGAGGGGCGCTGGTCACGCTCGATGGCGGTCGTGAAGCAGGTCATCAGGCCCGGGTGCTCGGGCGTCTGCAGGATGCCGATGAACGCGAGCGCTTCCAGCACGGTCCCGCAGCGCGAGGGACGGCTGGCACTCAGGAGTCCAGCCTTGTGGAGCGCGGTGCGCGCCTGGCTGTAGCGTGCCGTGGAGGGAAGGCCACGCAGCAGGTCGAGCACCTGGTGGAACACCCAGACGTCTCGCGGCGTGGGCTTCGGCCAGGCGGACGGTGGACTGGCGATGGCGGCGTTCAGTGCGAGGACGCCGTTGACCGGTTGGGTGTCGCCCCAGCCCGCGCCCTCCAGGTGACGGAAGTACGCGGCCTGGGTGGTGTCGATGACGTCCGCCTTGAAGAAGCAGACACGGCAGCTGCCGCCGCCCATGGGGTCCTCGGCGTGGACCGGCATGGCGCGCCCGAGGACAGCGGCGGGCAGCACGGTCAACCAGGCGAGGTCGGCGGACCCCATCGAGGCCACGAACGCATCGGCCGCCGGGCGCAGGTCGACCTTCGCGGCAGACTGGCGCAACCGGGTGATGACCTCGTCATGTCCCCACTGGATGAAGACATTGGGCACCAGCCCGGTGTCCCTCAGTTGCTGATGCTCCGCCTCCGTGAAGGTGGAGGGGATCCGATGGCTGTAGCGTCCCTCCGCATCGAAGTGGCTGTTGCGGGAGTCGTAGACGCGGGCCAGCAGGGCCATGACGGAGGTATCGGGATGGGCCATCTCAAGGGTGCGGCGCGGGAAGAAGCTCCCGTTCTATCGTAGAGAGAGGCTGTCACGTCACGGCCAGAAGCGGACCAGTCCCGGCTCCGGCACCGTCTTCGCGAGCAGACAGCCATTGGGCTCACGGATGAAGCCAGACACGGAGTTCAGCCGGACGTCCAACCGGAGGATGCCGTTGGTGCCAAACCCCGGGTCCACCGGCCCGTGCCGGGTGAAGCGCACCACCGCCAGCCCTCCACCCCCCTCAATCTGTCCCACCGTGTAGGGCGTGCCTGCGTCATCGAAGAACAACTCATTGGCCGAGCCGATGGCGAGCTGGCGCGGCGGCATCGTGGTGCTTCCCGTGCCGAAGTAGATGCGCGTGCCGGTCTCGTCGTACCACTGCACGAGGAGGTCATAACCGGGGGCATACGTGTTGAGGAGTGAGACGAACCGGCCGTGCCCGTCCGTGGCGACGTTCCGATGGAGATTGGGGCTGCTTTCCACCGACCACCTGGCCTGCCCGGTCTTGCCGTCCATGCGGACGAACCCCAGTCCGTGGTTGCCCGGGCTGCCACTGTCGAAGAGCGAGACGGCGATGACCACGGTTCCGTCCTTCGTCTGGAGGGCCTCGCGTAGGTTGTTGAAGCGCTGTTCATAGGCCGGGAGCGCGTACGTTGCCCGCCCCTCCGTCCCGAACCCCGCGACAGGCCTGCCATCCGCTTCCCACCGTTGCACGGCGTAGACGTAGGGTCCGCTTTGGGTCAGGTCGTAGTCGTAGTACGTCAGGGCCACCGACACCCGGCCCGCCTCGTCCACGAGGAGTTTCACCAGGGAGCGGGAAGCGGAATTGAAGCGCGTCGACGCGACGCCCTCGTCCCCGAAGCTCGTATCGAGCATGCCCGTGGCGAGATGGCGCGAGACGCGGATCGTGCAGGGGGTCGCGTTGTCGCCGTCGTGGCAGTCGGCGGCGGCGCCCGCCACGAGGCTGCCTCCCGTGGGCAGGGCCTTGAACGCGAGCATGCGTGACATCGCCGGACGCGGGTGCGTCACCGACCCGAGCATCCCGAACGTCAGGTCCGGGATGCCGTCCGCATGGTGGCGATCGAGGACGTAGCCCTGGGCGCTCGGCGAGGAGGCGTTGGCGATGGGATAGGCCGTGAGCAGCTTGCCGTCCGGCGACACGTCGAGGAACCGCGACCAATCCGCCCAGCCCAGGGGCACCACGGGGAAGGTGGGGTCCAGCGTGAAGGAGGGGCCCGCGACCAGCATCCGCAACGGACGAGAGGTGGACCGGCCCTCCGCGGTGGCCACCAGCGTGGCGTCAAGGCGGGTCCCCGGCCCGACGCGCCCGGACACACTCACGGCCAGCGCCGCCGCGCTCGTGCCCTCCGACACACTCCGGTCGGCCACGAAGAACTCGGAGGGCAGGCCACGGATGGAAAGGGTGACGGGACCGGTGAAGCCCTCGTGCCGCTCGACGCCGACGCGCAAGACCGCGAAGTCGTCGCTGCGCACGAGCAGCTCGGACGGGGCGCTCAGGTCGACAGGCAGGGGCAGGGGCACGTCCGGGCCGGCATCCGGAGCGCCGGCATCCGCCGTGCCGGCATCCGTTACACCGCCATCCGCGGGGCCCGCGTCGGGGGATTCGACGATGACCCCCGCATCGCAGGTGGCGCTGGCACAGGAGGCGTCGGGCGTCGTCGAGGTGGACGCATCCTGACCGCCCGCATCGGCCTGGGTTTCGACGGGGCCGGGCTTCTGGATGGGCTCCTCGTCACCACAAGCGGTGGTGAGCGGGAGGAGGAGGGCGAGCGCCACGAAGAGGGCGCGCCGGCACTGGGGAGGACGGGAGGGCTGGGGCCGGTGGGTCATGGACGGGAGCAGGTACGGGTGTACCTGCCTATACGTCATGCCCACCGGTCCCTGGTCGGAGGCCCGGTCGATTCGGTCCGGCTACGGCTTCGGTGCGATGGAGACCTTCACGCCCTCGCTCCACACCTTGTGCTCGTCCGCGTAGTACAGGTACGCGCGGCTGGACGGGCCCGTGTAGGTGCCGGGCACCGCGGCCACCAGGGACAGCGGCACGTCGATGCGCTTGTTCGGCTCCATGCCACGCCAGTACAGGACGACGTCGCGCCCGAGCACCTCGTACGCATCCACCACCTGCCGCTTCACCAGCTCCTTGAGCTGGTCGTGGCGCACTTCCAGTCCGCCCGGCACGCCGAAGATGGCCACCGCCGTGGGCAGCTTCTGGCCCGTGCGGTTGGCCACCACCACCCGCGCCTCCGTGGGCTCACCCTCGGTGAGGGCCGTCTTCGCCAGCGCCACCTCCAGCGTCACGGCCGTGTCCTTGGAGCTGTCCGGCGTCAGCATGTTGTAGGTGACCTCCACCGAGTACGGCAGCTCCGCGCCTCCCTCCATCCGCAGCTCCACGCGGCGCTCGCCCGTGCCCAGCAGCGCGCTCACGTCGGGCAGCTTGAGGGCTTCCTGGGTGGAGCCGTCGAAGCGCACCGGTTCGCCCACCGGACGGCCATCCACGTAGACGCGCACCAGCCCCGGGGTGAGCTTGGACGCGCGCGCCTTGTCGTAGGCGATGATGGCGCGCAGCGCGAGCACCGTGCTCTGCGTCGCGCCGTAGCGGCCACCGTCGCTGGACTCCGCGAGGAACTTCATCGCGCGCTCCACGTTACCCACGTAGGCGGGGTCGCGCATCCACGCCAGCGTCGCCAGCGCGGTGGTCTCGATGTTCAGCGTCTCGCCCATGCTGCCCACGATGGACTGCGTCGCGCCGTCCACCACGCCTGCCTTCCCCTGCGAGGAGGCGAGCCGGCCCATCAGCTTCCGGGCCTCGGCGGTGTCACCGGCGAGCGCCAGCACGTTGGCCGCCAGGGCCACCACGTAGCTGTTGGTGCTCTTCGCCGCCGCGGCCTTCACCGAGGCCACCTCGCGCGACAGCTCCTTCGCCTGCGAGGCCGGCTGGCCCGCGCTCTCCAACAGCGTCCAGACGATGTACGCGTTCGACGTGTCCGGGTCCTCCACCCACACGTGCAGCGCGCGGCGCTTGCGATTGAAGCCGCCCTGGCCGTCCCGCTGCTGGAGCAGCCACTCGCGCGTGCGCTCCATCATCGCGGTGTCCACGTCGCGCACCTGGCGCATGTCCGTGAAGTGCAGCAGGCCGAACGCGGTCAGCGCCTCATGGCCGGGCTTCTCCCCGAACCACTCGTAGCCCTTCTCGGGCGTCTCGAAGCCCATCAGCCGCTGGTAGCCGCGCTCCAGCTTCTCTTTCGCGCTCGCCACCAGCTCCGGGTTCACGCCGGTGTGCGTCTGGAAGTACTGCTGCGCCATCGTCATGGGGTACGTCGTGGAGCTGGTCTGCTCGAAGCAGCCGGAGGGCTCCTGGATGAGGCGGGCCAGCGACTCCGTCATGTTGGCCAGCGGGCCCGGGTACACGGCGATGGACGTCCGCACGGTGCCGGGAACCAGGCTCTTGGGCAGCACCACCGGGTGCACCGCCGGTGCCTTCGCGGACACCAGCCCGCCGTAGGACACGCGGCCCGGGAAGCCCCGGGGCTTGATGGACAGCGTGCGGGTGACGACGTCCGTGTACTCGCCCGCGCTCGCCGTGAGCTTCACGTCCACCGGCTTTGCTTCCTGGCCAATCTCCAGGGAGAAGAGCTGCCGGCCGCGCGCCTGCGAGGCCAGGTCCAGCGTGGAGCCGCCGGAGACCTTCACGTCTCCCTTCAGCTCCACCTTCACCCCCGCGCCCGAAAGCCGCGCCTCCGTCCCGTTCACCAGCGCCACCGGCAGCCGCACCACGTCTCCTGACGTCACCTCCAGCGGCAGCTTGGGCTCCGCGTAGAACGGCTGCACGGACTCCAGCTCCGCCACCGCCGAACCGAGCGCGCCGTCACCGCCCACGGCTCCCGCGAACGCCTTGAACGTCGTCACCGAGTCGCTCATCGCGAAGGACACCCGCGCCTCGCCGGTGCGGGCATCCGTGCGCACCCCGGCGTTCCAGTAGAGCGTCTCCGCGAAGTCGACCCGGTCTCCCGACTTGCGGTTGGGCCGCGCGGTGTGCGCGAACTCGCGGAGGTAGATCAGCTGCCCCTGGATGACCTGCTTGTCGTCGGCGTTGAAGTCTCGCTTCGCGCGAAGGCTCCTCCTGCGCTCCATTGGCGCCTCTTCCTCCTTCGCCGCCTGGAGCACGGGGGCCGGTGCCTCCACTTCCGCGGGCGCATCCGCCGGGGGCATGGGAGGCGGAGCCGCCGCGGCGACGGGGGCCATCTGGGGGATGGCCGCGCCCTCGGCCGCGCCGGCGAAGGCGTCATCCTCGTCCTCGACGTTCCGGTCCATCAGGGGCTCTTCCATTCGCAGCATTCCCCCCACGGCGGCGCCGCGTCCGGCCTTGGCGATGGCGGACGGCCGGGGCTTGCGGACGGGCTCCGGCGGCCAGCGCACCGCGAGCACGCGCATCGCCGCTTCACCGTGCCGGGCGAGGAAGGCCTTCGTGTCGGTCAGCGCGAAGCGCCGCCAGCCCTGCGTTCCCAGCAGCAGGTCCACCGCCAGCCTGGACTTCGGATTCTTCGCGTCGAGGTAGAGCTGCGCGTCGGCCAGTTCCTTCACCTCCGGCTCCAGCAACACCATGACCGGGAGCTGCGGCGCCTGGTCGCGATTCTCCTGGAGCTCCAGCACCGCGTCATCCGTCACGGTGAGCATCACCAGCGCGGAGACCGGCTGACCGCCGCGCGTCGTCCGGGCCGTGAGCTGCACGGGGCCACCGGGCACGTAGCGCGTGCGGTCCGCCTTCAGCTCCACCGACAGCTCCTTCGAGGGCTGGCGGAACACCAGCCGCTCCGCGAGGGGCCGCCCGTCGTGGTCCCACACCGTGGCGACGAGCACGCCGTCCGCCTCGCCGGGGTTCAACGTCACCGGCCCGCCCTTCACGTCGTCCAGCACCGCGGAGGCGACGCGCACCTCGCGCTGGCTCAGCGTCACCGTCGCGCGGCCGACGTTGGTCAGGCCCACGACGAGCTGCACCAGCTTGCCCGCGGGAACCACGTCCTCGCGCACGCGGATGACGGCGCCCCTCGGCTTCACCTCCGGCAGCGGGAAGCTCTTCCGGATGCCCGACGGCGAGTCGATGCGCAGCGCGTACCGCACCCCCGCCTGCGGGGTCAGCTCGAAGCGGCCACGGCCCTCGTGCTCGGAGCTCACGCGGGCGACGACCTTGCCGCTCTCTACCTCCACGATCCGGCCCATCAGGTCCGCCGGCTTGCGCGCGGGAGTGCGCGCCTCGAAGTAGACGCGCGAGGCGAGCCCCGCCACCAGGTCGCCGCCCTCCGGGTACATGGCCAGGTCCAGCGTCTGGAGGAGGATGGGGATCGTCTTCGCCGCGGACTCCACCACGCCGCCGTCCTGGATGGTGAAGGCCAGCGTGCCCTCGCCGCGCTCCATGGCGGCGGGCAGCGGGAAGCTCACCGTGCAGCGCCCCTTCGCGTCCACCGTGCACGGCACCTGCGCCACGTTGGCGCCATCCACGAGCGCGTTGGCCGTCACCTTCGCGCCCGCGGGCACGCCGCCCTCCGCGCGCTTCACGTCCAGCGTGGCGGTGACGGTGTCGCCCGGCCCGTAGCCGTCCCGGAGGAACTCAATCTGGGACTTGAGCCGGGGGGCCCGGTAGGCGCGCACGTCGAACTTCCGCTCCGCGGGGGCCGCGCCCGTCCACGGATAGGTGACGCGCAGGGTGTACTCGCCGCCGGCCTGGCCAGCGGGGATGGGCCAGGCGTAGCCCCACACGGAGTCCGCCGTGGACGCCGTGCTGGTGGTGACGACGTCCCCCTTGGGCCCGCGCACCTCCACCTGCGCATGGAGTGAGCCCGCGTACGGCTTGCGGTTCAGGGCGTCCAGCACCAGGCCCCGCACCAGCACCTGCTCCCCGGGGCGGTAGAGCGGCTTGTCGGTGGTGACATGGGTCAGGTAGCGGTTTTCGCCCCCCAGGGAGCGTGAGGTCGCCCGGGCCGCGAGGACCTGGGGCGATAACGTCACGAAGACGGCTGCGAATCCCAGCGGCAGGAGCGCGCGCAGGGCAAACGGTACGAAGTGGGCCATGGCGGCATTCAACGGCCAGGCACGCCAGAAGTTCTAGCCCTCCCCCAGGAGGTACTGGAGGACTCCGTGCCGCCGCTCCTGCGAGGCGCGGATGCGGTGGTGCAAGCGCACGGAGTTCGTGGCCTTGTCCCGGTTCCGCGGCGCTCAGCGAGGAGTGCCACGGAACCGAGACCCCTCCGGGTCCTTCAGCGGTCGTCGCCGTCTCGCCCCGCGGAAGCGTCTACCGTGGGACTGACCTCCTGGCGCCCGCCCGTCAGCAGCCAGGCGCGCTGACTGGGGGCGAAGCGAGGTGCGAGATAGCCATCGTTGATCTCGCGAGTCACCGCGAAGCGGTTGAACGCCGTGGCGGGGATGAACAACCGCGAGTTGTCCGCGAAGCCATCCGAGGAGGAGTCGACGTCACCCTCGGCGGCCGAGACGACGCCGTCACCATTCATGTCGACCCGCGCGACTTCCCGGGCATAGGCCTGGAAGAGGCGGCGGTTCAGGTTCTTCTCCCAGGGCATGAACGACGCCAGCCGGACATAGACATCCAGGAAGATTTCGTTGGCGAGCCCGCTCGGGATGAATCGCTGGCGGAACTCACGCTGGGAGTCGATTTCCGCGTCGAAGAGGTCCGGATCGCGGGGACGATACGGGCTGTCTCCATACTCTTGCGGAAAGTTCTTCACGCCCAGGGGTCCCGAGCCGGGGACGATTGACTTCAGCAAGCCAATTTCACCGTCCTCGAAGGCGTCAGGAGGCGCCCCAATCTTGTCGGGGAAGCCACCGGTGAACGGCAGCTCGTAGAGCGGGTGGACCCAGTTCGTGGTGTAGTTGAACTCCCAGTAGTTGTGGACATCCAGTTGCTGCAGGGCGTTGTACGCCCCCATGCTGAGCTGGATGGGAACGACGTTGCTCTGAATCCACGGGAAGCGATCGTTCTCGCTCGGGAACCGGACGCCCTTCCCATCCGTCGTGAAGAGATTCCCGGGGACGTTGTTGTGGTGGCCGATCTTCGCCAGCATCGCCGCATCGGCGGCGGTCATCGTGCCGAACTGGGCTCGCCCGTCAGGACGCGGGGGCGCGACCGGCGGGACGACCAGGTCGTGGATCATCCAGCCTTCGTACCACCCGCTCTCGTTGTTGATGACGAAGAGCCCGGAGATGTCCGTGAAGACGTCGATGAAGGCACGGACGTTGTTCGGGTCGGTGGGAAGCCCGGGCTTCGGCTCGACGACGAGCCGTACCGACGCGATGGTGGGCAGCCCGCAGTTGCCGCCCGTGGCCGTCAACATCGCGGTGTCATTGACGCCGGGAATGATGCTGACGAAGACGTTGCGCTCGAAGCCATTGGTATCCAGCAGGTAGTACTGGAAGAGTTGGCTCGGCGTGTCCGCCTCCGCATAGGCTTGCATGGGGAGGAAGGTGTGCGGCCGGCTTGCGAGCCGGAGGATCCGATCCTTCAGCGGCGTGGGCAGCGCGACGATGTCCCCACGTTTGGCCACAGTGGCGACATCCGCGTTGGCATTCGGGTTGGGATGGCACGGCGGCGGCGGTTGCTCCGCGTGAGCCTGAAGCGGAATCCATGGGGTGACCAGCGCGAGCCATGCGATGGCACCCATGGCGCGTCTGCGCACGTGCATGAATGGAGAGACAATGTGGGGAGCTTGCACTTCGATCCTCCTTCGGGCGGCGTGCCGACCGTGTACGGAAGAGGACAGGGGACGCCTGCCTTGCTTCCTCGACTGCGCCGTGGATCTAGGCCCTGGCCCGCTGGACGTTCAGTGTCCGAACGTCCTTTCCGCGTGAGCAGAATGCGACGGCCAGGGGGCCCGATCGTCTCAGGAGCGCAGGCTCCTCCCTCTCACTTCTCGCGCACTCAGGGCTCGTTGAAGATGAGCAGCCCGCGCGAGGTGTCCACCGCGTAGACAAACCCGTCGCCCGGGACGCGCATCCCCATGACGCCCTCGTAGACGACGCCCAGCCGCTTCGGGTCGGTCTCACGGTAGGCGTTGAAGTAGGCAATCTCCTTGGGGAGCGTGGGGTTGGCCACGTCGAACACGCGCACGCCTTCCTGGTACCAGGCGACGTACAGCTTCGTGCCCTTCAGGATCATGTTGTGGATGGAGGTGGTGGGACGCAGCCGGTGCTCGCCGATGAGCTGGATGTTCGCCGGGTCGGTGACATCCAGCACGCGAAGGTGCGCGCCCTCCTGCTCACTGCCCTCGAACGCGATGGTGCGGCCCGCGAAGGTCCCCACCGCGCTGGCATGGCTGTACTGCCGGTTGTAGTGGTACTTGCCCAGCTCCTTGACCTGCATCGGGTCGCTCGGGTCGGTGACCAGGAAGCCGATGTCCGTGTGGTTGATGTAGAGGCGGCCCTCGTAGGCGAAGGAGTCGTGCGGATAGCTGGTGACGAACTCCTCGGACGAGAAGACGACGCGGTTGAGCAGGACGGGGTCTCGCGGGGACGTGATGTCGAAGATGATCGTCTGCGCGGGCCGCAGCGCCATGGCGTAGAGCCGGTTGCCATCCACGAACAGGGTGTGGACATTCGGGGGCGCGCCGCTGGGCACGCTGCGGAGGTAGGTCGGATCCCCCGGGTTTGAAATGTCATACAGGATGACGCCGGAAGCCTTGGTGGCGACGTAGAGGACGTCGTCCTTGGCCCACGCGGCGTTCCAGTACCCGTCGCCCGGCAGGGAGATGACCTTCTTCAACACGGGGTGGTTGCGGTCGCTGACGTCGAAGACCGTCAGGCCTCCCGAGGGCATGTCCGGCTTGAGCTGGATGGACACCACGTAGGCATGGTTCTTCGTGACGTAGACATCCACCGGATGGCCAATCCCGACGACGGACTCGGAGACGAGGTTCAGGCCCCCGGAGGACTCGGCCTCACCGCGGCTCAAGACCAGGCGGTCCGCGTCGAACGTCCCCTTCTCCGTGAGCACGCCGTTGGTGCAGACCGCATAGCAGCCGGTGATGTGGTGGGGCTGGGGCACGTCACAGCCCGCCAGCGCGGTCTTGATGGCCACGCCCCGGGTTGTGGTGAAGACGCTCGTGAGGAGCATGCCCTGGTCATCGAACTGCTGCCGGGTGAAGCGATCGAAGTTCGAGGTTCCCGTGCCGCCCCCTTCCGGGAGCAGGAGGCCAGCTCCGCCCCAAGGGTACTCGCCGGTGTCCGGTCGCAGCTCGGTCTGGTAGATGCCGTGCCGTGACGCCGTGCGGAGCGCGCTCGGGTTGCATTGCGACAGGTTGAAGAGGGCCGGGGTGTCGCAGTCGATCTCGGTTCCCAGTGGCGGGGTGAACTCGCAAGGAGCGAAGACGCCGCGGTCAAGCCAGTCGCCCTTCTCTTCGATGGGGGTGGAGGTGCCATCCCAGGCCACGACAGGGGGCGTGCCGGCATCCGGTGTCCCCCGGGTTTCAGCGCAGGCCGTCAGCACCAGGGAGCAGGCAAGCAGCCGCACCCCCAGACCACGAGGAAGAAAGGTCATCGATGGGCTCCCTTGCAGCGTTGTTCTCTGAATGGATAGGAGCCCCGCGCCGCCGCCGTGATGCATTCCGGTTCCAGGATTGTGTCCTGGCGAGGTGTCACCCGGGGGAGTATGAGCAATGCCATGAGCAACGAGCAGACGCCCGCCGAAGCCGAAGTGATGGAGCCGACGTTCTGGCGGAAGAACGGCTGGACGGCCAAGGTCATCAAGAACGAGGACGACGACGGCTGGGCCGTGGAGATCCGCAAGCAGGGGATCCCCGAGCCCGTACTCATCAGCCCGTGGGTGATGGGCCGCGACAAGAAGAATCCCAAGCCCTTTGATGCGCCGGCGTTCGCGACCTTCGTGAAGACGGCCTCGGAGGTCCTGGATCGCTCCGCGCGACAGCACGAGCAGGCCATGACCAAGAAGCTCTCCATCGCCTGGGAGGGCCTCTGGTACGAGGTCCGGCTCGAGATGGTGGCCGATGAGTATGACCCCCACGCGCTGCTGTCAGCCATCGACGACGCTGGCGCGACCGTCGCGAAGCATCGCGTGCCGGTGAACTTCAAGTTCACCCGGGATGCCGCCAACGCGTGGGTGCGCGGCGGCTTCAGCGAGCCCTGAGAACGCAATCCGGACGCAGGACGACTTCGAGCTCGCCTTCCTGCGTCCGGACTTGACCGACAGGGTTTCATCGTCGCCGTGAGCCACCGGGCTGGATGGGTTGGGGTTGCCTTTCCAGTGTCTCCATCATGTTTTGATCTTCTTGCAATATCCGGGTTGCTGCCTCAGGCTGGAAGTCTACGAACACCCGATATCCTGGTTTCGAGGGGGTGTTGCAGAGGGGGAGTCTTCCATGCCGATGCGTCTCAACGTTGCCGCGCGGAACCTGTTTGACCTGGCCATTCCTGGCGGTGCCAGCCATGACCATCCGTCGTTCACGGTGGATCAAGCCCTCTCACGGCTGGACCAGATGGGGATCCTCCAAAGCAACGTCCGCTACTACGACGCCGGTCGGCAATCCCATGCCGAGGTGGAGATCGTAGGGGGAAAGATCGTCCGCACCAGGGATCGCCACTTCTGGAGCAGCACCCGGGAACTCCTCAATTACAATGGGCTCTTCGCTGTTGGAATGGATGGCCGGGTCCTCGTCACGCAGGACGAAGGGGCGAGGGGCGTGGGCGCGGAAACGAGGAAGAAGCACAGCACCATGTTGGCGGGAGGTCAGGCGTTGGCTGTCGGTTGCTTCTCGACGAACGCCCAGGGATTCTTGACCTCAATCGACAACAACTCCGGGCATTACGTACCCAGTGCTCAATCCCTGAACTGGTTCCTCGCGCAGTTGATCCAGCAAGGCCTCAACCAGATGAACCTGGCTGGGGTCCGTTACGTGTATTCGACCCAGTACGGCCCACAGAGTGTGGTGGTCAACCTGATCCGGTGGAATGCTCTTCAAACAGCGATGAGGTTCAATCAGCCGGCTCAGGTGCCTACAGGCAATGGGCTGTTGAGTTTCAACCGGGTGGTAGGGCCGCAGGCGAACGCCGCGCGTGCGGTCGCCCCTCAAGGTGCGGCGCCCAGGCCGGGCAGGCTTGTTAACTGCTGTTTCTCATGTTGCAAAATCGACCTGGAGGGGGAGTGACAGCGATGAACATGTTCAGGCCGATGTGTGTCCTTGGCTGTGGAGTCCTGGTGTCGTGCGGCGCCCCGATGCAGGACGAAGAGGCGGCGGTGCTCGGCGCGCGGCAGGAGGGCCTTGCCCAGGTCTTCACCCAGCAGGCGGACTTCGCCGTGGCCACCGGGGCCACCCAGCTCCCGTTCCCCGCGAATGCGTTCGACGCGTATCCCGACCATCCCTCAGGTGCGGCGTCGAGCTGCGTCCAGACGCAGCGGGGCGTCGACCTGCCGTGGGGCTTCAGTGCGCCCACCGTCAACGTCCTGGCGCCTCGCGCCAAGACCTGGCTCTGCTTCGTGGGACCTGGCTGGAATCACAACAACACGAATCCCCTGCCCGTGACGCCCACGCTCCTCGCCAACGGTGAGGACGACTTCGAGATCGCCTTCTTGCGTCCCGTCTCCGCCGTGGGCCTGGAGCTGCTCACGAACAGTCTGGCCCAGCACAAGGTGACCCTGACCTTCACGGACGCCACCCAGGAAGTCTTCGAGGACGCGGTGCTCGATACGGGTGCCAATGCCTTCGAGTTCGTGGGGTTCCAGTCCTCCAAGCGCATCCGGTCCATCTTCATCGACTCAACGGGCGGCGCCTCGCAGAACGAGGGCATCGCCGCCATCTGGACCGCGCCTTGACGGACCGCGGCCTGTAGCCGCGGGGCCCATGCCAGTCGCGGGTGGAGACTCACCGATAAGCCTCACTGGACTGTTGCCCGGGCCAGCCCTGCTGCAAGGAGCGGAGCACCATGTACCGATGCAGTATGTGTGCCGCCACAGGCCCTTCCATGCGTCGCTTCGTGCACAAGTGGAAGGGTTGCGCGGGTTCAGTCGACGAGATGGCTTCGAGCAGCCCGGCTGCCGCCGCGGCCCCTGCAGGGGCTTCGTTCTCCTTGTTGTCCGCCCCCGCGGCGAAACCCGCGAAGAAGAAACGCGCCGCGTCGCGCAAGCCTCGCCCCTCGGTGGCCTTCATGGACCGGGAACTCAAGGCCGTCACCAGCAAAGCGAATGTCACCTTCGCCGGGAGGTGGACGCCCGAAGTGTGGCTCAGCGGCGCCGCCTCATTCTCAGGACGCCGAGACATCCAGGTCCTGCGCCATCTCTCGGTGCAGTTTTTCCACTACATCCGAAACACGCTCAATATGAAAGGCGAACAGGAGGTCCAGGCAATGCTCGTGAATGATCGAATCGTCATTGCCGCGAACCTCGACGACTCGATCAATGCTTTGTTCAAGGCGCTGCGCCAGGATGACACTGGAGGGCCGCCCTCCAACGCCGTCCAGAACCTGCTGCAGTCGGTCCAGAATCCCGATGACAAACGGGCCGAGGGGGCGGCGAAGAAGCTCGGGGGGCTCTTCTCGGGGACGAGGTCCCTCTCCAACATCCCCACGGCGATGAACGTGCTGGGCAATGACAACGAGCGCCTCCTCCAGCGGCTGGACTATTCGAATGCAGCCGACTGCGCGGCCAAGATCGTTGGGGCGGCGCACCACGGGCGGCTCATCTTCGTGAACGCCGGTGGAGACAGCATCCACGCCGAGCAGAAGCTCCTCCTCGCTCTGCTTCGCTCGGGTACAAGTAAGTCGACGGTAGCAACGATTTACGGAAAGAAGCGGCCCTGCGCGGGTTGCTATCTCACACTCCTTTTCGCGGAGGAGAGACTCGGACTGAAGATTGAATTCAACCGTCACCCGGGCGGCTTCTGGGGGCCCGCTTTAAAGGGGTTTCGCGCGCTGTTCGACCAGGCCAAGGGCCACATGCAATCCAATTCCCCTGGAGACGTATGCACGTGGCTCCACGACCAGGCCGCTGCACTGGTGACGCACCAGACACAATACCTGGGCGCTGACGAGAAGCGCTCGATGCTTCAGGACGCGAAAGCACAGTTCGTTGCCCTGGGGAAAGTCGATCCCCGCCACACAGGCTACGATTCGCCATCGGATAGCGATCCGGATGACGACGATGGGGATGACGACGATGGGGATGACGACGAGCTGGCTGGCAGCGCCATGGAGGATGACGGCCCTATGGAGGATGACGGCGCGCTGTCCGCGGCGGGTTCAGGAAATCCCTTCTCGCTCCTTCCCTCGCCCCCGGCCGTTCCGAAGACTCCAGCTCCAGCGGCGGCAGCCGCGGCATCATCATCTGCCGCAGTGGCGGCGCACCCCTCCGCTCCCTTCTCCGTGGTGCACTTGAAGAGCGATTCAAAAGCGAGTGATGGCAAGTCAATCGTCGCGCCCGCACCGGATCTCTCCGCTGTACCAAGCCCGACGCTCCAGAGGGCGCTTGCAGCGAAGAATTTTGTCCGAGGGGCGGCCTCCTCGCAGGGGCTCAACTGTTTCCTGCACAGCTTCCTTCAGCTCTTCCACAACATGCCGGACGATCCCAATTACACACTTATAGGCGAAGTTTTGAGGATTCGCCGTAATTGGAATGTGATCGGAGCCGCGGTGAAAGGCCAGGATCTCAACCTGGAGAATGCTTTCACACGCGAGGAAGTGCATCAGCTCGCAAACTTCCATAGGTGCCTCATCTTGATATGGGGCTTCAATTCAGGCACCAACCAACTCTACGAGGTGTGCCGCATGGGCGGCATGGGCGGCATGGTGGGGCAGCCTCGTGAGATCAACATCCTCTGGTATGGCCCTCACTTCGAACCGCTCAGGAAGAGGGCATGACGATTGGCGCCGAGGACAGCTTGACGACGCTCGAGACGAACAAGCCCCTCTCGGAGTCGGTGCTGTGGCGAGCCCAGCGCAGCTACTTCGAGCGTGTGGGAATTGACGCCTGGCGTGATGCCACGGTGCCACACTATGTCACGTGCAACCCGACGCTCGCGCACGCCATGGCCCAGGTGGTGCTCGGTTTCCTTCGGGACTGTCACGCAGGAGAGGCCCGCGCAGGTAGTGAGCCGTTCCATGTGCTGGAGCTTGGAGCGGGGAGCGGGCGCTTTGCCTTTCTCTTCCTCCGGGTGCTCGCCGAACTGCGCGAGGTCATGGGCTGGAGCCACGTCCCCATCCGCTACGTGATGAGTGATTTCACGGAGTCCAACCTGCGGTTCTGGCGGGCACATCCGGCTCTGCGTCCATTCGTCACCGCGGGCTTGCTGGACTTCGCGCTCGTCGACGTGGAGCGCATGGACAGCACCCTCGAGCTCCTGGAGTCCAAGACGATGCTTGGGGCCGGAAGCCTGGGGCGGCCGCTCACGGTCATCGCGAACTACGTCTTCGATGGCGTTGCGCAGGATGCCTTCTTCATCGAGAAGGGGCAGCTCTCCGAGTGCCTCTTCACGGTCGCCACCGAGACCCCGGAACTCGACCTGAGTGCTGCGAACGTCCTCACGCGATTGCGCCTCGCGTCCTCTCGGCGTGCCGTGCATCCCGACTATTATCCCGAGCCGGAACTCAATGGGCTGCTGCGGGGTTATACCGACCGGCTCGATGGGGGCTCGGTGCTCTTTCCGGCCCCCGCCCTGAGGTGCCTGGAGAAGCTTTCTGCGCTCGCGAGCGGGAGCCTCTTCCTCCTCTCCGCCGACAAGGGGCACCTCGACGAGGCCTCACTCGCCCTGGAGGTGGATCCTCAGGTGACGGTGCATGGGAGTTTCTCCCTGCCGGTGAACTACCACGCCTTCCAGCAGTGGTTCCTTCGCAAGGGCGGTGAGCACATCTGCGCGGACCACCGGCAGTCGAGCCTCGTCGTCGCCGCGTTCATCCTCGGCGCGCCAGCCCGAGGCATGCCCGAGGCGCGCCTCGCCTATCACCTCGCCTTCAACGGCCCCAGTCCCGATGGTTTCTTCCGATTGCGGCAGGGCCTCGAGGCGCACTACGAGATGCTTGAGTTCGAGCAACTCCTCGCGCACGTGCGACTGAGCCGGTACGACGCTCGCATCCTCGGCGACTGCCTCCCAGCGTTCAGCCAGAAGATGACTACGCTGTCAGCGCAGGAGCGCGTGGCGCTCGCGCAGGCCATCGGGCGAGCGTGGGCGAACTACTTCCACATTGGTGAGAGCCGGGATCTGGCGTTCGCCTTCGCGGCTTGCCTGTACCAGCTTGGCGAACCTGCCTCGGCACTCGCGCTGTTCGAGGAGTCGCTCGCCCTGTACGGAGAGGATCCGCGCACGTTGTGGAACCTCGCGATGTGCCTGTTCGCGCTGGGGCGCTCGGAGGATGCGGCGCGCTCGCTCGTGAAGGCCGGCGAATCGTTCCCTCTGCTTCACGCGCACATCGGATTGCTGCCGAAGTCGGGGTGAAGGAGTTGCCCTCGTCAAAGGCTGGACTCGATGGTGAAGGTCTTCTGCCAGTGCGACGAGCCCACGTTGCGGAGGGAACTTCGACGCCTTGGGGCTCTTCTAGCGCATCCGGTCCATCTTCATCGACGCAACGGGCGGCGTCTCGCAGAACGAGGGCATCGCCGCCATCTGGACCGCGCCTTGATGGACTGCCTCCGCCTCACGGTTCAATACCACCATCGTCGCCAGCACGTTCCCGCCTCCCCGGGCGAGCGCCCGCATGTTCCTTGGGATGTAGCGGGGCTTGGGGTTTTATTGCAATTGTGTTGCGGTTTTGACGGGCGGGCTGGGATATAGCACCGGCCTGTGAACAAGCACTCCAGCATGAAGGTATTCGTCATCATCAGCGCCACGGTCGCCCTTGGCATTGGCGTGGGCGTGGTGAGCATCGGCCTCAAGGAGGGGGGCTTCCTGACGACCTCGGACGTGGGCGGACTCCCTGAGCTGGCCCAGGTCCAGGAGCAGCTCCGGCCGCTCGAGGCCTGTTCGCTCACCTACCAAATGCGCGACAAACGAGGACAGCGCAAGCACCCGGACGCGGTCTTCATCCAGCCGTGCACGCGGGGTGAGTACATCAGCGTTGTCATCGACGTCCCGAAGACCTGGGCGGCCAGGGGAGTTGGCTTCGAGATGACCCGTGGCTCCATGACGGAGCCATGGGAGATCCTGGTCGAGAAGAAAGAGGTTCCCTTCCCCGACCTCAAGGAGGCCCTCGAGCACTTCGCCCCCCTCATCGTCGCGAGCTACCCCGAGAGGCTTCGTGAGCGACGCGGGGGCGCGAGTGAGATGGAGCGCCAGCTGAACGAGCAGCGGCGCATGGAGCAGGAGCGCAAGGAGCGCGCGAAGGGCTCGTATCCGGAGTGATGCTCGGCGTGCGCGGGTGATTCCGCGGGTGTCGGCCCTCGGATCGAAAGATTCGCCGATGCCATCCGAAGCCGCGCCCTTCCGGGGTCTTCGCAAGCTGCCTACCGTTGGCTGCATGGACAACGTGGCGACGATGACGGAGAGGCTGCTGGCGGGCGCGGGACTCCGGGCGGGAATGCGGGTGCTCGATGTCGGCTGTGGAAGGGGCGACGTGACCTTCATGGCCGCGAGCCAGGTGGGCGCGCAGGGGCAGGTCGTGGGCGTGGACCGCGATTCCGGGGCGATTGAACAGGCCCGCGTGAGGGTGCGGGAGCAGGGCCTGTCGAACGTCACGTTCGTGGAGGGAGACCTCCATGCGCTCCCGGAAGAGCAGGGCCTGTTCGACGCGGTCGTGGGGCGGCGGGTGCTCATGTACCAGGCGGACGCCGTTGAAGCCGTGCGGAGGCTCGCGAGGGCCGTGAAGCCCGGAGGGCTGGTGGTCTTCCAGGAGCACGACTCGACGGTGGGCCCGGCGAGCCTCAGGCCCTTGCCGCTTCACGCGCAGGTGCGTGAGTGGATCTGGCGCACGGTGGAGCGCGAAGGCGCGAACATCCACATGGGCTTCGACCTGGCGTCGGTCTTCACGATGGCGGGACTCACGGTCGAACAGGTCCGGGCGGTGGCCGTCGTGCAGACGCCGACGCAGGCGCATCCCACGGGCGCCATCGTCCGCGCGATGATTCCCCGAATCGTGAAGCACGGTGTCGCGACGGAGGCGGAGCTCGATGTGGACACGCTCGACCAGCGGCTCACGGAGGAGCGCGTGAAGGCGGGTGCGACCTACATCGGGGAGCTGGCCTTTGGAGCCTGGGCGAGGGTGCCCGGGTAGACTGGGGCCCCTGGAAGTCCACTGCGTCTGTATGCTCGGGGGATGTCCCCGTCATTCCTGGTGTTGTTGTTGATCGCAGTGGTCATGGGAGCCCTCATAGGCTTCTGGTTGCGCTCCTCTCATCGTGAGCAGCCAGCGGAGCCGCCCACGCCGCTGTCTCCGGAGGAGGGGCAGCAGAGCCTCGCGGAGTTGATCGAGTCCGGGCAGATGATCAACGCCATCAAGCTCTACCGCGACCAGCACGGCGTGGGCCTGAAGGAGGCCAAGGACGCGGTGGAAGCGATGCGAGCCGACCTGCTCCGGCGGGGATGAGGGGCCGAAAGAGCCAATCTCAATGATTGGCGAAAGGTGCATGACCTCCTGGGTTGGAGGCGGCCATCGTCGGCGCATCTGTCCATTTTCACTGATAGTGTGGCGTCGCTCCCTTCGCGCTGGAGGTTCGATGCCGTTCACGCCCGTTCCTGGAACCAATCCCATCGAATACACCTGGACCAACGGCATGGGGACCGTCGCGGTCAACAACCACATCGCGGCGGTCGGTGGCGTCGCCACGGGAGGAGCGCCAGGGGGCCCCGCAGCCACCCAGCTCACCGCGAAGGACTGGGCCATCGCCATCGACCCGCGTGACTCCGCCCCGGGGGCTCCCGTGCGGCCTGGCGGCGTCAACCTTCAGGCGCGCTACAACACGCTGGGCGTTTGGTTGAACCGGGCACCTGCCGAGTCCGCCCGTGTCTTCGAGGAACTGGCGGAGAGCGTCCGTCAGGCGGAAAGCGCGGCCCATGGACTGCCCACCGCGACGCCCGCGGCGCGGTTGGTCGCCATGCCGGCTGGCACGACGACGGCACTCGCGATCAACAGCGACATGACCGGCGACCTGTGTTGGCTCATCGTCGCCATGAAGCTCTGCCCCGAACTCGCGGTGGCGGTCCGCATCGGTCCGACCGAGAAGCATCTGCGGGTCTGCTCCGACATGATTGGTCAGCTGGTCGGCGAAGGCCTGGGCGGGCGGACCATCCTCGTCACCGGGCCCACGCCGCACCGGCACGCTCCGGTCCCGGACTGGGCGAGGGGGGCCAAGGCGACGCACTGGCATCCCGTCCACATCACACTCTTATCCCTGCCGGCGCGGACGTTTGTCGAAAGCTGTTTGAGCACGTCACGCCGGGTCTTCGAGGCCGCGCGGGAGCAGGCGTTGGATGATCAGCGCTCGGTCGCGGATGTCGCCTGTGAGTTGTTCAACCAGAGCCTGACGCAAAACCTGGGGAACGCGGATCGGCTTGCCATTGATGGCGCGATCCAGACCTTGACCACGAATCCTGGCTGTCTGAGCACCCATGCTGGCTACATCCTGCTGGCCAACCGCGTCGAGGATTACAACTACCAGCACAACACCACCGCGGCCCGGCTCGCCGCGGTCGACGGAGCCCGTGGCGCTCGAAGGCTGGTGACCTTCGGGCGCCCTCCGGTGGGCGGTGGCGCCAATCACATCGACCTCTACACGAATCATGCTCGCACCGACGGGCAGCGCGCCTACTTCTGGGCCGCCCTCAAGGTGAGGATGCGGCAGCTGGGACGCGATGTCGTGATCGTCGGAGGGCGGAGTGGAACCTTCGATATCGCCTACCACTCGGGAGAGGAGCCCACCGGTGGTGGGTTGTGTTGGGACATCGCCGGTGCGGCACGGCGCGATCCCGAAGTCGATCGACTCCAGCAGCAGGCCGGTCCCGGCGGTAACAGCGGCCTGAGCCTCGCCGCCCTGGCGCTCATCGCATCGGACCGCAACAACGGCGGCGGCGAGGTGGGCGATATCGCCGCGAGGCTGACCGCTCTGCTCAACGGCGGAGCACCGGGCGCGGTCCGCAATGCCACCTTCGCCGTCGGTCCAGCGACCCAGATTGCAGGTGCCGAGAGCCAGGCGATGCGCAACGCGGAGGTGGGCCGCGCCCTCTTTCAAGGTCAGACCGCGGGGACCATGGGCTCCGTCCAGCTTGGAACGACGCAGCGACTGTCGGATCAGATCGTCAGCGATGTGGCCTGGAGGGAGGCCACCACGGCACGTCGGGCAATGCCGGGGGTGGCATTGGCTCATCCCGCGGCGGTTCCGAAGCCCAGTCCCCACGCAGTCCAGTTCCGGTGCCCGGTCTGTGGCGACACGCAGCCAATGAAAGCCAGGTACCGGCTCCGCCGGATTTTTGACAAGCATTGATGGTGGAGGCGGCGGGAGTCAGGCCCGCATCAAGGACGTGCGGCTCAGGGGCTCCCCGTCAGCGTCCCTCACCTCCTGCTCTGCCCCCGACCGCTACGCCCAAGAGGGCTCCTGTCCTTCCTATGCTCCGGCGCGTTGGGCGGTGAGGGAGGAGGGGGCCTCGCCTGTCCGCATGCTGGGCGTAGGGCCAGCAGACGGTACGATGAGACCATGAGCGCAAGCGTTCAGAGCCCGCGCAGGGTCGATGTCGTGATCCTCACGGCGATTACACTGGAGTATCAGGCGGCACTGGAGGTGGAGGCGGGAGCTCTGCCCGGGAGTCATTGGGAACGGCAGCAGGGTCCCAATGGCCTTCCTGTGGCGTTCCGCGTGGTCCGTAGCAAGAGTGGCCGGCCCCTCCGTGTGGCCGTGGCCCAGGCTGCGGGCATGGGCGGCGTGGAGGCCGTGAAAGCCCTGCTGCCCCTGGTCACAGCCTACCGCCCGAAGTGCGTGGCGATGTGCGGTGTCTGCGCGGGACGCCCGGGCAAGACGAACCTCGGCGATGTGATTGCGCCGGATCGCCTGTTCTTCCACGACACGGGCAAGAGGCTGCCGGACAAGGTGCAGCAGGACCTCAAGACGTACAACCTGCGCAACGATTGGAAGGTGGCCCTCGAGCACTTCGATTTTCGCGGGCGCTTCCGGAACGAGGAGTGGTGGAGAAGGAGGCCCATCCCCTACGAGTGGCAGGAGAACTGGCTGCTGGCGAAGCTGCACCAGGGGGTCTCGGATCCGGCGTCCCTCCCGGAATGCGATGTGTTCTGCCCGAAATGGGAGAAGGTCACCGGCTCGCTATGGAAGTCGGGCCATCTGGTGGACGGTACACTCTCGCTCACCGATGCCGGGAGGCAGCGCATCGGCCGGGTCTTGACTCAAAACCGCAATCGCCTCCCCGACCTATCCGGCGAGGGCTCACTGTTCCCCTTCAACGTCCATGTGGCCCCGATGGGCAGCGGCAATCAGGTCATCGAGGATGAGGCCATCTGGCCGTTCATCTCCGAGTCCATGCGCACGACGCTAGGTTTGGAGATGGAGGCCTCGGCCATCGGTGCGCTGGCGGAGGCTCAGCGTGACATGAGGCTCGATGCCCTCGTCATGAAGGGGGTGATGGACTTCGCCAACCCGGGCCGGGATGACCACTTCAAGGAGTTTGCCGCTCGCGCCTCGGCCGAGTGCCTGCTGGCCTTCCTGCGCGAGCACCTCGAAGGCGAAGTCGTCGCTGATATCGACGATCTTCTGGTCCCAGGGAGCGATGCGGCACTACCGAAGGACCCACCCGCATCGGCATTGCTCCATGCGCGCTACGAGGTCGTGCCCTTTCACGGCCGTGAAGGGGTCCTCGCGGAGCTGGATCGCTGGAGTGACGAGGGGCCCTCCGTGGCGGTGCGCCTAGTTCATGCCGAAGGCGGCGTGGGCAAGACGCGGCTCGCGATCGAGTGGCTTCGCCGCCGCCGGGAGCAGCATTGGGCCGCCGGATTCCTCCCCAAGGAGGTTCCCGAGGACTGGTTCACACGGCTGACGCAGCTCGGCCAGCCAGTCGTGGTGACGCTCGACTACGCGGAGAGCCGAGCCGATTTGAGCAAGACGCTCCTTCGAGCGCTTCGCTACGCTCAGCAAGAGGGGACGCGAGCGCTTCAGCGGATCCGGCTCCTGCTCCTGGCTCGCAATGATGGCGACTGGTGGCAGGCGCTGCGGCAGACCGATCCCGCGCTGGATGCGTGGCTGGGGAGCACGCCCCCGCTCGAACTGGCGCCGCTGGCACCGAATGAGCTCGAGCGCGAACAGGTATTCCACGAGGCCGTGCGGAGGTTCGCCGCGCAGCGAGGCAGGAAGTACGCGGGGCAGGCCACGGCCTCGTTCGCCGACGCGCGCTTCGAGCGGGTGCTCTATCTGCACATGGCCGCGCTGGCTGCGGTGGAGGGGCTCGAGTTCCAGGCGAACACGCTCATGGACACCATCCTCGACCACGAGGAGCGCTTCTGGGAGCTGCGCGCGCGTCAGGATGACATCAGCGGCTCGATGCAGCGCTCGGTGGCCCGGCAGATGGTCGCGGGCGCAACGCTCCGGGGTGGGTTTGCGGACTTCGAGTCCGCGGTGCGCGTGATGGGAAGAGTCCTCGGGCAGTCTCTCTCCGAGGAAGAGAAGAAGGTTCTCTGGCTGCTCCACCGGATCTACCAGCGCGCGGACACGGGCTCCGGCGCGTTCCTGCCCCCCTTGGAGCCAGATCTCCTGGGCGAAGGACTCGTGCTTCGAGTGGCAGCGCCGAAGCCCAAGAGGGGGGAGGTCCCTCCACCTTCCAACTGGATCGAGCGGATGTTTCCTGCTGATGAAGCAGAGGCGTTCGTGAGCACTGGCCTGGAGGTGCTCGGCCGTGCCTCCGTTACCGCTCCAGAGCTGGCCCGGCCGTGGATCGACCGGCTGCTGGCGGAACCGCTCCATGCGAGGGCAAAGCTCGCTTTGGAGGCGGCCAAGGCCATTGGGTTGCGTACCGCGTTCTCGGCGCTGGGGGATGCTCTGGCGGACCGGCTCGAAGCCGGTGGGGATGCCCAGCTCGCCCACGCGCTGGAGGCGGCAGGAATCCCCTACCCAACGGTTTCTCTCCTCAGGGTCTCCGCGTGGACGAGCCGCACGCTCTCGAACGCGCTGGCTGGCGAGAAGGGAGTCGAGGCGATGGCTGCGCGCGCGGTGTTCCTCGACAAGCTGGGCACCCGGTTGGGTGGGCTGGGAAAGCTCGAAGAGGCGATGCGCGTCTCAGCCGAGGCCGTGGCTACCTACCGGGAGCTGATACAGCACGATCCCCAGCTCCTGCACAGCCTTGCCTGCAGTCTCAACAACCTGAGCACCCGGTTGAGCAACCTGGGACGCAGGGAACAGGCGTTGGACGCCTCTGCCGAGGCGGTCAAGCTCTACCGGGAACTGGCGCAGCGTGATCCTGACGCCTTCAATCCCATGCTTGCTGGCAGCATCATCAATCTCGGTAACTACCTGAGCGAGCTGGGGCGCCTCGAAGAGGCCTTGAGAGCCTCAGGAGAGGCCGTCGAACTCCTCCGGACCCTGGAGCGGCACCATCCCCGCCGCTTCCAGGCCGACCTCGCCTTGAGCCTCAACAACCTGGGGGCAAGGTTGGGCGATCTGGGGCGCTGGAAGGAATCGCTGAAGGCTCTGGCTGAATCCGTCGAGTTCTACCGTGCCCTGGCGCAGCGAAACCCCGATGCCTTCCAGCCGGCTCTCGCCAACAGTCTCTGCAACCTGGGCGCCATAACGAGCGTGCAGGGCCAGCCCGGGAAGGCGCTTGAGTTCGCGCGTGAGGGGGCTGACATCGCCCACGCCCTGGCCGAGCGCAATCCGGACGCCTTCCGGCCGAAGCTCGCCGTGAGCTTCAGGACCCAGGGAGACGCCTTGAGCAAGCTGAGCCGGCACGAGGAGGCGCTGGAGGCCACGAGCAAGGCCACGGCGTTGTACCGGTCGCTCGCTCAGGACAATCCAGAGGCCTTCCAGCCAGCCCTTGCCAACAGTCTCAACAGCCTGGGGGTGGTGCTGAGTGATATGGGCCGCTGGGAGGAGGCGCTGAAGGTCAAGAGTGAGGCGGTGGAACTCTTCCGAGGGCTGGAACGGAGCAATCCTGAGGCAGTCCGGCCGGACCTCGCCATGAGCGTCAACAATCTCGGGGTCGCGCTGAAAGCCTTGGGCCGCGGCGAAGAGGCGCTGCGCGCCAAGGGAGAAGCCGTCGAGTTGTACCGGTGGCTTGCCCAGCGCATCCCCGAGGCCTTCGAGCCGAATCTCGCTACCTGCCTCCACAATCTGGGTGAAGACCTGCTCCAACTGCGGCGATGCGAGGAGGCGCTGAAAGCCCTGAGCGAGGCCGTCGAACTCCGCCGCGCCCTGGCCGCGCGCAATCCCGAACGCTGTGTGCCCAAGCTGGCGAAGAGCTTCTACCGCCTGAGCTATTGTTTCATCGGCTTGTTCAATCCCGGTGAAGCGCTGGGGGCACTGGAAGAAGGCCTCGATACGGTATGGCCGCACTTCGAGCGCTCCCCAAGCGTGTTTCAGGCAGACGTCTGGCTTCTGCTTGAATTCTTGAAAAAACTCTACGAAGGTTTCGATGTCCCTCCCTCTTCCTCGCTCCTGGAGCGTCTCGCGACCTTCGAACGACTCACGAGGACCTGAGCGGCTCCAGCGTCAGTGAATGCTCGTGGGACCGCGGCCTTTATGTGGCCGACCCGTATGTGTCGCGGATCACTCGTGTCAACACGGTGGAGGGCGCGGGAGGCCGTCGTCAGCGATCCGGTGCTCACCGATACTCGAAGCTCGGATTGAGGAGCGAGCCCGCTAAACGGCGAGGCGTGATTCCCGATCGGCCCGGAGGGTAGGCAGGCGCGGGACGGGTGGGGAAGCGGCAGGAACCCGCTCCGTTCGGCCTTGTGTGCGCAAGAACCAGAAGGAGAAGCGAGCCCTGCCACAGGGGGAACAGCTCCGCCTACGCAGTCGTGACCGCAGGCGCCTGATTCGCTGGGGTGAGAGGACTGGCTGCCCGCTCACCCTGCGACGGTGCATGGCGGTGGCGAAGGTGGCCAGTGGCCAGTCGCGAGCGCAGGCATCGCGAGAGTTGCTGTGCGCTACCTCCACCGTGGTGGCCGCCGTCCAGCGCTACCTGGAGAGTGGACGTGAAGGGCTGGTGGACCGACGTGCTCGAAATGGACAGCGCAAAGTGGATGAGCGCTTCCGAGCAACGCTCTGCCGGGTGCTGAAGGGCACACCTCAGCAGTCCGGCTGGCGACGCACCACGTGGACACGCGAGCTGTTGGCGCGCGAGGTGGAGAGGCGCGGCCGCGTGCGCGTCTCGCCTACCACCATGGGACGCGCCCTGGCGTCGGTGGGCGCACGGCTGAAGCGGCCCCGCCCCGTGGTGCGCTGCCCCTGGCCCGCGCGCCAGCGGCAAGAGCGACTGTGGCAACTGAAGTGCCGGGCGGCCTACGCCCGGCCCGAGGAGCCCGTCTTCTACGAGGACGAGATGGACGTGCATCTCAACCCCAAGGTGGGGCCCGATTGGATGCTGCCCGGAGAACGGCGGGAGGTCGTCACTCCGGGCAACAACCAGAAGCGATACGTGGCCGGAGCGCTCAACTCACGCACAGGCGAGTTGACGTGGGTGAAGGGGGAGCGGAAGACGAGCGCCCTTTTCATCGAACTGGTACGGGCGGTGAGCAACGCCTACCCCACGGCCAGGCGCCTGCACTTCATCCTGGACAACGCGGCCACCCATTCGAGCAGGCAGACGAAGCAGGTACTGGTTCAGATGGGCGAGCGGGTGGTGCTGCACTTCCTGCCGCCGTACTGCCCCGAGGGCAACCGCATCGAGCGGGTGTGGTGGGACGTGCACGCCAACGTCACCCGCAACCACCGGTGCAAGAAGATGTCGGCGCTCATGGCCGAGGTGGATGCCTACCTGGAAGCTCGCAACGCGCAGCAGACTTCAAGTCCGCTGCTGCGCGTCGCTCCCTCTCGACGCGCAGCATGAGACCATTCGAGAATCACGGTTCGTCGTTTAGGCGCTCGGACTCGAAGGAGGGCGACTCGTGCAGCTTCGCGGTGAAGCGGCCGAGACGCCCCCAGCGTGCTCGGCAGGGGATGTTCCTCGCACAGCGTGCGAGACAGCCAGAAGAGCTGTCGGATCGTCTCCGGACGACCCTCGTGACTACATCAAGCAGGGCGGAGCCGAGGCTGGAGGAGGAGAGCCCCGCCTTTGCCTCGACGGTGGAGGAGTCGGGGAAGGAGCGCACACCCCGTTTGGACTGGGCCGGGCTGCTGCGCAGGACGTTCGCCCTGGATGTGTTCGCGTGCTGGAGGGTCCTCCGTGTCTCCGGGCTGCTCACCCACGAGCATCAGCCGTGCCCCTACGGGCCCTTCGCCGAACACCGTGTGCGTGGCTCGCTCGTGCAGCGGACAGGCCCGGCAGCCTCGCGCCGCCTGGGCGAGCGACGCGAGGTCCCGATGCTCGGGCAGGAAGCGGCTCGACTCGGAGTGCTCCAACTTCGGGCTCACCATGTGCGAGGTGCGCTCAGGCGCCTGTCGCACCAGCTCTGGAATGAGCCGGGTCTCGGGCAGCGTGGCCCAGTGCTTCTTGGGCATCTCCGCGCGCATGGCCCGCACGTTGAGCCTCGCCGGATTGAAGGTCGACGCGTAGTACGTCCCCCACATCTCCTCCAGCGCGTCTCCCTCCGGGGCTTGCGAGCGCGGCACGCCCGGCCCGTACGTGAGCCGCTCCAGGTCCCAGGACACGCTCGCGTCCGGCGTGAGGATGCTCCAGCGCATGGAGGGAAAGCGCCGCGCGAAGAAGGGCGCCACGTGGCGCACGATGAGGTGCTCGGGCCGGTGCCACGCGATGAAGTACTCCTCGCCCTCACGCTCCACCCGCCGGAAGCGCACGAAGGCCTTCATCTTGTGCGCGTCGCGCTGCACGCCCTTGGCCAGCATGAGCACGCGGTACACGTCCGCGTCGCTCTCGACCTCCAGCAACTTGCGCTCTCCGTGCGTCAGCCGCCACAGCACCCAGTAGAGCAGCCCCCAGCGCTCGGGTGAGCGGTGGCAGGCCACTTTCTCCGCCAGCTCCAGGAACGCCGGAGGCACGGACAGCCCCGCCACGGGCGCGCTCGCGGCCACCACGTCTGGCGCGAGCAGCGAGCCCTGTCCGTGCCCCTCCTCGGTGAACAGCACCTGCTCCGGGGACACTTCGCGCGCGAGCAGTCCACGCGCCGCCGCGCAGCCCTCGGGCCTGGCTCTTCCGGGTCGCGAGCAACCTGTGGATCAACCGGATGCGGCAGGCGCGAGAGCTCCCGGCCTCCGATGGCGTCGAGGTCCCGGAGCCGGCGACGCACCCTGAACCTCGCGCGACGCGTGAGGCGGCGGGGACGCTGATCTCGCAGCTCTCGCCGCAAGAGCGTGCCGCGGTCGTGCTCAAGGATGCCTTCGGGCTGTCACTCGAGGAGACCGCCGAGGTGCTCTCCACCTCGACCGGAGCCATCAAGGCAGCCCTGCACCGGGGGCGGGCGAAGCTGGTGACGCCGGAACCGGACGCGCCGGCGCCGGTGACTCCCGCCGTCCTCAACGCCTTCTGCGACGCCTTCAACGCGCGGGACCTCGATCGTCTCACGGCGCTCCTGCTCGACACCGCGACCCTGGAGTATCCGGGCTTCAAGATCGAGTCCGGGGCCCGGGCGGTCAGGGACGGCTCGTTCACGGGAACGCTCTTCGGCTGTCCCGAGGCTGGCTACGTGGTCGTGGATCCGCCTCGTTGCGAGCTCCGCGCGCACCGTGGCGAATCGCTCTTCCTCTGGTGGTCGGGAGACGAAGTGCATTCCGTCGTACGCGTCGAACTGGACGGCGACCGCATCGCGCGGCTGCGGAACTACTACCACTCGCCCGAGGTCGTGACCGAGGTCTGTCGCGAGCTCGACGTGCCCTTCCGCACGCACGGCTATCATCCCGCAGCCTCACCCTGAAGGAACTGCCATGACCCTCCACACCGTCACGTCCGCCGATGGGACGCGCATCGCGTTCGAGACCACCGGCCATGGGCCACCGCTCATCCTGGTGGGCGGAGCGTTCTGCGACCGCACGGCGCCGACCTCGGGGACACCGCTGGCGGCCCTGCTGGCCCATCGCTTCACCGTGTTCAGCTATGACCGGCGCGGCCGAGGGGACAGCGGGGACACACCGCCCCATGCGCTCGAGCGGGAAGGGGAGGACCTCGCGGCGCTCATCACCGCCGCCGGCGGATCCGCCGCCGTGTTCGGCAACTCGTCGGGCGGCCTCCTGGCCCTCGACGCCGCGGCGCGAGGCCTGCCGATTCCGAAGCTGGCCGTCTATGAGCCTCCCGTCATCCTCGATGCGGGGCGGGCCCGGGCATTCGAAGACCTCGCGAAGCAACTGGATGAGGCCGCCGCGGGGAATCGGCGTGCGGAGGCCGTCGAGCTGTACTTCACGAAGGTGATGCAGGTGCCCGCGCCAGCCGTCGCACAGCTGCGCAAGGCACCGATGTGGACGGGCCTCGAGCACCTCGCTCACACGCTGAGTTACGACCTGCTCATCACGGCCCGTGGCCCCTCGCGGCTCGAGCAGGTGTCGGCCGTCCGTGCGGCGACGCTCGTCATGGACGGAGGCGCGAGCCCGGGCTGGATGCGCGAGGCGATCCAGACCCTGGCACGGGCCATTCCCAGCGCACGCCACCGGACGTTGGAGGGACAGGCGCATGCCGTGGACCCCAAGGCGCTCGCGCGAGCGCTGGAGGAGTTCCTGGGCGACTGAAGCCCCGGGCTTCACGCGCGACCAGCTCCTCCGTCTCCTCCGAGGGAGCCATCTCCCATATCCAAGGAGACAAGACCGTGAGCGGCGACGACAAGCAGAAGCAGTATCCCTTCTTCTGGGGCATCTACTACGGCCTCGCGAGCAAGCCACCCCAGCTGTTCGTCGGTGGGCTTCGCACGCTCGGGCAGCTGGGCCTGCAGGGCCCGCAGCAGCAGCAGGTGATCCAGTACCACAACCTGCTCACGGCCCGGGCGATCCGGGCGGGGCTCCGGTACGCCGCGGGGCTGAACGTCGATCCGGCGACCGTCGCGACCCTCTGGAAGGCGCTGCCTCCCGAGGCTCAGCAGAGCACCCTCGACTGGGGACAGCAGCAGGTGGGGCAGTTCATCGGCGGCTCGGCGTTCAGCTGGGTCCTGGGCAAGGGGCTCGTGAAGTACCTGCCCAAGAAGATCGTCACCCCCGCGCTGTTCTTCCTCAGCTGCCAGGGCGCGATGGGGCTCTTCTGGAAGGATGGCTGGGACAAGGGGCCTCCGCCGCCTCCTCCCGGGGTGGGTGGGGGAGGCCGGGAGATCTCGGTCTGAAAAACAGGCCCTGCCTTCCGTGGACCGGGAGGCAGGGCCTGGCGCCCGTCACGCCGCGCGCACGAAGCGGGCCTTGTTGCGTTCAATCCACCGGGCCAGCGACTGCACCTGCGGATTCAGCTCACGCGTGCGCTCGGGGTCCCGGGCGGCGCAGTACTCCTCTGAGAAGTCCCGCATGAACTGGAACATGTTCGCGAGCTCCGACGCGCCGGGGAAGTTGAACGTCCGGTAGACCTCCGGCTCCATGGAGTGGAAGCGCACCTCCTGGCCCAGCACCTGCTGCAGCGTCCGGGCGATCTCCTGGCCCGTCAGGTGCTCGCTGGCCAGCCCCACCGTCTTGCCCGCCCATGCCTCCGGCCCGCGCTGGAAGAGGGTGTGGACGCATCCGCCCACGTCCTCCGTGGCGATGCCGGGCAGCTTCTGGTCCTCCGTGGGCAGCACGAAGTCGAACGTGCCGTCGGCGTTGCGCTTTCCTCCCAATCCGAACGACAGCAGGTTCTCCCACGAGAACGAGGTGCGCACGAACGTCACTGGCAGGTCCAGGCCGCTGAAGTACGCATCGCTCGCGCCCTTCACGTCGAATTGCGGCACGCGGTAGTGCCTCTTGAGCATGGGCATCCGCGTGTCTTCCGCAGGGATGAGGCGCCGGGTGTCTTCCTGGGTGGACCAGATGACGTGCGCCACCCCCGCCTCCTTCGCGGCGTGCGCCATCGTCCGCGCCTGTGCCAGCTCGCGCTCCGGGTCGGGCTTCTCCCAATAGCTGGTGACGCAGAAGGCGCCGTGCGCTCCGGTGAACGCGGCCTTCAGGCTCTTCGCGTCGCTCACGTCCGCCGCGACGACCTCCGCGCCCAGCTTCGCCAGCCGGCGCGCCAGCTCCGAGCCTGGCTTGCGCGTGAGCGCGCGCACCGTGAAGCCGCTCTGCGTGTCCGCGAGGATGGCGCGCGCAAGGCCGCCTCCCTCTTCGCCCGTTGCTCCCACCACCGCGATGATCTTCTTGTCCATGGTCATGTCCTGTCGTCCTGAAGTCTGGGAATGAAGCCGGCTCATCCGCCCACGACGGGGCCGGGCAGGCTGGGGCTCAGCGCGGGGAGGAAGGCGAGCGCCAGGCCCGCGTAGGCCCGCAGCAGCCGCTTCTCACCGCGCCGCAAGAGCAGGCAGTTGCGCGCGTTGCGCGACAGGTCCGCCTCCTGGAGCAATTGCTCGTCCTCCTCCAGCGTCGTCTCGAAGCCCGCGAGCCGTGCCTCGCACGCGTCGTGGAGGTAGCGGAAGACGCGCTCCTCCGTCTCCGCGCTCAGTGGTGGCACTTCGCCCAGGCCCTGCTCCTCGCGGGCCTCCTCGGCGAGCCGGGCCAGCTCCCGCGCGTTCGCGCACGCCACGCGCAGGAAGGAGAACATCGCCACCGTGGAGGCATGCCCGTAGTGCAGCGGCACCTCGAAGCGCCGCCGCGACGGCGGAGTCGCCAGCGCGAGCAGCTCCCGCTTTCCCTCCGCCTCCACCGCGTCCTCGAGCACGCCCAGGTAGAGCACCAGCGTGTCGTCCGGGTTGTCCTCCGGCACGAAGCCGTAGCTCAGCAGGAACCGGCAGCTGGACTTGATGCCATAGCTGATGTGCAGTTCCTCGCGCGCGGCCACGGGCTCGTGCGCCACCAGCACGAAGGCCTCACCGTCCTCCGTGTTGCCCCACACCAGGCGCGGCGAGGCCCGGTGGTTGAGCATGTCCGCCACCGGCACGAAGCACCGCGTGAGCTTGCCCGCCACCGTCAGGCCGAAGCTGCGGCTGATCAACACGTGCTGCGCCCAGAGGTACGCGTCGGGCGTGAAGCGCTCGAAGCCCGGCACCCGCTGCGCCAGCATGGCGTAGCGAGCGAGCAGCATCTCCTTCCACCGCGCCACCTCGCGCAGCGCGGAGGAGCCCTGGAGCAGCGACAGCTCCTGCGCGTCGAAGAACAGCGGCAGGTGCGGGAAGGACTGGGGCAGCACGTCCAGGTACGGCTTCCAGGCCGAGTCCTCGCGCTCCTTCTCCTGGAGCAGGAATGCCGCCAGGTAGCACTCCTCGCTCGTGTCCGGTGCGTGCGCGTCGATGAGCCGGCCGATGTCCGACGCTCTCGCGACGTCCAGCGTCACCAGGCACGCGCGCGGCACCCGCAGCACCTCTTCTCCCGCCGCGATGGGCACCTTGGCGAAGACGCCACGCTCGTCGCCCTCCAGATGACCCACCCACAACTTCGGGAAGCTCGCGCCCGCCTGCCTGCTCCACTGGAGTGCGAGGTGTTCCTTCAGGGGGTTCGCTTCCTCGAGGGTGTCCTGCTCCGCTTCCTGTCGCGCGCTCATTGGCTCCGCCATGCGTTCGGGGGGTGAACGCCAGGAAGACGCTGGTCGCTACGGCTTGTGATTTCCCGTGGATTTCCGGGCTGCCCTTTTTGGAGATGATCAAGGGTTGTTCACAGACATCTCGCTGCTCCGTTTCCAGATGCACTTTTGGAGCCCTGGAAACCGTGAGCGAAAACACCAATCCCTCTTTCTGGCGTGTATGGGAGCAGCACAAGGAGCCGTTGTTGCAGCAGGCGCTGCGGCTGATGGGCGGGAACGTGGTGGACGCGGAGGACGCGGTGGACACCGCGATGCTCCGGGCCCACCAGAACTACGTGTCGCCCGGGAAGATCCTCAACCCGAGGGCGTGGCTGGGACGCATCCTCCACAACGTCTGCATGGACATCCACCGCGAGCGCCAGCGCTGGGGCGACACCGAGGAGTGGATGGAAGACCTGGAGGCCGCGGAGCCTCAGTCCCAGGAGCAGCTGCCCGACGCGGGCCTGCTCCAGCGAGAGAGCGCCGCGGCGGTCCGCGAATGCATCGAGGCGCTGCCCCCCAATCTGAGGGTGCCCCTGGTGATGCGCTACCTCCAGGACATGTCCTATGCCGACATTGCTGAACAGCTCCGGTTGACCAGTTGCAACGTGAGAAAGCGCATCCAGCTCGCGTACGGAATCCTTCGGACCACCCTTTCGCAAGAGCCGTGCCCCCGCTGAGCGCAAGTCCGTGCTCCGTCCGAGCAGGCCGGCGGAGCACGGCTCGCGCGACTCATTCCGGGAGGATGCGCGAGCGCACGTAGCGCCCCGGAGCCGCTTCAATGACGCGAAGCCCTCCCTCGCCGGGGCGCCGAGCCGGGACGCGTTCTCCCGAACGCTCGGATTGCCAATACTCCCAGTCCGTCCACCAGGACCCTGAGTGTTCTTTTGCGTCCTGAAGCCACGCATCGGCGTCCGCGTGCGACGCAATTCCATCCGCGTCCATGAAGGACGCCGATGCGTCCGGTGTCGACGCAATCACATCCGTCTTGCCGCGGAGCGCAATCTCATCCGCGTCCTGGAATGACGCGACTGCGTTTGAATGCGACGCAAATGCATCCGCGTTTGGGATGGACGCAGGTGCGTTTCCAGGTGACGCGCCCGGACGGGGCTTCGGGACCCAATAGCGATACCGGTTCGCGGACGGCGGGTTGATGACGCCAGCGACATGGCCCGAGCCCGCGAGCACGAACCGCACGGGACCCCGGTAGTTCCTCGCTCCCCGGTACACCGAGCGGAAGGGCGCGATGTGGTCCTCCCGGCAGGCTTGCACGTAGAGGGGCGTCTTCACGCGGCCCAGGTCCAGGGGGACGCCAGCGAGCGACAGCGCGCCCGGCTGGACCAGGCGGTTGTTCAGGTACAGCTCCCGCAGGTACGTCGCGTGCGCGCGCGCGGGCATGCGCGTGGGGTCGGTGCTCCACGCGAGGAAGTCACTGGGGGCCGGCTCCCGGCCGAGCAGGTAGTTGTTCACCACGAAGGGCCAGACCAGGTCCTTCGCTCGGAGCAGGTTGAAGGTGGTCATCATCTCCAGCCCCTCCAGATAGCCGCGCTCGCGCATGTGGGCCTCCAGCCGCTCCAACCGCGGCGCGTCGATGAAGGCCCCCAGGTCCCCCGGTTCGCTGAAGTCCACCTGAGTGGTGAGCAGCGTCGCGCTGGCGATGAGCGAATCATTCTGGGCGGCGAGCCACGCGAGCCCCGACGCCAGCAGCGTTCCTCCGATGCAGTAGCCCAGCGTGGAGACCCGCTCCTCGCCGGTGGCGCGGCAGACGGCCTCCAGCGCGGCAATCAGTCCGTGCACGAGGTAGTCCTCCCAATCCACGTCCGCGTGCGTTTCGTCGGGGTTCACCCAGGAGATGAGGAACACCGTGTACCCGCGGTCCACTGCCCAGCGGACGAACGAGTTCTCCGGGCGCAGGTCCAGGATGTAGAACTTGTTGATCCACGGCGGCACCACCAGCAGCGGCTGGCGGTAGACGGTGGGCGTGGTGGGCCGGTACTGGATGAGCTGGAACAGGCGCTCCTCATGGACCACGTCGCCCGGCGTGGTGGCCAGGTTCTCCCCCAGCCGGAACGTCCGCCGGTCCGTCATGCGCGTCGCCAACTGGCCCTGGCCACGCGCCAGGTCCTCGCACAGCGCCTCCAGTCCCTTGAGCAGGCTCCGGCCGTGGGACTCGCGCGCGGCGCGGAGCACCTCCGGATTGAGCGCGGGGAAGTTGGACGGAGACAGCGCGTCGGTGAGCTGGCGCGCGTAGAAGCGCGCCTGGTGTGCCGTGTGCCGGTCCACGCCCGGCGCTTGGGCCACCAGGTCCTCCAGCCAGTCCGCGCCGGTGAGGTACGCGCGGCGCAGGCCGTCGAAGAAGGGCTGCTCCCTCCACGCCGGGTCTCGGAAGCGGCGGTCCGGCGCGGAAGGGGCGGGCTCCGGTGGGACGCCCCCGCGCAGGGAGCGTCCCCACAGGTCGATTCCCGCCGCGAGCATCCGCTGGGGGTCCATCGCCAGCCGGAGGAGGACTTCCAGGAAGGCGCGCCGCATGGGCTCCAGGGATGCGTTCATTCGCGGCCTCCTTCAGTACATGTGCTGCCCACCATTGATGGTGAGCGTGGAGCCGGTGATGAAGCCGGCCTTGTCGGAGGCGAGGAACGTCACGGCGCGGGCGATTTCGTCGGCGCGCCCCAGGCGGCCCACGGGGATGCGCGTGCGAATGCGCACCAGTTCCTCCGGAGGCACGGTGCGCACCAGGTCCGTGTCGATGTAGCCCGGCGCGATGAGGTTGGCGGTGACGCCGCGGGCGGCGCCCTCGCGCGCCAGCGCCACGGTGAAGCCATGCATGCCCGCCTTGGCCGCCGCGTAGGCCGTCTGTCCCAGCTGGCCCGTCTGCCCGTTGATGGACCCGATGTTGATGATGCGGCCGAAGCCACGCTCGCGCATCGGGCCCACCACGACGTTGCACAGGTTGAAGCACGAGGTGAGGTTCGTCTGGATGACCTCGTTCCACTGCTCGGACGTCATCTTGTGCAGCATGGCGTCCCGGGTGATGCCGGCGTTGTTCACCAGCACCTCGATGGGACCCAGCGCTTCGACGATCTTCTTCACGCCCGCGACACACTGGGCGGTGTTGGCGGCGTCGAAGCGGAACGCCGGGATGCCGGTGCGCCCCGTGAAGTTCTGCGCCGCCTGCTCATTCGCATAATAGGTGACCGCCACGCGGTAACCCTGCTGCCGCAGGGCGTCGGCGCTCGCCGCGCCAATGCCGCGCGTTCCTCCTGTCACCACTGCCACGCGTCCACTCATGTCTGTCTCCAGGGTTGAAAGTTGCGCCTGAAGGACGCGGACGCCCGCCGGATGTGAATGAGGACCGGCGTGGATTCACAACCGCGTGGCCGCGGCCGTCCCTGGAGCGCTGCCTCGGGGAGCGGGGGACTGGGAAGGGTGGATTGGGATCCATCAGCCCCCCGCTCCTCCGGGGCAGCACTCCACCGCAGCATTCGCGAGAGGACATCCATGACACAGCCGCAAGCACCCCAGGAGCGCCCGCAGGTCATCGTCGTCTTTCAAGGCGGCGGGGCCCTGGGCGCCTACCACGTGGGGGCCTATCAGGCCCTGGAGGAGGCTGGCCTGCATCCGGACTGGGTCTCCGGTATCTCCATTGGCGCCTTCACCGCCGCGCTGGTCGCGGGCAACCGCCCGGAGCAGCGGCTCGAGCGGCTGGAGGCGTTCTGGCGCGAGGTGTCCTGGCCGGGAAGTGAGTGGGGCTCGCTCTTCAAGGGCCGCCTGCGCCAGCTCTTCAACCTGGGCAGCCACATGACCAGCCTGCTCTTCGGCCAGCCCGGCTTCTACGCGCCCCGCGCGCTGTCCCCGCTGCTCGCGCCGCCGGGCTCTCCGGAGGCGCTGAGCTTCTATTCCACCCGGCCCATGCGCTCGACGCTGCGGCGGCTGGTGGACTTCGAATACATCAACTCCCGTGCGACGCGGCTGAGCCTGGGTGCCACCCGTGTGAGCGACGGCCACCTGGTGTTCTTCGACAACACGCGAAGCGCCCTGGGGCCGGACCATGTGCTCGCCAGCGGCGCGCTGCCGCCCGCCTTCCCGCCCAGCCTCATCGACGGGGAGCTGTACTGGGACGGCGGCTGCGTCACGAACACGCCGCTCAACGCCATCCTGGACGACCCGCCCCAGCGGCACTCCCTGGTCTTCATGATTGATTTGTTCGAGGCGCGCGCGCCGCTGCCCCAGAACATGGACGAGGCGAGCTGGCGCATGAAGTCCATCCAGTTCGCGGGCCGCACGTCGCAGCAGGTGGACCAGTTCGCGACCGTGTGGAACCTGCGCCAGACCTCGAGCCGGGTGACGCGGCATATGTCAGCGTCCTCGCCGCTCGCGTTCAGCGACGAGCCCCTGGCGAAGCCCGCGCCCCGGCTGGACATCATCCACCTGACGTACCAGCGCGGTGAGCACCAGATCTCCAGCAGCGATGCGGAGTTCTCCCGCGCCTCCATCGCGGAGCGCCAGGCGGACGGCTACCGGGACATGAAGCGTGCCCTGGCGACCTCGCCGTGGACGCAGCCCATGGCGAACGGGCCCCAGGCGTTCGGTGACGAGGACCTGGCGCCGGCCGAAGGGGGCGCCGTCGTCCACCGCCTCTAGAAGAACCCACCTGTCTTGACCCGAAGGAGCAATGCCATGACCGAAGCGAAGAGAGTCGATCCGTACGCCCACCTGATGGACCTGGGGCGGGGCGCCCTGCACCAGGCCATCGCCGCCCAGCGCTCCGCGCTCGAATACTCCCGCCAGTTCGTGGAGGGGGACGCCGCCGCGCGGCCGCTGCGCTCGCAGCACGAGGAGTGGGCGCGCAAGGCGCTGGAGACCCTGGCGCCGTTCTACGCGCTGGAGCAGCTGGTGCACGACCAACTGCTGAAGGCGCAGGCCAGCATCTTCGAGCTGGCCGACGACACCCTGCGCAACCTCACGCTGCACGGTGTGGAGCGCCGCGGGCACCGCTCGACCTGAGCCCTGGGCGTCGCGAAGCTCGAACCCCGGGGGGCCCTTGCGCGCCGCCCGGGGTTCTTGTTGTTTCAAACCGTCAGCGCGGAGCCAATGGCAGACGCACGGCCGGGTCGCCCAGGAGCACGTAGCCGCCCAGGTCCTGACGGAGCATCCACAGGTGCGAGCGCCGCAGCGGATCCACCGTGGAGGGCTTCCCGGCGCTCCGGGCCGCCTCTTCCTGGTCATACAGCGTGGTCAGCTCCAGGTTGGCCTGGTGTCCCCCTCGCAGCAGCCAGCTCAAGCCCAGGCCCACGCGCCGGCCCCGGGCCAGCTGCTGGAGCGGCTCCATGAAGCGGGACACCTTGCCCTGGCGGTGGTCGCGGTCCTGGAAGCCATACGTCCACGCCAGGTCCACGTGGCCGATGACCGCCAGCGGTCCCTGGGGGTTGGCCAGCACGGACTGCGGCAGCGCGGCGACGAAGGGGCGTTCCCCGGGCCGGGGCAGCGCCGCGGTGAGTGATTCCAGCCTCCCGCTGAACTGGCCTCCCGCCTGCAACTGTTTCAGCCAGTGATGGAAGGCGCTGCGCGACGGCGTGCCCGCGCCGAAGCACGCGAAGAGGAACCAGATGCCGCCGGGCAGGAAGGGCCGCTGGGCCAGCGCCGCGCCATCCAGGTGCTGGCCTTCGCCCAGGTTGAGCGCCCCCTGGAGCGCGAGCTTCGCGTCGGTGCTCCGCCAGCCCGCGCGGGGACTGCCCAGGCCGTGGCTCATGGAGAAGAGCAGGGTGGGGTCCTGGTGCGCGGCCTGCTCCAGCAGTGCGTTGGCGCCGGGCTCTCCCGGCATGCCCAGCTCCAGCACGTCCCGCGCGGGGAAGCGGCCCAGCTCCCGCGCCTGCCGGGCCGACGCGATGGCCGGGGCCACCAATGATTGGTAGCCCGTCCGCGTCGCGGCGGTGCCGTCGTGGACGGTGAAGAAGAGCGAGCGGGGCTGGCGCTCGGCGGAGGGCGCGTTCTCCCAGCGCAGCACCTTGTCCACGTAGGCCGCGTAGTCCTCGTCGCGCCGGAAGGCCAGCCGCCCCACGTAGGCGTCGTGGGCCGCGGCCTGCTGCAGCTCGAAGGGCACCTGGTGGAAGTCCCCCAGGAAGAGCAGGTAGCGGGGCCGGTCCGCCACGGGCACCGCTTCGTCGTCCAGCACGACGCGCACCCAGCGGGTGAAGTCCTCCAGGTTCCGCCCCTCCGCCGCCAGCTCCGCGCTCACCCGGTAGACGCGCACCGGGTGGCCCTCCTGCTGCTCCTGCCGGTGCCGGCGCAGGGGCTCCATCAGCGCGAGCAGCCGGTCTCCTTCAGGCCCCTCCGGCGCGACCAGCCCCCAGCGCTGCGCGGGCAGGGAGTTGGGGTCTTCCCCGTCGTCCCAGAGGTGGCGCTCCTCGCGCCCCTGCGCGTCGTCGTCGCGCGGAGCCTGCATCGCGGCGTCGGCGGGCAGGCCGTCGGGGGCCACCGGCTCGTGTGAATCGGCGTGGGACAACAACAGCTCGACGTTCTGCGTGCTCATCTTTGGGGATGGCTCCTGGCGTGCGCGCCCGGGAAGTCGTGCGCGTGACGGCAGGACGCGGCGGAGGGCGGCCGTGTGAGCCGGGGATGTCTGGCGTTGGCATTCACACACAAATGGCGTGCGCCGTCCTCTGGACGCAGTGCCCGGCACATCCGCCGTCAACCCAATCCCAGGAGCACGCCCATGCAGTCCGCCGCCCAGCTGTCCGCTTACATCATCGCCTTCGCGGGTGCCGCCCGCACCGCGCAGCGCCTCATGTCGTCCGGCATGGATCCGATGACGATCGCCGAGTACTACTTCGAGGTGAACCTCACGAGCGACTTCGAGATCAAGAGCGAGACGGACGTTGCCCTCAACGTCTGGCGCATGAGCATCAAGGAGAAGCTCACGCTCGACTACAAGGAGCACATGGGGCTCACCGTGAAGTGCACCATCAAGCCCGCGGCGTTGCTCGCGGCCCAGGGTGGCAGCACCGGCGGCGGCGCCTGAAGCCAGCCGTCTGTCTGACCGGAACACGCTGAAGCAAGACACACCCGTCGCCGCCGGTGCTTCGTTCTGGAGCACTGGCGGTGGCGGTTCGCCATCCACCCTTCCTTTCTCAATCCCATCCCATGGCAAAGCCCAATCCCACGCCTGACCACGCGCAAGTCCTCATCCACGACCTCATCCTGGCCGTCCAGTCCTCGCTGGACATCGCGGAGGAGACGGCCCGAAAGCACTATTCCTTCTCCGTGGCGGAGCTGGAGGTCTCCGCCAGCTTCGAGTTCGAGATGACGGAGCAGGACAGCGACATCCCCGAGGACAAGCCGCAGCCCAAGCGCTGGTTCTCCCTCTTCGGCGGCGGCACCAAGAAGGAACACACGCGCCTGCACGACCTCAACGAAAAGGACTCCAGCAAGCTCACGGTGCGCATGCTGTTCCGTCCCGGAGGCAAGCACCTGGCGGGCGGCACCGTCGAGTCCTCCGACGGCAGCGCCTCCACGGAGGAGGAAGCGACGACCGAGCCCGCGTCCACTCCGTCCAAGCGCAAGTAGACGCCATGACGACAACGGAGCCCGCGGCCTTCTTCAGGTCGCGGGCTCTTCGTGTTTCAGCTCACTTCTTGTCCAGCAGCCGCAGCGCGCGCTGGTAGTAGGCTTCGCGCGAGGCCTTGCCGTTGTAGCCGCCGTTGATGCGCCGGGTGATGGCGTCGAACTCGCCCTTGTCGGCGTGCTTGTTGAGGTTGCGGCTGTTCCAGAACCAGGCGGCGGTGCGGAAGCCCACGTCCAGGTCGGCCGCGCGGGCGGGGTTCTCCTCCAGGTCCAGCTCCAGCGCCTTGCCCGCGGCGCGGTAGTTGGTGCGGCCGGTGATTTGGATGGGCCCGCGGCCCTTGTAGCGCGCGCCGTCGCCCGGCTTGACGTTGCCCAGGTCCTTGCGCCGCTCGTAGGCGCGGCCGGTCGCCAGCTCCTCGAAGTAGCGGAACTCGGCGCTCTCGTGCGCCAGCTGCGCCAGGAACGCGGCCTGGCGGCGCGGGGTGTTGATGCCCGCCTCGGACATGGCGTCGTTCAGGTGCGGCAGCACCTCTTGCGCGCGCGCCTTGGGCAGTCGGGTCAGGAACGAACGCAGCTGCTCCAGCGTCAGCGCCTGGAATGTCTCGCCTTTCGGCTCGGTGGACTCGTCGGACTGCGAGGGTTTGGGGGACTTGGAACCAAAGCCAAAGAGGGCCATCGGGTGGACTCCCGGGTTGCCGGCCCCGGCGGAGGCCGGGCCGTGGGTGCCTGGAAGACGCCGGGTGTCTGGGATTTGTGAGCGCCGCTGGGAGGCTTCAGGGCTCGTCCGGGAGCGGTGCGCGTCCGTGCCGCTGCTCACACGCGGCGTTGGCCTCCAGGGCCTTCGCGGGCAGGTCGCCCAGCAGGCCGCGCCGCTCGCCGGGCGTCAGGCACGCGGAGCTGGTCGCCTGGAGCTTCTCCTGGAGCCGCTCGATGGGGAGCGGCTCGCGCGGACGCCACACCCGGGCACTGCCGTCCGTGGAGCCGGTGACGAGCCGGGGTTCCTCCGCGCGGGGGCTGAACACGGCCGAGGTCACCTCGCCCTCGTGCGCGGAGAGGACGAGGTACGGCTCGCCGGGCGCGTCCGTGAGCCAGACGCGGGCACGGCCGTCCGCGCACGCGGTGACGACGCGGCCGCCATCCGGGCTCCAGGCGGCCCAGGGCACCGGCGCGTCGTGGCGCAGGAGCGCGCGCACGCCTCGCACGCGGCCGTTCTCCACGGTCCAGAGGCGCGCCGTGCCGTCCTGCGAGGACGTGAGCACCTGGGTGGGGTCCTTCGGATGGAAGGCGGCGGAGAGGACCCAGTCGTCGTGGCTGTAGAGCGTGGCGGTGAGGCGCCCCTCCGCGCTCCAGATGCGGGCGGTGCCATCTTGAGATGCGGTGATGAGGCGCTGGCCGTCGGGGCTGAAGGCCACGGAGCGGACCTGGTCGCCGTGGCCCTCCAGTGCAACGGGCGGCCGCGCCCCAGCCACGCTCACGATGCGGGTGGCACGCGGGCTGGATGCGAGCGCCACGCGCTGTCCATCGGGGCTGAAGGCGGCGCCGAAGAAGGGCTCGCGCTGGGACGCCAGCACGCGCCGGCCCGCCGTGCTTCCGTCCGTCGGCCACAGGCGCGCGGTTCCATCCAGCGAGGCCGTCAGCAGCCACCGGCCATCTGGACTGAAGACCACGGAGCGCACGTCCTGCGCATGGCCCCTGAGGACATGCGTGGCCCGGCCGTCCTCCGACCAGAGGCGCACCGCCCCGTCCTGCGACGCCGTGGCCACCTGCGTGCCGTCCGGGCTGAAGGCCACAGACCAGAGGAAACCGGCGGACGTCTGGAGCGGGAGCGAGTCCTGGGGCGCGTCCAGGCGCCACACTCGCGCGGTGGCGTCGACGGAGGCGGTGACGACCTGCTTGCCGTCCGGACCGAAGCCGCCCCACAGCAGGGTGGACCGGTGGCCGAGCAGCAGTCGGGGCGGCGTGTCCTCGCGCGCGGACCACAGCCGCGCCGTGGTGTCCGAGGAGACGGTGAGGATCCACTCGCCCAGCGGTCCCCCGAAGGTGGCCAGGCGCACGGCGCCCTGGTGGCCGCGCAGCACGCGGGGCTCGCCTCGCCCATCGGCCTGGAAGAGGCGCGCGGTGGTGTCCACCGACGCGGTCACCACCCATTGCCCGTCTGGACTGAAGCGCGCGGTGGTCAGCTCGCCCTGGTGTCCCTTCAGCGCCACGGGGGCGGTGGTTCCGTTGACGGGCCAGACGCGCGCGACGCCGTCCCGGGCCACCGTCAGCACGTGGGTGCCTTCCGGGTCGAACGTGGCGGAGGTGACGGGGGCGGGGTGGGGCAGCTCGCGCGGGCCTTCCGTCCCCTCCACGCGAACCAGGCGCGCGGTGCCGTCCAGCGAGGCCGTCAGCAGCCACCGTCCATCCGGACTGAAGGCCACGGTCTGCACGGCGCCCCGGTGCCGCACCTCGCGCGGCTCGCCGGTGCCGTCCACCCGCCACAGCCGCGCCAGCCCGTCTCGCGAGGCCGTGGCCACGCGCTGGCCGTCCGGGCTGAAGGCGCCCCACTGCACGACGCCGCGGTGCCGGAACGTGTGCAGCAACGCGCCGTCCTCCGTGTTCCACAGCCGCGCCGTGCCGTCATGCGAGGAGGTGAGCACGCGCTGCCCTCCCGCCGGGCTGAAGGTGGCGTGGTAGACGGGCCCCGCGTGGCCGGTGAGCACCACCGGCGCGCCCTCGCCACTGGTCCGCCACAGCCGCGCGGTGCCGTCCTTCGACGCCGTCACCACGCGCTGCCCGTCCGAGCTGACCTCCACGTGGACCACGGCCTGGGCGTGGCCGCGCAGCACCGCGCGGCTCAGCGGCTCCTGGAGGACCGCGGACACATCCTGGGCCCAGCCCCGGAGCCGGCCGGGCTCCTGGACCTCGCGAAGCATGAGCAGGGCCAGCGTGGGATTGTCCCGCCGCAGCTTCCGGGCGACGTCCAGCAGCACCAGGTCCCGGGCGCGCTGCGCGTGGTGCTGCGCCTCCTGCCGCTCACTCTGGGCTCGGGCCTCCAGCTGGCGCGCGTTCCATGCGAGCGCCGCCATGCCCCCCGCCACCACCAGCGCGGCCACCAGCATCCGCACCAGGCGCTGGCGCGCCGACGCGTCGTGGGCCTCGGCGGAGGCCATGCTGGCGTCCAGCAGTTGGAGGACGTCCTCGCCCGGCTCCTCGCTGTAGCGCCGCAGGATGTCCTGCGCGTAGCCCAGCCGGCTTCCGGACAGGAGGTAGGGCGCGCCGCCGTCGGGAGCGCTCCGGTGCGCGATCCAGTCCCGGGCCCAGGACTCCAGCTCGCGGAAGTGTTGGATGCGCTCGCGGTCCGCGCGGGCCCACTCCGCCAACTCTGGCCAGGTGCGCAGCAGTGACTCGTGCGACAGCTGCAACCACTCCACGCCCGCCGCGTCCTCTTCCCGGGTCAGCAGCCGCGCGGTGAGCAGGACGCCCAGCACCCGGTCGAAGTCGGCGCGGGGCTCCGGTGGAGTGGGGCGCAGCTGCTGCGAGCGCACCCGCCGACGCCTGCCATGCGAGGGCCCGCCCTGGAAGTCCACCAGCTCCACCAGCAGCCGGCGCGCCTGCTCCTGCGCGCTCGGGGGCAATGATCCATAGAGCCGGTTCGCCGCCCGCTTCAGCGCCCCCGCGACGCCGCCCAGGGCCGCGTAGGCGCGGTGGGTGAGCTGCTGTCCCTCGCGCTCCTCCCAGAGTTGATCCAACGCGTACTGGAGCAGCGGCAGCGACCCGGGCTCCTGCCCCACCTCCTGGAGGAGCCGGTCCACCAGCCCGGCCTCGAAGCGCAGGCCCACTTTGTGCGCGGGGCCCTCGATGGCCGCTCGCAGCGCATCGCCCTGGAGCTCCGTGACGAAGAGGCGGTGGGCGTCCGAATACACGGCTGCGTCCAGACGCGTGCCCTCCTCGTCCACCACCAGGTCGCCGCAGCGTCCCAGGTAGTCCACCTGGAGCGTGGCCAGCACCACCACCCGGCGCTCCGGATCCTTCGCGAGGCTCCACAGCGCGGTGGCCAGGTCGCGGCGCGCCGGGGACTCCATCGCGGTGAAGAGGTCCTCGAAGGGGTCCACCAGCAAGAGCTGCCAGCGCTCGGGTGGGACCTGGCGCACCTCGTGGAGCGCCTCCGCCGCGCCTTGTCCGGGCTTGAGCAGCCGCACCTCCCAGTCCGCGGCCCGAAGCTCCTGGGGCAGGCCCGCGAGGGCGAGCGAGGACTTGCCGCTGCCGGAGACGCCGGCCAGCACCTGGAAGCGGGGACGCTGGCCCTCCACGGCCTCGTGGACGCGCTGGAGCAGCTCCTGCTGGAGCGACCCGCGGCCGAAGAAGAAGCGGCGGTCCTCCTGCTGGAAGGGCAGCAGGCCCCGGTAGGGCCGGAGCGCCACCGGGCGCGTGTCTCCGCCGTGCTCCGCGCGCGCGTAGAGCTGGAGCGAGACGTGATCCACCGCGGTGGTGTCCAGCGCCAGCAGGCGCCGGGCGTGCCCCACTGCCTCCTCCAGCGACGCGGGCGTCACCAGCAGCGCTCGGTAGAGGGCGCGCGTGAGCACCACGGAGCCCGGCACGGAGAGCAGCAGGCGCGAGGCCACCACCGCAGGCAGTCCCGCGCGATGGAGCGCCTGGGCCACGCTGCCCAGGTGGTTGTCCGTCGCGCCCGCGCCACTCTGGCACGCGCACAGCACCACCAGCCGCAACGTCGCCGCGTGGGGCATGAGCAGCTGACGCAGCGTCGCGCCATCCACCAGCTCCGGTTCGCCGCCCTCCCATGACGCGTCCCAGAGCAATCCATACGTCTGTCCGCGCCGGCCGCCGTGGCACAGCAGGTGGAGCACGGACACGGGTTCGCCGGGCCGGTTGAGCGCCTCCGACAGCGACGCCAGCGAGACGTGCGGCAGGACGTCCCGGTCCGGCTCGAATGGGTACGCGCCCTTTCGACAGGCTTCGCTCAGCTCCCGCTGATGCGCGCGGGCCGGCACCTGGCCTCCAGCGGCGGACCAGGCGAAGAGGACGCGGCCCTGCTGTGAGGTGCCCTGCGTGGGCACGTCTCCGGTCGCGGGCCATTCGTAGCGGATGAAGACGCCGGGCAGCTCCGCCACGGTGCGCCCGGAAGTGCCCAGCGTGAGCAGCTCCCAGGGAAGCGCGAAGAGCTCCGCCGCGGCGAAGCGGAAGGTGAGGTGCACCGGGCGCCCCACCTGGACGGCGGCGGTGATGTCGTTGGCCTGCGCGTCCCAGCCCACGCCTTCCAGGAAGGCGCGCAGCCGTTCCCCCAGACGCTGCACCACGTTGCGGTCCGGCTGGGGCTTCTCCAGCTCCGCGAGGTCCGACAGGAGCGCCGGCTCCCAGTCGAGCGCCGCGCGCGCGTAGCTGCCCCGGGCGCGCCGCAAGAGGTACTCCTGCGGCTCCATCCGGAAGTGGAAGGGGTCGCCCGCCTCCTGCGCGCGGACCAGCTCCAGCAGCAGCTCCAGTGGCGCGGGCTTCGCGACAGCGGCGCTCATGGCGAGGCCGCGGGAGCGGACACGGCGGGCTGTCCGTCCTGGCGCACCAGCCGGCCATCCAGGTCGTAGAGGGAGCTGGCCTGCTCCAGGAAGTGGAAGGGCAGCTTGATGTCCAGCTGCTGCGCCCGCCGCAGGTGGATGGCCAGGTCCGGCGGGGAGATGACCCCCATGGGCAGCCGCGACGCCGGGAGGCGCGAGCCCAGCACCTCCAGCATGTAGCGCGCGCTCAGCTGGCCGGCGCTCTTGAAGGGCACGCCAATGGACATGACCGCGCTGGAGTTGCCCTCGCGCACGGCCTCGCGCACGGAGCCCAGCACCGGAATGCCTTCGGAGTACCGATCGATGCGCTCCAGTTCGTCGTACACCGCGGAGGAGGTGGTGACCCAGAAGAGGCTGTGCCGGCCGTCGGGGTCTATCTGCCGCATCGCGCGGGCCATGCGCGGAAGCTGTTCGGAGAGCGTCTCCTCCGCGCCGCGCTTTCCCTCCACCGCCAGCTCCAGCAGCTGGAAGCCGTCCCGAGCGGACAGCCGCCGCATGGCCTCCGCCTCCACCTCCACCGTGCTCTGGTTGCGGCGGTCGTACACCACCGTCAGCGCCTTCAACGGGCCCAGCAGCTCCTGGAGGTAGTGCAGCTGTACATCGGGGGAGAGCGACAGCGAGACGAAGGCCATGTTGTCCGGCTTGGCCTGCTGTGAAGCGCCTTCCTCGAAGCCCAGCCACAGCTCCGGCGCCTTGCACAGCGCCACCACCGGCGTGGGCTGGTTGCCGAAGCGGTTGTAGAGAAAGCGCGTCGCGTCCGAGCCCATGGCGACGATGAGGTCGAACTGGCCGGAGTCCGCCAGCGCCAGCATCCGCTCCTGTTCCTCGCGGCCCGTGCCGAGCTTGTAGAGCGTGAGGCCCACCCGCACGCGCTGATTGCGCAGCACGGGCAGCATGCCCTCCAGGATCCAGTTGAGGCTGCTCTGGGCCACGGTGAGCAACACCAGCACCTCGCGCACCTGGAGCTGGGGCGTGGGTGGCTGTTCAGGGGTGATGAGGATCCGCTGCGCGGTCGCCTCCACCCGCCAGCCGCGAAGCGTCTCCGGCGGCAGGGCCACCCAGGTGGAGATGTCGTCCGGCTGTGCCTGGACCGGACAGGGCACGCACAGCAGCAACATCAGGCCCAACAGCCAGTCACGCATGGCGCACCTCGCGACCGGGCGAGGCCCGGGTCATCCAGGAATGGGCGGCCCCCAGCAGCAGCACTCCGACGCCCAGCCCTCCGAGCACCGGGAGCGGATCCTCCGAGGGCCTCCAGAAGGCGCTGACGAGGAGCGGCCCCACGCACTGCGCGAGCGCGCCGAGCAGCGGCGTGATGGAGGCCCAGGAGCGCCTGCGCGTGCTCTCCGCCGGCTGGCTTTCGACGTGGTGGTCGAGCGGGACGTGAACGAGCCCGAGGGACATTCCCAGAAGGCAGAGCGCCAGCGCGCGGACGGGCTCCAACGAGCCGAAGGCCGCGAGCGCGAGCAGTGACAGCCCGGTGCCCAGCACGCCCCCCTGAAGCAGCCTCCTGCTCCCGTCGAGGCGCGCCGGTACGGCATGGGGAAGCAACGCGCCCAGCGCGACGAGAGCGAGCAGTTGCCCGATGCGGTCCGTGTCCTGACCCTCGCCCACGAGCCATAGGGGCAACACGAGTCCGAGCACTCCCCCGCGCGAAAGCCACGACGGCAGCCCGACGAACAGCAGCGCCCAGCGGTGATCGCGCGGACTCCACGCCCCCGGAGGCAGGGGCGGAAGCGTGAGGGATGCGCGGAAGGCACGAGGCCCGGCGGACCGGTCCCGAGCTTCCACGGGGGGCAGCCAGTGCCGCGAATACGCGAGCGCGCCCAGGCCACAGAGGGCCGCGAACAGGAACACCGGGGACGGTCCCAGGTGGGCCGCCACGAGCGCGCCCAGCACCGTGCCGGCGAGCAGGCCGCCACCCCGGGCCAGGGTGAGCCGCGCCATGCGCCGGGGCGGCTGTCCCGAGGGAAGCGCGGCGAGCAGATACGCCCGCGTCCCGGCGGCCAGCGCCCCCAACCCGAACCCGCAGAGCCCGCGCAGCACCAGCCACGCGCGCAGGTCCGAGGTGAACGCCATCAACGCGAACGCCGCGGTGGACACGCCCAGGGCCACCACGAGCCAGCGCCCGAGGTGACCCCGCCGCGCGTAACGCTCGGAGGGGACGAGCGCGAGCGCGCAGGCCCCCTGGAATACGACGGCGAGCAGCGCGGCGCCGCCGCCCGGGAGGAGGGCCTCCGCGGCGACGGGGAGGAATGCGAACGGGAGTCCCTCCAGGAAGCCTCCGAGGAAGGCGAGGGGCTGGAGCCGGCCCACCGTCCGCTGCTCGAAGACGCGCGAGCCAGAGCCACGCCGGGGCAGGGGCGACAGTGCTCCGAGCACCAGCAGGCCCAACAGGCTCGAGGCGGCGAAGAGGAAGAGGAAGCCGGGGACGGTGCGCCACAGCCGCGCCTGGAGCGCGCCCTTCGCGGCGTCCACCTCCAGACGCACGGGGAGGTTCCACGGGCCCTCCGTGAGCTCCAGGTCGATGGTGTACTCGAAGCGCTCGTCTCCCGTGCGCCCAGCGCCTGCGTCCACCTGCACGAGCACCCGCTCATCCGCGATGAGCGCCAGTGAGCCCAGGTCTGCGTTGGTGCGCTGGTACTCCTCCAGCAGGGTGTCCAGGCCCCGCAGGTGGGAAAGCGTCAGGCCCAGCCGCGCCGCCTCGTTCAGCCGCCGCGCCAGCGAATGCGCCAGGCTGCTGGTGCGCTGGTGCAGCCCATCCGAATAGAGGTCCGCAAGCGCCAGGGACGTGGCCAGCGTCAGGGCCAGGAAGCTCAAGGAGAACGCCGCACCCAGCCAGCGCCGGGGATGCCGCATCCACAGCCGCTGCGCGCCCGACACGAAGGCCCCCAGGAACAGCAGACATCCCCCCAGCAGCGTGAAGAGGGGCTGGAAGCGCCGCAGCACCCGTTGGGACACGGCCTCCCGGGACATCACCAGCTCCAGTCGGCCCACTTCCCCGAAGCGGTCTGACAGCGGCAGCGACACGCGGAAGGAGTGCGCGTCCTCCGTCACCGCGAAGCGCTGGTGGGGCAGGGGAGGCACGCGGCGAGCCGCGGGGGCAGGAACCTCCGGGCCGGGGGGCTCGGAGAAGAGCAGCCGGCCCTGGTCGTCCAGGACGCGGACCGCCTCCAGCGTGGGGTCCGCCTGGCGCAGCGTGCGCGCCAGCTGGGTGAAGCCGGTGAACTGCTCCAGCGCCATGCCCACGCGCAGGAACATCTCCACCGGCCCCTGGAGGATCGCGCCCTGCGCCGCGAGCCGCTCGAACTGGAGGCGGGCATCCCCGCGCCACGCCTCGCCCAGTCCCAGGGCGACGACTCCTCCGAGCGAGGCGGCCAGCACCAGGAGGAGGGCGCCAAGCCGGGCCCGGCGCAACCCGCGCCCGTGCCGGAGGGAATGGACAGACATGGTTCACTCGCGAATGAGCGGCTTCATGCGCCGCGCCCTGTCTCCAAGGACGGCCTGGCCCCTGTCGGTGTGAACGGTTCACAAAGGCATCCATGTGCCGTCCCACGGGCATGCCCACACCCCAAATGCGTGCCTTTGTCTTGATGTCTGTTTTTGTATCAATATTCCTGCTGGCCACCCAGGCCCGCGCGGAAGCCCCGCCGCCGACGGGGGCCACCGTCCTCCAGAGCCGCGACGGCCGGTCCGCGCTGCGCGTGGGCATGGGTCTGCAGACGGACCTGCGGCTGACGCCCACCGACGATGGGCTCGCGAGCACCTTCTACGTCCGCCGCGCGCGCATCAACCTGTCCGGCACGCTGGCGCCCTTCGCGGACGTGCGGCTCATCACCGACGTGGGCTTGCGTGACACGCCCCTCTACCAGGATGCATGGTTGGAATTGCGCGCCACGCCCTGGCTGCGGCTGCGCGCGGGCCGGCTCAAGGTCCCCTTCGGCTACGAGTGGCTGGAGACCTCCTCCACCTTCCTGGACTTCGTCGAACAATCCCTCCTCTTCTCCCTGGTGCTGCCCCGGTACGACCAGGGAATGGCGCTCCACGGAGAGTTGGCCGGCAACCGCGTGGAGTACTGGCTGGGCCTCTTCAACGAGGCGAGCAGCAAGGCGCGTGACGAGGATCGCGGGAAGATGCTGGCGGGCCGGATCGCCGTGGTGCCCGCGGAAGGCGTCTCCGTCGCGGTGAGCGCCACCCGCGCGCTGGGCGACAACCTGCCGGAGGAGGCGCGCGGCAAGCTGCCCACGGGCTTCTCCTTCCTGACCGCGCCCCAGTACAAGCTGACGTACGCCACGGGCGCCACGGGCCTGTTCGTCGTTCCACCCGAATGGCGCCTGGGCGCGGACTTCGTCTCCTTCCAGGGGCCCACGTCGCTGAAGGTGGAGTACGCCCGCTTCTTCTCTCCTTCGCGCGAGGGCTGGCTCACCGCCGCGGACCTGGGCAAGGAGGACCGGCGCGTGCACCTGGCGGGGCTGCGCTCGCAGGCCTTCTACGTGTCCAGCACGTGGGTGCTGACGGGCGAGAAGAAACAGGAGCGGGGCGTGGATCCGGAGCGGCCGTTTGATCCGGGCGCGGACAAGTACGGCGCGGGCGCCTGGGAGCTGGGGCTGCGCTACGGCTTCGCGCGGCTGCGTTTCGAGGGACTGCCTGGCCACGACGGGCCTTCCGAGGAGCGCCTCCAGGAGGTGACCGCCGGCCTCAACTGGTACCTCAACACCAACACCCGCTGGATGTTCAACGCCAGCCGGTACGTCTTCGCCGGAGGGCGCGCGCCCTACGACGAGTTCCTCATGCGCATCCAGTGGTTCTTCTAGAGGGGAGCCGGGGCCATGAGTCTGTTCTTCAAGCTGGGGGCCGCGACGGCGGCCATCCTGTGCTTCTCCATCGCGCTGGTCGTCCTGCTCAACTTCGCCAAGTTCGAGACGACGCTCGGGGAACTCCAGCAGTCACGGCTGCGCGTGCTGGCGCTGGACGCGAAGGCCTCCACCGAGGCGGCCATCGACCTGGGGCTGGCCCTGCCCGCCGTCCGCGACGCGCAGCAGATCCTCACCCGCGTGTCCGGCATGGACCCGGACATCCGGGGCGTGGCCATCCTCGACCGCCGGGGCACGGTGCTGTTCCAGAGCGGGCTGCACGCCACCACCCACCTGCCCGGCTCAGCCCGGGAGCGGGCCGCCTGGTTCGAGGCCGCCGCCGCCGCGCACGGCGGCACCTGGAGCCATTCGGACCGCGAGGCCCTGCTGGTGGGCGCGCCCATCCTCAACCCCTTCAGCCAGCCCGTGGGTTTGGTGCTCATCGCCTATGACCGCAAGGCGCTGGATGCGCGCGCGAGCGCCTTTCTCCACACCTTCGCCCGCCAGGCGCTGTGGCCCCTGGCCATCGGCTTCTCGCTCGTCTGCGCCCTGATGTGGATGTTGCTGAGGCCGCTGGGCCAGCGCTTCCAGGCGATGGAGCAGGCCTTCCGGAACATGGACGGTCCGGCGCACACGCCCCCGGCCGACGAGGCGCTGCGTGCCTTCGACGCGCGCTACCAGGAGGCCTCCCTGGCCCTGGCCCGCGCGGAGCGCTCGCTGGAGGGCCCGGCATGAGCTCCACGAACGACGGAAGTCTGTCCCGGAGCCGCATCTGGAAGGTGAGCCTGCTGCCCACGCTGCTCATCGTGGCGACGCTGGTGGCTGCGTCCATCCAGGCCTCGCGCCTGTTCGAGCAGTCATTGCGGCCGGACCTGCGCGCCAAGGCGGAGACGCTGGCCCAGACCGTGGCGCTCCAGTTCCACCGCGCCGCGGACCTGGGCATCCCGGTGAACCGGCTGGGCGCGGCGGATGCCTACCTGGATGACGCGGCCCTGGGCCACGAGGAGATCCGCTACATCGGCTTCGCCTCGCCGGACGGCCACCTGCTGTACGCGTCCAGGGACCTGAAGGCGAAGCCCGCGTCCTTCTTCGACAAGGTGCTCAAGGCCCACGCGATCGAGGAGGCGCGCGGTCTGGCGCGCCTGGACGGAGACCTGGACCTGGTCCACCCCGTGGTGTCGCGGGGGCGCGTCATCGGCCAGCTGCACCTGGGCATCGACGCGACATACGCCGAGCAGCGGCTCCAGGAGATCCACACCGACGTCCTCATCACCCTGTTCGTGACGGCGCTGGTCACCGTGGAGGTGCTCATGGCGCTGATGGGCCTGCTGGTCATCCGGCCGCTGCGGCTGTTGCGGCGCCTGCTGGAGTTGGGCGGCGCGGGGGACTTCACGAGGCAGGCCCGGGTGCGGCTGCACGACGAGGCCACCCGGGCGCTGGCCTCCGCGGGCAGGCTGGTGCGCGGCCTCAACCGCCGCCACGCGGCGCTGGACGAACGCGCGGCGCCGGAGCTGGCGACGCTGCGCGAGCGCTTCCGCTTCGGAGACCCGAAGGCCCCCGCCGCGCTGGAGGAGCCCGGGACGAGCGACCTGCGGCTGCCGCTGTTCGTCTTCCTCTTCGGCTCGGAGCTGTCGCGTTCGTTCTGGCCGCTCTTCGTCAAGCGGCTGTACCAGCCCGGCCCCTACTTCTCCGAGAGCTTCATGGTGGCGCTGCCCATGTCGCTGTGGGTCACCGCGATGGTGGTGTGCACACCGCTGGCGGGGCGCCTGCTCAACACCCGGAGCAGCCGCGTGGCGATGCTGGTGGGCATGGTGCCCGCCGGCCTGGGTCTGTTCATGACGGGCCTCGCATCCAGCCTCACGGAGCTCTTCTTCTGGCGCGTCGTCACCGCGGGCGGCTACGGCATCGTGACGACCACGGCGCTCTTGCACGTGGCGCGCACGTCGAAGCAGAGCCACGGCGCGCGGAGCATGGGCGTCTTCGTGGGCGCGTCCACGGCCGCCAGCGTCTGTGGCACCGCCATTGGCGGCATCCTCGCGGACCGCATCGGCTACGCGGCGACGTTCGGGGTGGCCTCGGCGCTGGTGGGCCTGGCCATGGCGCTGGTGCTGCTGCTGGCTCCGGACCTGGGGCCTGTCCGGGGGCGGGAGGAGGGCGAGCCCCGCGCGATGGCGGCCTACCTGGGCATCCTCAAGCGCGGGCGCGTGCTGCTCTTCATCTTGCTGGCGGCCATGCCGGCGCGCCTGGTGCTGACGGGCTTCCTCTTCTACCTGACGCCCCTGCGCCTGCATGCGATGGGCTTCACGGAAGCCGCCATCGGCCGGTTGATGATGGGCTACTTCATCGTCACGGTGTTCGCCACGCCGGTGGTGTCGCTGATGGCGGACCGCCATGGCTGGCACCGGGGGATGATGCTCGTGGGCGGTGGGCTCTCCGGGCTGGGAGTGCTGCTGTTCGCGTCAGCCGGTGGCTCGTGGCCGTTGTTGGCCGCGGTGCTGCTGGTGGGCCTGGGACAGGCGTTGGCGGCCACGCCGCTGCTCGCCAGCATCCCGCCGCTCTTCGCCGAGGAGTGCGCCGGGTTCGGCCTGGACTCGCTCCTGTCTGTCTTCCGGATGATCGAGCGGGTGGGCAGCCTCGTCGGCCCGCTGCTCGCCGCCGCGCTGCTGGGCGCCAGCGGCTTCGTGCGCAGCACCCACGTCATCGGCGTCGGGATGCTCGCGCTCACCGCGGGCCTCGCAGCCTACCTCTTCCTGCGTTCCCTTCCACCCACCACTCCCACTCCGAAAGCTCCATGACCGCCATCACCCAGAACCTGTTGAAGCTGACGCCCACGCAGCGCGAGCACCTGGACGTGTTGTTCCTCGCGCAGTACGCGCCGGACCCCGGAGCCCCGTGGCCGGAGCTGCACCCGGAGCACGGCGTGCTCCCGCGCTACAACCACGAGCTGTTCCACACGCTGACCGGACTGGGGCTGCGGTGCTCGCCGTGCCGCTCGCTGGAGGACCTGGTCCACATCCGCAGCGAACCCAACTACGTCTTCACGCTCCTCAACCGCGCGCCGGTCCGCAACTCGGAGGTCTTCACGTCGGCGTTCTGCGAATGGTTGCAGGTCCCCTACCTGGGCGCGCCGCCCAACATCCGCGCGCTGGCGGAGGACAAGCACCTCACCAAGCTGATGGCGCGCTCGCTGGGCATCCCGACGGCGCCCTGGGTGACGTGCCCGGCGGAGGGGAAGCTGCCGCCCGCGCCGGACTTCCGGGGGCCGTGGATCATCAAGCCGCGTTTCGGCGCCGCGTCCGTGGGCATCTCCGAGGACAGCATCCAGGAGACGGAGGCCGGGCTGCACGAGCGACTGCGCCTGTTCCAGGACCTGGGCCAGGCCTGCCTCGTGGAGCAACTGGTGCCTGGCCTGGATCTGACGGTGCCGGTGCTGGGTGGCGAGGAGCCCATCGTGCTGGGCGTCGCGGAGGAGACCTCCTCGCTGCCGCACGGCATCGTCACCCACCGGCAGAAGCGGATGCTGGACGGCGGGCGTGAACGCCGCATGGTGCAGGATGGCCCGCTCGCGGAGCGCCTGCGGATGTACGCACTCCGGTTGTGCGCCGCGGTGCGGGACTTCGACTACCTGCGCGTCGACTTCCGCCAGCACCGCGACACCGGCGAGCTGTTCCTCCTGGAGTTCAACATCGGCTGCAACCTGGGCAGCCACGCGGCGGTGATGTTCACCGCGCGCAACGCGGGGTTCCAGCAGGCGGACGTCATCGAGCACATCCTGCGGCACAGCCTGGACCGCCAGGGCCGGATGTGGCGGAGCGCGTCCGCCCGGACGGAGGCGGGGCGATGACGGCCCGCGCCTTCCTCGCCGCGCTCTTCCTGCTGTCGGCGGTCTCCGCCTCCGCCGCGCCGTACCGCGTCTTCATGGTCATCCACCGCACCGGCGCGGAGGCGGACCAGGGCTTCCGGGACTACCTGCTCAGCGCGGGGCTGGAGGTGGAGTTCACCGTCCGCAACATCGAAGGCGACGCGAACCGGCTGCCTGCGGTCATCCAGGAGATTCGCGCGCGGCGTCCGGACCTCATCTACGCCCAGAGCACGCTGGTGACGGAGGGGCTCGTGGGCCGGCTGGGCGAGGTGGATCCCGCGCGGCACATCACCGACGTCCCGGTGGTCTTCGCCATGGTGTCGGACCCCATCGCCTCGGGGCTGGTGACGCGGCTGGAGGGCTCCGGGCGCAACCTCACCGGCGCCATCCACGTGGCCTCGCTGCCGGTGCAGCTCAAGGCCATGCAGTCGTTCATGCCGCTCAAGCGGCTGGGCGTCGCCTACAACCCGTCCGAGCCATCCCAGCGCAACATGTTCGACAAGCTCACGCAGCTCACCGCGCAGGCGGGCATCGAACTGGTGGCGGTGCATCCGCTCGGCAAGGACGGGAAGCCGGACGCGGCGCGCCTGCCGGCGATGATGCAGGCGCTGGCGGCCCGGAGGCCGGACCTGGTGTACCTGCCTCCGGTGAACTTCTTCGCGCCGCACAGCCAGCTGCTGATGGACGAAGCGATCCGCCTGGGTCTGCCCACCTTCTGCGCCATCGAGGTGCAGCTGGAGGCGGGCGGCATGATGGGCCTGGTGGCGCCCTTCTACAATGTCGGGGGCCTGGCGGGCTTCAAGGCCACGCAGATACTGCGTGAGCACCGCTCACCGGCGGAGCTGCCCGTGGAGACGCTGTCCCGCTTCTCCTTCGAGGTGAACATGCCGGCCGCGCACGCGCTGGGGCTGTACCCGCCCATGCACATCCTCAGGTACGCGCGGATTCGCGAGCGGTAGCGCGGGCCGCCTCCACGGTCCCCAGGTGCAGCAGCTCCTGCAGCAGGTCGAGCAGGAGCTGCTGGCCCAGGTCGTGGCCCACCGCGTGAGAGAAGCAGTACGCCAGCCGCAGGGTGCCCCAGCGCTGCGCGAGGGTCGCGGGTGCGAGCGCGATGTCCGTCAGCCGCTGGCACAGCGCCTCCAGCGGCGAAGCCACCTGGGAACCGAAGGCAATGCGACGCAGCAGCTGGCCGGTGAGCTCCTGGAGGAAGGACGTATCCTCCCGTGACGCCTCCAGCGCCAACGTCTCCGCCTCCGTCAGGTGGGCCTCCATCCCCGCCGCCAGCAGCACCGCCTCCAGCACGCGAGCGTGCCGCGGGTGGGCGGGCTCCGCCGCCAGCGCGACGGGGGACATGCCATCCATGATGCCCAGGCGCATGTCGCGGGCCTGGGCCTGTGTCAGTCCCAGTTCGCGGCACAGCTGGGCCAGCGGCAGCTGCGCCGGACCCGGGTGGCCTCCGTGCGCGGTCGCGGCCCGCAGCGCCAGTCCGTAGGCCAGCAGGCGGTTGGGGACGTCCGGCAGTCGCACGCGCAGCGACGCGAAGAAGGCGTCGCCCTCCAGCGGGGCGGCGGTCCGGCGCGCCAGGCGATCCGCGAGCAACTCACGCCTTGGATCAATGACCTCCGGGTCGCCCAGCACGCCGCGCCAGGCCTCCAGGTGATTCGCCCGGGTGAGGGGTCCCTGCGTCCGGATGACGAAGACCACCGCGTCCAACAGCGCCAGGTCCCTTGCTTCACAAGCCTCTGCGATGTGCGTTCGGATCATGCCGCCAGGACGGCACCGGCGGCGAGGCTGTGATTCCCAGCGGAAATAAAAGAAGCCCCACGGGGCGCTTACCCCGTGAGGCCTGTCTGAAGTCACCGCATGCGTGTGATTACTTGAGGGTCCGGTTGATGCGACTCACCTCGGAGTCGTGGACCGTCACGGCATCGAGGATGAGGTTGGCGTAGGCCTGGGCCGCGGTGGCCGGCGTCTTGTTCACCCCGTTCGGACCATTGAGGTAGAGGTCGAGCGCGCCCACGCTGAGCTTCCACTCGTCCTTCAGTTGGGCCGGAGCCTTCTTCAGGCACTGGAGCCCGGCGTCGATGATGGTCTTGCAGTAGTCCTGCCACTGCGTGTTGCACGCCTGCCAGGCCTTGTGCTGCGTGGTGGTGGCGTTGGGGGGCGGATACAGCGGGCTCCAGGACTCGCCGCGGCCCAGGTGCGTGGAGGAGGCCGGGTGGCCGGTGGCCTCCATGAAGATGCTGCAGGGGAAGCACGAGGCCAGCTTCGTCGTCTTCTTGCCCACGGCGATTTCATACGGCGTGCCGGGGTTGTAGGGCGTCTTCTTGTTCGGGCTGAGGTCGTTGGCCAGCTTGTTGACGCGCACGTCGTAGATGGCCTGGATCATCCCGTGCGTGTACGCGCAGATGTCGCGGTTGCGCTGGGGCGCCGGGCCCTCGAAGTGCATGCCCTGCTGCTTGAGCCCTGGCTTCGCCGGGTCGTTGTTGTCCTGCTCATTGGCGGCGCCGATCATCCCCCAGGGCTTGTCCGGGAGCGCCTCCGGGGGATGCCACCGCCGCCCGTAGGTGATGTCGAACGGCACGTTGTGCCGGAAGGTGCTCATCAAGCCGGTCTGCCCATCCGTCCGGCCATCGATGAACCCCGTGTAGGCGCCGCGGCCCTGGTAGCCCAGCTTGTCCGCGGTGTCCGCCTGGGTGGCCAGCTGGAACAGCCTGTCTGCGGTGCCGACAGGCAGCGGCGGGTTGTAGCGGTAGGGGTCGTTGGCGCTCGCGTCGCCGCTGCCGCCGGTGATGCGGCCACCGGTCGTCCAGATGGGCGTCTTGCCCAGCTCCACCCTCTGGTCGGGCTTGAGTCCCGACGCCTGCAGCAACTGGTTGAGCTTCTGGATGGCGGAGAGGTGGGTGGGGTCCAGCGGCTTCTCCCGCAGCTCCTGCTCGGACAGCTTGTGGCCGTCCTCCACCTCGAAGTCGACCCGCGCGTGCCGCTTGTTCACGTCCGTGTTCGTGAGACGGCTCCAGGCCCACCCAAGGACCGCCGCCGTCATGATGACATCCGCGTCCTTGGCGTATTGCGTACCCGGGCTCAGGATGCCCTGCTGTTTCACCAGGCTCATCGAAGACCTCTCCCTCTGGAGCTTTGAGCGCCCGCTCCGATAGGCGTTGGAGCCAGGACGCGGAGCTGGAGCCCGTTGTGAAGGAGAGGGGACTTCAGGGCCTCAGGGGACAGAGGGCCGGGGAGGTGGAACGCAGGTGCCGACGGAGTAGGGGCGGCTGCGCGCGCACCAGTCCGGCCGACCCGCGGCGGTCCAGGAGAGGACGAGGTCGGAGGCCCCCCCTCCCTGGACGTCTCCGGGCCATGTCTCCACGCGTTGGAGGCCCTGGTCCGCGCTCCAGCGGTGCAGCTCGATGGGCGGCCCGTCGTGGATGGTCGAGAGCACGAGCGCCACCGTGTGCTCGGGGCCGCAGAGGACCCGGGGCACGTGGCGTGGGCCCTGGTAGACGGTGGCGCGGTGGACCTCCGTGCCGTGTTCAAGCCACACGTGCTCCAGGTGGGAGCCCTCGCTCTCCCCGGTGGAGCCGGAGTCCATCACGAGCTCCGCGTCGCCGCACCACTCCTTGACGCTGGTCTGGGCGGGCAGCGTCGCGCGGACCGCACCGGAGCGCGTGTCGACGAGCAGGCTGTCCCCCTGCCTCAGGTTCACGAGGGCCAGCTCCCCGTGAGGGCTCTCCGAAACGAAATAGACGCCCTCGATGCGCCGGGAGCCCGCCGTCATCACGGAGTCCACCCGGCAGGAGGTGTTCTCCCAGTCCAGCCACTGGCAGGTCCTCACGTGGCGGACGGTGGCGGAGCCCACGGCTTCGGTCCTATCGGAGTCCACGCGACGGCCACACGCCGCCGCGAGGAGCAGGCAGGAGAGGAGGGCGGCGCGGTGGGGGAGGGCCTTGGGATGCGAAGGAGCAATCATCGGAACTGGTCATCCTTTCAACGGCACGTGGATTGAGACTCCGTCACGCCCCGTGACCCAGTCGCGCAAGTACTTGTTGAGTTCGCCGTAGAGCGACACCGACACCAGCTCGGCCACGGAAAAGAGCTCGACGAGCAGCGCTCCGACGTTTCCGTTGTGCGTTTCAGCCGCATCGGCGTCGACGTACTCCTCGAGGATGGAGTAGTGCCCCGGCCGCTGCGTGGCAAACCACTGATAGCGCAATGTTCCCGGTTCGCTCGCGGCGGCGGAAGCCAACGCCCGGACGAGCCGGATGAACTCCGGCTCATTGTCAGACCGCTTCACCCGAAACTCACACTGCACCAGGAGAGTCATCCGATGATGCTAGCCCACGGGGGTAGGCAACGGCTCCGCTTAAGTGCGACCCCATCTACCGCCAGTCGGCCGAGGGCAGGGCAGCCGCCCTCGACGGACACCCCCTAGCGAACCTCGGGGCAGTCCCAGATGCGCTGGGTTGGGTATGCTCCGCCAGTTGTGCCGGATTGCTCCGATGCTGCACCATGGGGAATCGGGGGGACGAACTGGCTCTCCTTCAATTCCTCGAGGTCGATTGGAGCTCTCGCCATGACATGCACGAACTGTGGTGCCCCGCTCCAGCCCTTCTCGTTCGGACGCTGCGACTGTTCCAAGCAACCGAGCACGAACTCCAAGAAGCGCAGCCGGGCGGTGTTCGAAGCGACGAATCAGCCCTCGGACTCGAACGATTCCGCGATTCTCAAGAAGCGCAAGCGCCAGCAGAGCGCGCTGTCCGTGCTGTTCATTCCGTTCGACGCGGGCGGCACCTCCAGGACGCAAAAGGGCCTCTCGGACTCCGGCACGCGCGGCGAGATCTTCTTGTCGGAGAAGGACTCGTTCCGGCGCATGCCATTCGACAATGCGTTCTTGGAGAAGCGCAATCTCGACCTCATGCCTCCGATGACACCGAAGGACCTGGTGAGCATGTCGACCAACTCCAATGTGACCTTGGCGTTTCGACCGGAAGGAGCCAATCCGTTGCTGTCGAAGACCGTGGAGAACAAGGTCAGATGGGACATCAACTACGACGTCATCGCGTGCGCGGCCGTCGACAAGCTCGGTTCGGAGCACGATCGCGACTGGGAGAAGTTGCTCTTCACTCACGTGGCGGTTGGGTCTCGTCAATCCCGTGTCAAATGCGGCTGCACCCAGCACTTGATGCCCCCCTCGCTGGTTCCGAAGGTGTTTCCAGAGTTGATTTTTCTGTCGGAGGAACTGAACTACAACAAGTTCCCCGACGAATTGAACATTCATGACGTCAAGTACCTGCGAATGGACGAGTCGGCGCTCCCCTACAACGACCAAGGCGGGGTCAAGGACTGGAAGCAGCAGATCGCCGGCTACGTCCGCTCCGCCCACCGCGACGCTGAGGAGAAGCAAGCCAGGTTCACAGCCGAGAGAGCGGTCACCAACAACAATGAGAATGTCTTGTTGGTCACCAAGGATCTGGCGGGTATCAAGCTGGTCGCGTGTGGCGTGCACTTCTCGTCCAAGTACGTCAGTGCGTGCAAGAACAACGATGTGAAAGCGCGCGCGGTGCTCGAGGAGAAGATCGCGTGGAGCAAGCTCAGCGGCGCCGACCTGTTGATCGGCGACTTCAACTTCGATTGCTCCTTCAATCCGCAGTTCATGCCCGAGTATGTGTCGGGTCCGCAGTACCTCTCCGTCGGAAAGCGGATCGAGCAGGTGGTGTCGACGCGCGCGTCGAATACCAGCCAGGAAGCGCCACAGCGGTTCATGAACGCGGTGGTGACCAACGACTCGACCCAGATCGAGCCCACCCGCTTCTCTGGTATCGCGCGCCCCGTGATCGGCGACCAGTCGCTCGAAAGCGGTTACTACAGCGATCATCCGTGGATTTTCGTCACGGTCAGCAAGACGCGGGACAATCTCCTTCCCGAAGACTTCCTGAAGATCCCGACCTTGCCGATGCTCACCTGGAAGTAGGTTGATTCGCTCTTCTCCCAGCCGCCATCACGGGAGCCATGAGCTTCGGGGATCTGCTCGCCCCCGGAGCACCAAGCGGTCGCTCTCCCTCCGCCGCGGCGGTTGCGCCTCCGCGCCCCGGGCGCCAGCGTCAAGGCTTGATCATGAGGCATACGGGAGCCAACGCAATGGCGGAACAAATCACGCAGAAACAGAAGGCCCAGGAGCCTGTCATCCCGGCGCAGCTGGGGGTCCAGACGAACCGCAAGATCGAGGACCACGCGCTCATCGGAAACATGCGCTCGGCGGCATTGGTCGCCCGGGACGGGACCATCGACTGGTTGTGCCTGCCAGACTTCGACTCGGACGCCTGCTTCGCGAGCCTGCTCGGGACGGAGGAGAACGGCGAGTGGGCGCTCGCACCGAGGGAGTCCATCCAGAAAATCACCCGCCGCTATCGGAAGGACACCCTGATCCTCGAGACGGATTTCACCTGCGCCTCGGGCACCGTCCGGTTGATCGACTTCATGCCCGTCGGCCAGGAGTTCCCCAGGATCGTCCGGACCGTCGTGGGGGTGAAGGGGACGGTGGCGATGCACTCGAAGCTGACGCCACGCTTCGCCTTCGGCCGCTCCATCCCCAGGGTGGAAAGCGTGGGCGGCTCGCTCCGTGCGTTCGCCGGCCCGGACGCGTTGTTCCTCCGGCGCACGGACAGGGATACCGCGTCCCCGCTGGTCTCGAACTTCGAGGTGACCGCGGGCCAGCGATTCTCCTGGGTGATGAGCTGGAACTACTCGTGGTTGGATCAGGTCCCGCCGAACCTGGATGCGGAGAAGGCCGAACAGGAGACCGACCGCTACTGGACCCAGTGGGTGTCGAAAATCGTCCCGCCGCCGAGGTACCGCGACGAGGTCGTCCGCTCCCTCATCACCATCAAGGCCTGCAGCTACGAGAGCACGGGCGGAATCGTGGCCGCGCCCACCACGTCGCTCCCGGAGACGCCGGGAGGCGAACGCAACTGGGACTACCGCTTCACGTGGCTGCGCGACGCCGTGCTCGCGCACAACGCCCTGAACCGCGCGGGCCTGAGCGATGAGGCGTCCTCGTTCTGGAAGTGGGTGATGCGCGCCATCGCGGGAGACCCCGCCCAGATGCAGATCATGTACGGAATCCGAGGCGAGCGCCGCCTCACGGAGTCCGAACTGGACTGGCTCGACGGTTACGGTGGCGCGAAGCCCGTGCGCATCGGCAACGGGGCCTACAACCAGTTCCAGCTCGACGTGCTCGGCGAGGTGGCCGCGGTGCTCTACGCGGGCGCGAAATACTTCGGCGAGGTCGGCCCCGTCGCGCAGCGCGCGCTGCTCAACGTCGCGGAGCACGCGATGAAGGTCTGGCAGAATCCCGACAAGGGCATCTGGGAGATGCGCGGACCCAATCGCCACTTCACCGCCTCCAAGGTGGCAGCGTGGGCGGCGCTCGACCGGGCCATCAAGGCCTCGGATGAGACGAAGATGGCGGCCCCGATGGAGCGGCTGCTGGAAGCCCGGGAGACCATCTTCGAGGAGGTCTGCGCGCAGGGGTTCAATCGCGAGCTGAACAGCTTCACGCAGTACTACGGCGGCAAGCAAATGGACGCGAGCCTGCTCTACATCCCGCTGACCGGGTTCCTTCCGGCAACGGACCCGCGGGTGGTGAGCACGGTGGAGTGCATCGAGCGCGAACTGCTCCAGGACGGGCTGGTGCTCCGCTTCAAGCCGGACCCCACCGGCTCCGTGGACGGGCTCAGCGGAGAGGAGGGCACCTTCCTCGCGTGCTCGTTCTGGCTCGCCGACGTGTACCAGATGATGGGGCGCTTCGAGGATGCCCGGCGGCTGTTCGAACACCTGCTGTCCTTGAGCAACGACCTGGGCCTGCTCGCCGAGGAGTACATGCCGAAGCTGCATGCTCAGCTGGGCAACTTCCCGCAGGCGTTCAGCCACTTCTCGCTCGTCACCGCGGCCTACACCCTCACCGAGCCCCGCGCCTGACGCGACGACTCCCGGGCCTTCTTCGAAGGCCCGGGAGTTCCATGGCGCGAACCTCAGTCCGGCCAGGTCCAGTCCGCGATCTCAGGCCGGTCCCGGCCGTGCTCGTGCGCGTAGGCCAGGTTGTCGAGGATGGCGTTCTTCATCTCCTCCTTCAGGTGCCCCGCCTTGGCGCTCAGCCCTGGCACGCGGTCGATGACGTCGATGACCAGGTGGTAGCGGGACGTCTCGTTGAGGATCGCCAGCTCGAAGGGCGTGTTGATGTTGCCCTTCTCCCGATAGCCATGCACGTGCAGGTTTTCGTGGTCGATGAAGCGATAGGCCAGCTTGTGGATGAGTGACGCATAGCCGTGGAAGCTGAAGATGATGGGCTTGCCCGGCGGAAACAGGCTCTGGAGCTCGCGTTGCGTGGACCCGTGCGGGTGATCCGTCGACGACTGGAGCTTGAACAGGTCGACGATGTTGACGAAGCGCAGCTTCAGGTTCGGTGCGCGCGCGCGCAGGATGGAGGCGGCGGCCAGGGCCTCCTGCGTCGCGACGTCACCGCAGCAGGCCATGATGACATCCGGCTCCGCGTCCTCGTCCGTGCTGGCCCGCTTCCAGATGCCGAACCCCTTGGCGCAGTGGGCGACGGCCTCGTCGATGCTGGTGAACTGCAGGTGCTTCTGCTTGTCCGCGACGATGACGTTGACGCAGTCCGTGCTGCGCAGGCACTGGTCCGCCACCACCAGCAGCGTGTTGGCATCCGGCGGCAGGTAGATGCGCGTGACCGAACCGGACTTGTTCGTCACCAGGTCGATGAAGCCCGGGTCCTGATGTGAGAACCCGTTGTGGTCCTGACGCCACACCGTCGAAGACAACAGGATGTTCTCCGAGGCAACAGGCGCCCGCCATTTCACGTGGTTCTTGCTGATGTCCAACCACTTGGCGTGCTGGTTGAACATGGAGTCCACGACGTGCGCGAACGCCTCGTAGGTGTGGAAGAGGCCGTGGCGCCCCGTGAGCAGGTACCCCTCCAGCCAGCCCAGCAGCGTGTGCTCCGACAGCATCTCCATGACGCGGCCGTCCCGCGCGAGGTAGCCCCCGTCGGCATCCTCCGGCACCAGGTTGGCCATCCACGTCTTCCCGCTCACCTCGTAGAGGGCCTGGAGCCGGTTGGAGGCGGTCTCGTCCGGACCGAAGACTCGGAAGCTCGTCGGGTTGTCGCGCATGATGTCGCGCAGGAACTCACCGAGCGGCTTCGTGTTCTCATGCAGCGTGGTGCCGCGCGAGCCGACCTTGACTGCGTAGTCGCGGAAGTCAGGCAGCCTGAGTGCCTTGCGGAGCAGGCCGCCGTTGGCGTGGGGGTTCGCGCTCATCCGCCGGGCCCCCTTGGGCGCGAGCGACCGGAGCTCCGGCATCAGCCGTCCCTCCGCGTCGAACAGCTCCTCGGGCCGGTAGCTGCGCATCCAGTCCTCGAGCGCCTTCAAGTGCGCCGGGTTGCCTCGCACGTCGCCGAAGGGGACCTGGTGTGAGCGCCAGGTCCCCTCCAGCTTGTGTCCGTCCAGTTCCTTCGGGCCGGTCCAGCCCTTGGGCGAGCGCAGGATGATCATGGGCCAGCGCGGACGCGTCGGGGTGTCCGTCAGCCGTGCCGTCTTCTGCAGGGCGCGGATCTCCTCGACGGCCTGCTCCAGCGTCTGCGCCATCTTCTGGTGCATCTGGGCCGGGTCGCTGCCCTCGACGAAGTAGGGCTTGTAGCCGTAACCGACGAACAGCGCCTCCAGCTCCTCCGGGCTGATGCGGGAGAGGATGGTCGGGTTGGCGATCTTGTACCCGTTGAGGTTCAGGATGGGCAGCACGGCGCCGTCCCGCACGGGGTTGAGGAACTTGTTCGAGTGCCAGGCCGTCGCGAGCGGCCCTGTCTCGGCCTCGCCGTCACCCACGACGCAGGCGACGATGAGGTCCGGGTTGTCGAAGGCCATGCCGTACGCGTGGGAGAGGCTGTAGCCCAGCTCGCCGCCTTCGTGGATGGAGCCTGGCGTCTCCGGGGTGACGTGGCTGCCGATGTGCCCGGGGAAGGAGAACTGCTTGAAGAACTTCCGCATCCCCTCCGCGTCCATGCTCTTGTCCGGATAGACCTCCGAGTAGGTGCCCTCCAGGTACGCCGGCCCGAGCACGCCCGGGGCGCCGTGGCCCGGCCCGGCCACGAAGATGACGTCGAGGTTCTGCTCGACGATGAGCCGGTTCAGGTGGACCCAGGTGAACGAGAGCGCCGGGCTCGCGCCCCAGTGGCCGAGCAGCCGGTGCTTCACGTCCTTCGGCACCAGGGGCCGCTGCAGCAGCGGGTTGTCCTGGAGGTAGATCATCCCCACCGCCAGGTAGTTGCACGCCCGCCAGTACGCGTTCATCAACTCCACTTCCCGGGCGGTGAGCGGTCCCCCGCCTCGGGTCTGCTCGCGGCCTGGAGCGGAGGGCCCCTGGCCGTGCTCCCTGGCGGACAACGGCGACCCATGCTCCGACGCTTCCGTTCCTTCGGGGTGTGCCATGACATGCCTCCCATCAGTGGTGGGTGTGGAGTGTGGAATCGGATGGGGCGAAACCCGCTTCGCCCTCCATGTCCGCGCTGTACGCGCCCAGGGCCGCCGCGCTGTCGCACCATGCGCGGTGACGGAACGCCTGCTGGGCGGCGGGCACCTGCGCGCTCTGGCCCCGCCAGGCTTCGAGCGCCTCGTCCTGCAGCGCGCGTCCGTAGGAGAAGCTCAGCGCCCAGGGCTTCGGGCCTTCCAGCGCGTTGATGGCGTTGAGGTGCTCCGTGGCCAGGACCGCGTCCTGTCCGCCGGACAGGAAGACGATTCCGGGGACCGCGGGCGGCACGTGGCGCGTCAGGAGACGCAACGTCGCCTCCGCCACCTCCGCCACCGGGACGTGCCTCGCGAAGCCGTGGCCAGCGGTGACCATGTTCGGCTTGAGCAACATCCCTTCCAGGGACGCACCCGCGGCGAAGAGCTCGTTGAAGACCGCCTGCAGCACGCGCCCCGTCACGTCCTCGCACTGTTCGAGCGCGTGCGCGCCCTCCATCAGGACCTCGGGCTCCACGATGGGCACCAGGCCCTGCTCCTGGCAGAGGGCGGCGTAGCGCGCGAGCGCGTGCGCGTTCGCGTGGATGCACGCCGCGGAGGGCAGCCCGGCGCGGATGACGAAGACCGCGCGCCACTTGGCGAAGCGCGCGCCCAGCTCGCGGTACTCCTCGAGCCGCTCGCGGAGCCCGTCGAGCCCTTCCGTGACGGACTCTCCGGGCGCGCCGGCCAGGGGGTGGACGCCGGCGTCGACCTTGATGCCGGGGATGATGCCGCGGTCCGCCAGCAGTTTGACCAGCGGAATGCCAGCCGCGCTGTGCTGACGGATCGTCTCGTCCTGCATGATGACACCGCCGATGAATCCGGTGATGCCGGGCGTACTGAAGAGCAGCTCCCGGTAGGCGCGGCGGCTGTCCGCGGTCGACTCGATGGCGCGCGCGGTCAGGCGCTTCGTGATCGTGGAGACCGTCTCATCCGCCGCCAGGATGCCCATTCCGTCTGCAATGATGGCTCGCGCGGTTTCACCGAGCCCTGGCCTCGTCGGCATGTGTTCCTCCCATCCCTCGGACGGAAACCTGAGGGCGTCCCGGTGCGCCAACAACTGGCGGTTGGGCGCTTGGCAACGGGTCTGCCTTTGCGCACCGGGCTGATGGTGCGGCCCACGTCGCGATGCCATCTTGATGCGGGCCCCCAGTGTCACGGATGCCGCCCGGTGTGCGGAGGCGGCGAGCGGGCGGGCGGGCGGAGACGGCCATGACCATCAAGTTGCTCATCGCGGACGTCGACGGGACGATGGTGACGCGGGACAAGATCCTCACCCCGCGAACCTGCGAGGCCGTCGCTCGGCTGCGCGCCAGCGGCATCCAGTTCACCCTCACGAGCGGGCGGCCGCCGCGTGGGATGGCAGCGCTGGTGGCTCCGCTGAAGCTCACCGCACCCCTGGCTGCCTTCAACGGTGGCGTGTACGTCAAGCCCGATCTCACGACGGTGCTGGCGCAGCGGACCCTGCCGCCCGCCATTGCCAGACAGGCCGTCGACTTCATGCTCCAGGCCGGCCTGGATGTCTGGGTCTACCAGGGGGCGGAGTGGTTCCTCCGCGCCCCCGAGGCCTTCCGCGTGGCGCGCGAGCGGAGCAACGTCGGGTTCGACCCGGTCGTCATCGCTGACCTGTACGGCGTGCTCGATGCAGTCATCAAGCTCGTCGGGGTGAGCGAGGACACGGCGCGGGTCGCGCGCTGCGAGGCGGAGCTCGCCTTGCGGCTGGGAACCGATGCGTCGGCGGCACGTTCGACGCCGTACTACGTCGACGTCACGCACCCTGAAGCGAACAAGGGGATGGTCGTCCGCGAGGCCGCGCGTCTGCTCGGGCTTCCCCTGGAGCAGATAGCGGCCATCGGGGACATGGCCAACGACCTGCCCATGTTGAGCATCGCCGGCATGGGCATCGCCATGGGCAACGCCAGCCCGGAGGTCCAAGGGCCCGCGCGCCACGTCACGCGCACCAACGACGAGGAGGGATTCGCCCACGCGGTGGACACCTTCATCCTGGGCCAGCCGCCCCTCGCGCGGACGAAGCTGGGGCTTCCGCCGCGCGCGCGCGCCTGCCTCTTCAGCCTCGACGGCGTCCTCACCCAGACCGCCAGCCTCCACGCCCGGGCCTGGAAGCAGCTGTGCGACTACTACCTGCGGCAGCGGGCGCGCTCCTCGCGGCAGCCCTTCATCCCCTTCGACCTGGTGCGCGACTACAGCCGCTACTTCGACGCCAGGCCGCCCCTGGAAGGCCTCCATGCGTTCCTCGACGCCCGCGGCATCGAACTGCCGGAGAGCACGGTCCACGCGCTGAACGACCGCAAGGGAGAACTCCTGGTGGAACTGCTCCGGCAGGAGCGGGTGGAGACGTATGAGGGGACGGTCCGCTACGTCCAGGCGGCGCGCGCCGCGGGACTCCGGACCGCGGCCGTCTCCGCGAGCAGGCACGGCGCGGAGCTGCTCCAGTCAGCCGGCATCCCGGACCTCTTCGACGCGCGGCTGGACGCCACGCAGCCCCCCGAGCTCTACCTCGCGGCCGTCCGGGCCCTGGGGGCCGATGCCGAGGAAGCGGTCATCTTCGAGGACACGCCCACCGGCGTCGCGGCCGCGCGGGCAGCCCACTTCGCCTATGTCATTGGCGTCGACAGGGTGGGCCGGCCCGCCGAGCTGCGCCGCCACGGCGCGGACCTCGTGGTGGCGGACCCCGCTGTCCTTCTGGGGCAGGACGAGGCCTCCTGAAGGCGCGCCTCGTCCCTGCTGGGAGGGCGGCAGGGTAGGCGTGTGCCTGTTGAAGATGACCTGACCTTACGTCGCCGGGTACAGCACCTGTCGCCCCCGCACTTGTACGAAGGCGGTGAGCCGGTGCGGCTCCACGCGGGTGGGGCTCGTGATGTGCGTCACCAGGACGCCCCGCGCCCAGAGCGCATCCGCCACCAGCGAGCGATGGCAGCGCAACCTCGCGCAGCGCCCCCAGCCCTTGCGCGAAGTCCTCCGTCATCCGCGTAGCCGCGAAAGCTCAGGCTGCGCCAGGCTGCATTGGGCGAGTCCTTGCGCGCACGCCGCAGCCTACCGAGCGCTGTCAGGTGCAGGTGCTCGACCCCCGCCCGTGCCAGCGTCCTTCCCAGCACGTCCACGTTGAACCGCGGGATCGTGCGGGAGCGGGGCACCGTGCGGATGTCCACCCGCGTCCGCACGCCGTTCGTCCACGGCATCTCCACCAGTTCCTCGAGGGTGCGCGTGGAGTGGGCCAGGGCCGCGAAGCCCTGTTTTCCCGGACGGTGTGAAGTTCGCGGCGCCGCAGGGAGAGCCGGTTGGGCCTCGAACCGCCGCGCTGGAACGCAGAATCTGCGCGGGCCCCATGGCGCCGCGCAGGGGTTGCGCGGGTGGAAGGGGGCATCCGAGGCAGCGTGAACGGCTGGGGGATTGCAATGACGCCTTTTCCGTCATGACCAGCCTAGAGCTCGCGCGGTGGCAGTTCGGAATCACCACGGTCTATCACTTCATCTTCGTCCCTCTCACCATCGGGCTCGCCCCGCTCGTCGCGCTGCTCCAGACGCTCTGGGTCGTGACCCGGAAGCCGGGGTGGCTCCGGCTGACGCGGCTCTTCGGCAAGCTCTTCCTGATCAACTTCGCGCTCGGCGTGGTGACGGGCATCGTCCAGGAGTTCCAGTTTGGAATGAACTGGAGCGAGTACGCGCGCTTCGTGGGGGACGTGTTCGGCGCTCCGCTCGCGATGGAAGCGCTGGCGGCCTTCTTCATCGAATCCACGTTCCTGGGGCTCTGGATCTTCGGCTGGAAGCAGCTGCCGCGCGCGCTGCACCTCGCCTCCATCTGGCTGGTGGCGTTCGCCGTGAACCTCTCAGCCTATTTCATCCTCGCGGCCAACTCCTTCATGCAGCACCCCGTCGGGGCGCGTTTCAATCCCGCCACCGGGCGCGCGGAGATGACGGACATCCTGGCGGTGTTGACCAACAACACGGTGCTCGTGGCCTTCCCCCACACGGTGACCTCCGCCTTCCTGGTCGCGGGCACCTTCGTGGCGGGCGTCTGCGGCTGGCTGATGGTGCGCTCGAGCCAGTCGGGTGAAGCGGCGGCGGCCCAGACCTTTCGCGGCGGGCTCAGGCTCGGCCTGGTCACCGTCATCGTGTCCGGTATCGGCGTGGCGGTGAGCGGGGATGCCCAGGCGAAGCTGATGTTCGAGCAGCAGCCCATGAAGATGGCCGCGGCTGAAGCGCTCTGCGACGGACGCGCCGGGGCGCCCTTCTCCCTGCTCGCGGTGGGAGACCTGAACAACGACTGCCGGGGCGTGCGCCACCTGCTGGAGATTCCCGGCCTCACGTCCTACCTCGCGCGCGCGGATTTCCAGGCACCGCTCGAGGGCGTCAATGACGTCCAGAAACGCTACGAGGAGCGCTACGGGGCGGGTCCGGACTATGCGCCCAACCTCGCCGTCACCTACTGGTCCTTCCGCTTGATGATTGGCCTGGGCGTGGGAAGCGCGGCGCTGGCCCTGTTCGGGTTCTGGCTCACGCGCGGAGGCGTGGCGAGCAACTCGGAGCGGTTTGCCCGGCTCAGCCTCGCGGCGCTGCCCACCCCGTTCCTCGCGTGTTCCTTCGGCTGGATCTTCACCGAGATGGGACGGCAACCCTGGCTGGTGGCGCCCAACCCCACCGGGGTGGACGCGCTTCGCCTGCTGACGGCCAGCGGCGTGTCCACCGCCGTTTCCCCCGCCATGGTCTGGACGACGCTGATTGGCTTCACCTGCGTCTACGGCGCGCTGGCGGCGGTCTGGTTCTACCTGATGCGGCATTTCGTCCGGGCGGGTCTGAAACATCCGGCGACCCTCGCGAGCGAGGACAGCCATCCTGAAACCGCGCCGCTGTCGTTTGGCTACTGAGCTCTCGGCCCTCTTTCCTGGCATCGATAAACAATCATGGAACTGAATACACTCTGGTTCTGTCTCATCGCGGTCCTCTGGACGGGCTACCTCGTGCTCGAAGGTTTCGATTTCGGCGTGGGGATGTGGCTCTCCGTCCTGGGCAAGACCCCGGCGGAGCGCCGCGCGGTGCTGCGCACGATTGGCCCGGTCTGGGATGGCAATGAGGTGTGGCTGCTCACCGCCGGGGGCGCGACGTTCGCGGCCTTCCCGGAGTGGTACGCGACGCTCTTCTCCGGCTTCTACCTGCCGCTCTTCCTGATTCTCGTCGCGTTGATCGTCCGCGGCGTCGGGCTGGAGTTCCGCTCCAAGCTGGAGAGCCCCCGGTGGCAGCGCCGCTGGGAGCAGGCGATCCAGGTGGGGTCGTGGGTCCCCGCGCTGCTCTGGGGTGTCGCCTTCGCGAACATCGTGCGCGGGGTGCCACTCGACGCGAATCATCAGTTCACCGGGACGTTCCTCGGCCTCCTGTCTCCGTTCGCGCTGCTCGGCGGCCTGGCCACCACCTTGCTCTTTCTCAGCCACGGCGCGGTCTTCGTCGCGCTGAAGACCCAGGGCACGCTGCGGACGCGGGCGCTTGGCTGGGCCCGGCGGATGGCGCTGCCCACGCTCGGCGTCAGCGGTGCCTTCGGCCTGTGGACGCAGGTGCGTTACTCGGTGGCCTGGACGTGGCCGGTGCTGGGGTTCGTGGCTCTGGCGCTGGGGGCGGCGGCGCTGAGCGTCTGGCGGGAGCGGGAGGGCTGGTCCTTCACCTTCAGCTGTCTGGCCATCGCGGGCGTGGTCGTGCTGCTCTTCGGCTCGCTCTTTCCGGACGTGATGCCAGCGCTCGAGCCGGCGCACTCGCTCACCGTCCAGAACGCCTCGAGCACCCCCTACACGCTGCGGATCATGACCTACGTCGCCGTCGCGCTGGTGCCGTTCGTACTGGCCTACCAGGGCTGGACCTACTGGGTCTTCCGCCAGCGCGTCACCGTCGACGAGCTCAACCCGGCGCTGGGAGAGGGCTGACCGACCGATGAAGCCGCTCGACCCGAAGCTCCTGCGGCACGCGGGCGCCGCGCGGCGCTACGTGCTGCTCACCGCGGGCCTGGGGCTCGGGATGGTCGCGCTCACGGTCCTGCAAGCGCGGGGGCTGGCCCGGCTGCTGGGGCATGCACGCGAGGTGGCCGGGGGCCATGGAAGGCTCCTGCTCTGGCTCGGCGGCGTGTGGCTGCTGCGCGCGGCCCTGGCGGGGCTCCAGGAATGGACGGGGAAGCGGAGCGCGCACCGGGTCATCGCGCAGCTGCGGGAAGGACTGCTCACGCGGCTGGCGTCCGGCTCGGAGGGGGGGCGCGCTTCGGCGGGCGGGGTGGCGCAGGTGGAGCTCGCGACCCGTGGGCTGGACGCGCTCCAGCCCTATCTCGAAGGCTACGTACCGCAGCTGCTGCTCACGGCGCTCGCGACACCGGCCCTGCTCGTCTGCGTGTGGCGCGCGGATCCGGTCTCCGCGGCCTTGATGGCGGGCTCGCTGCCGCTCATCCCGCTCTTCATGGTCCTGGTGGGCCGCTTCACGCGCGAGGCCACGGCGCGGCAGCTCGCGAGCATGCAGCAGCTGAGCGCGCGGGTGCTGGACCTCATCACCGGGCTCGCCACGCTCCGGGCACTCGGCCGGCAGCGCGGCGCCGCGGCCCAGGTCCTGCGGCTGAGTGAGGCGCACGCGCGCACCACGCTCCAGGCGCTGCGGCGGGCCTTCCTCTCCAGCTTCGTGCTCGAGCTGATCGCCACGCTCTCCATCGCCAGCGTGGCGGTGGGGATTGGCCTGCGGCTGCTCGAAGGGGCGATGCCGCTGGAGACGGGCCTCTTCGTGCTGCTGATCGCGCCAGAGGTCTATGCGCCGCTGCGCCAGGTGGGCGCGCTCTTCCACGCGTCCGCGGAGGGAGCCGAGGCGGCGGCGCAGGCCATCGCGCGGCTCGAAGCCCCCCAGCCCGCACACGGCACGCTCGCCGCGCCACCGCTCACCTCCGGGACGCTGGAGCTGCGGGACGTCTCGGTCGCCACGCGCGACGTCGGGCGCCGCGCACCGGAGGGGCTCTCGTTCGTGCTGCCGTTGGGGCAGGGACGCATCCTCGGGTTGCGAGGGGAGAGCGGCGCGGGCAAGAGCACGGCCCTGGCGGTGGTGCTCGGGCTCCTGCCGCCCACGTGCGGTGGCGTCTTCCTGCGGCCCGAAGGCGCGGCGGCGCTCGCGCTCGGGTCGCTCGACCTGACGACGTACTGGGCCCAGCTCGCGTGGCTGCCTCAGCGGCTCCACCTGGAGCCTGGCACGGTGCGCGAGAGCGTCTGTCGGGGGCGCGTGATTCCGGCCTCCGCCCTTTCGGCCGCCGCGGAGGCCACCGGCTTCGATGTCGTCGCCGCGCGGCTGCCCGAAGGCTGGGACACGCGCTTGGGGCGTGACGGGCAGGGCCTCTCGCTGGGGCAGCGGCAGCGGCTGGCGCTCACCCGGATCCTCGCGGGCGACGAGCGGCTGCTGCTGCTCGACGAGCCCACGGCGCATCTGGATGAGGCCTCCGAGCAGCGCGTCCTCGAAGCGCTGAAGCAGCGCGCCCGGCAGGGGACGACCCTCCTCCTGGTCAGCCACCGCGCGCGGACGCTGGCCATCGCGGACGACGTCCTCACGCTCCACTCGCACGCGGCATCCCTGGACACCCTCGCGGAGGCCGCATGAGCCACCATCCCTTGCGCCAGGTGCTGCCGGAACTCGGGCTGCGTCCCCGCACGGTGGGCTTCGCGGTCGCGCTCGGGACGGCCTCGCTCTTCGCCTCGACGGCGCTGGGCGCGTTGTCCGCGTGGCTGATCGCGCGCGCCGCCGAGATGCCGCCGGTGCTCGACCTCACGCTCGCCATCGTCGGCGTGCGGGCCCTGGGGCTTTCTCGCGCGGGCCTCCGCTACGCCCACCGGCTCGTCGCGCACGAACTGGCCCTGGGGGGCGTGGCGCGGCTGAGGGCCAGGCTGGTGGACGCGCTCGCGCGGGGGCCGCTTCCCCGGGTCCTCGGCCTCAAGCGCGGAGACCTCGTCGCGAGGCTCGGCGGTGACGTGGACGCGGTGGGCGAGGCGGTCATCCGCTCGCTCGTGCCCATGGCCATCGCGGCCGGTGTCGGCGTGGGCAGCGTCGCGCTGCTCGCCTTCTTCCTCCCGGCGGCGGCCGGGGCCCTGGCCGTGAGCCTGGCCGTCGCGGGGGGCGTGGCGCCCTGGATGAATGCGCGCGCGCTGGCCCTCGCGGAGAAGGCATCGTCGGCGACCCGGTCGCATCAGCTGTCCACCGCCCTGGAGCTGCTCGAGGGCGCGGCGGAGTGGAGGGTTTCGGGGCGAGCGCCGGTCTTGCTTGGAGTCCTGCGCGAGGATGACCTTCGCCTGGAGCGCCTCTGCGCGCGGGCCGCTCGCTGGACCGCCGCCGCGACCTTCCTGCTGCATGGCGCGTGGAGCGCGAGCGTAGGGGCGGCGCTCGTCCTCGGCTTCGCGGCGCTCGAACGCGGAGCGCTCTCCCAGGTGGAGCTCTGTGTCGTCGTGCTCGTGCCGCTCGGGGCGTTCGAGGCCCTCCAGTCCATGCCCGCGGCGCTGACCCAGTTGCTGCGCTCGACCGAGGCGGCCCTGCGGCTGCTTCCGTTCCTCGAGACGCCCGAGGCGGAGACTCCGGCCGCCGCGCTTCCATCTCCCGTGCTGGGGGGCCACCTGCGCGCGGAGGGGCTCGCGTGCGGCTGGCCGGGCCGGAGCGCCGCCGTCTCGGGCATCGACCTCACCGTGCTGCAGGGCAGGTCGCTCGCCCTCACCGGGCCCAGCGGGAGCGGGAAGACGACGCTGCTGCTCAGCCTCGCGGGGCACCTCCCTCCGAAGGAGGGGAGGGTGATGCTCGGCGGGGTCCCGCTCGAGGACGTGAGCGAGCAGCGTCGAGTGGAGCTGCTGCACTGCTCGACCGAGGATGCGCACCTCTTCGACACCACCCTGCGAGAGAACCTCCGGGTCGTGCGCGCGACGCTCACCGACGACGAGGCCATCGCGGCGCTGCGCAAGGCGGGCCTGGGGGAATGGTACGCGCGGCAGCCGCGGGGGCTCGACACGCCCCTGGGCCGCGGAGGCGAGGCCATCTCGGGAGGCGAGAGGCGGCGTGTCCTCCTCGCGCGCGCCTGGCTCTCGGAGGCCCCCTGGCTCCTGCTCGATGAGCCCACCGAGCATCTCGATCCGCGCACCGCGGCCCGTGTGATGCGAGACCTCGACGGGATGAAGGCACATGGGCGCGGCCTGGTGGTCGTCACGCATGACGCGGACGTGGCGCGCGCGCTGGACAGCGTCCATGCACTCGCGCCGGCCTGACGCCCCCCGGTAGCCACGGCTTGGCGCGTGCCGGATGACGGGGCCGCGTTCGAGGAGGCCCGCCTGTGCCTCATCCGGCGCTACCTCGAGCTCAAGGGCAAGCGGGACCTCGCCCCGGAGCTCTCCGCCCGGTGTCCGGGCTCCGCCAACGCCACGTCCCGGCCCGGTCCGTGACGCCTGTGCCTCCTGCCCGCGTCCTCAGCGCGGGGCCGGTGTCCTGGAGGCGGGCACCTTCACCGTCATCAGGTCGTTCGCATCGGCGGGGTCGAGGAACTCGGTCTTCCCGTCCTCGCTGTTGATGACGCCCACCGTGAGGTACGTGTCGGTGAACTGCACGAGCAGGAAGGTGTGCATGTCGGAGGAGCCGCTCAGGAACACGGGGATGTCCGTCTCTGGCACCTGGGTCCTGTAGCCATGCTTCTCATGGATGTGGCCGGCGAAGACGGCCACCACGTTCTGCCCTTCGATGGCCTTCAGGAACTCCGGTTCGTCCTGCTTCATGTGCTCCCCATAGTCATGCAGGTTGAGGATGATCTTGCGGCCCGCGGCTGTCGCAGCGGCCAGGTCCTTCTTCAGCCAGTCGATGGACGATGAAGTCCCGGGCGTTTGCCGCCGCGCCGTTGTCCCCGGGCGTGAGGTAGTAGGGCGGCTCGAGCCACCAGCCATCCCCCAGGTTGTTGGCGTAGTCGTGATTGCCCAGGCCGATGAAGAGCGGCCAGCGCAGGGTGCCCGGCAGCGTGTAGTAGCGCTCGAAGAGGTCCACCTGCCAGTCGAACCAGTACGCCGTCAGGTCCCCGTTGATGATGACGCCCCGGGGCTTCTGGATGGGCGCTCCACCCCCTGGATGTCCGGCCTGGAGGGCCACACCCCGGGGGGGCCCGGCTGGAGCGGATTGGACGCGCGTTGGATGTCATTCATTGCCCGGACCTGGTCGCTGTTGGCGCGTTTGGAGTTGCGCTTCGTGCACTTGTCGTCGTCACAGGGCGGCGTGTCCTTCCACCAGGGGAACTGGGGGTCGGAGGCGATGATCATCGTGAACGCGTTGAGGTCCGACACCGGAGGCACGGGCTTGGTGAAGCTCGGCGTCGCGCAGGTGGGCGGGACCGTGCCCGCGCCCCGGCCATAGGAGTCCTTCGGGATGATGTGCGCGTCCTTGCGGCACAGCGCGCCGTCGTCCTTGTAGCCGTCCGGGCAGTCTGCCCAGCAGACCGGGCCCACGCCCTTGAAGTCTTCCTTGCACCGCTCGTAACAGAGCCCAGCCTCGTAGTGCTTCCCGCGGTTGCAGGTCGTCTCCACGTTGCGAGGCTCTTCGTCCGCGCCGGAGCGGACCGGCCCCCCCACCACGCACAGCATCGCGAGCAGCAGCCACGCGCTCTTCATGTCACGTCCCCCTCTTGGGGTCCCGTGCACCGGGACCTGGATGAGACGTCGACAAGGCAATTCAGGCGCGAACCCGCTGCTCACGGCGGTCCGGAGTGTTTCGTAGGGCCGGTGCCGCGCGCCGTGCTCCCGTTGCGTACGCACCGGACGCGACACGCGTCGCATCCGCACGCAGTCGAGTACGGCCCCGCCGGCTCCGCGGCTACAGCGGGAAGCCCATCGCCTTGAAGGTATCGATTCGCTCCAAGACCGTTCCCTGGGGCTTGCTGCCGCACATCTGATGCGTCTCGAGCAGGTTTTCGAGCACCCGCGCGCCGTCGCGGTGGAAGTCCGCCGGGCGGGCCTGGAAGAGCGGCCAGATGACCGCGAGCGCTTCCTCCGCCAGCGTGAGCGACGCTTCGGTCTGATCAGACCAGCTCAGTTCACGGCTGTATTCGTTCAGGCGCAGGGGCAGGGTAGGGGCGTGCGTGTCCGGATCTTCCGCCGCGAGCTGGCGACCAATGGCCACCGCCTCAGCCCTGAACTTGCACTGCCTCCGCTCCAGGTCGTGCAGTTCCGTCGCCAGGATTGAGGGTGTTGGCGTACGTGAAGGGAGCAGGAGGGGTGAGAGCGATTCTGGAGCAGCTGGGGTTGCCCACGGCGAGTGCGCACCTGGCCCCTGCGCGCGGGCCGCCCCAGAGCGCGGGGTGTTGAATCTCAAGCCGCCACAGCCAGCGAAGAGAGCCAAGCCCCTGCTCATGCTCGGGGCTGGACCGCACTGTCTCGTTCACATTGACAGGTTCCGCGGCCCGCCCTCGCGCTTCAGCCATACAGCTCGCTCAGCGGTCCCGGCGCGATGCGCGTGCTGCCCTCCTGCCCGAAGGTGTTGAAGTCCGCGTCTCCGAACGCGTGGCCGAGCGTGTTGAAGAGGTTGGAGACCTGCCGGTTCCGGGGCGCGTCGTACTTCGGGTACACGACCGTGCGCCCGTCGGTCTTCAGGCCCAGCGCGTTGCCGCCCACCACGAGCTTCGGCCACTCACGCGAGGTGGAGTGGTGCTGCTCGCCGTTGTCGGACATGAAGACGATCGCCGTGTGATCCAGCATCGAGCCGCTCGCGCCGACCTCGGGCGTGGCGGCCAGCGTCCTCGCCAGGTTCGCCACCAGCTGCACGTGGCGGCGGGTGACCTCGGCGACGCGCTCCCAGTTCTGCCCCGCATCCAGGCCATGCTGCAAGCTGTGTCGCGGGACGTCGCTCACGTCCGGGCCGTAGGCCACGTCGAAGCCCGAGGTGCCCGTCGCCAGCACGACCGTGTTCGTCAGCCCGCCCAGGAGGGCCGCCGTGGCGATCTGGAACTGCGCCTCGAACCACTTCAGCGAGTCGGGCGGTGAGCCCGCGCCGGTGAGGAGCGGGTTGTCCTTCGGCGCCAGCGGCAGGTAGGGCCGCACGCGGTCCGCCATGCCCGCGAGCTGATCCTCCCGCGTGCGCAGCGACTCGAGCGAGGAGAGGTAGCGCTCCAGTTTCAGCCGCTCGTTGGAGTTGCCCTTGAACTCCGCCAGCGCCTTGCGCGAGTCGGCCAGCGCGAAGTCGAAGAGCATCTTGCGATCGCGCCCATTCGTCGAGCCGCCGAGCAGCGAGCCGAAGGTGCTGTCGAACGCGAGCGACGGGTTGACGATGATGCCCGCGGGCTTGCGGGGTCCGAGCGCGCAGGTTTCGTACACGATCGACACGCGCGCGGAGCTGGTGCCCAGGCGCAGCACGTCGAACGGTGCACCCCGGCGCAGGCGAGGTGCGATCACCGCGTCGAAGGTCGCGCCCGCGCCGTTCACCGCGCAGCTCAGCCCGCCCGTCCCGCTGGAGTGCCCGCCGCCCGCGATGAGGTTCGAGAGCCCCAGCAGCACGGCGGAGCGGTTCACCAGGTCGAGGTTGCCGGAAGACGCCGCCAGCGGCCCGAGACTGATCGCGCTGGCGAGATTGTCGCCCTCACGCACCAGCGGCGTGTCCTTGTACGCGTCCCAGAAGAGGCGGTCGGAGGTGTTGGCGCGTCCCCCCAGCGCCGCGCGGGTGCCCGTGCTCAGGAGCGCGCGGGGGTAGACGCCATTGCACTCGAGGACCAGCACCACGCGCGCCGGCAACGCTGACGACTGGGCGTAGACGTCGTGGAAGTAGGGCGCGAAGAGGCCGGCGGCCATGCCCTTCAGGACGGTTCGTCGCGAGAACATGGCAGTCACTCTCCAGCCTGCGGCACACGCCGCGTCTTCCAGGTGTCGCTTGTCATCAGCGTGGTCAGCATCTTGGAGAACGAGCCGTTGTTCTGATCATACGCCTGCTCCATCTGCGTCAGCGTGCAGGCGTCGCTCACGTTCTCCGGGCGTCCCATGAAGTAGCGGAAGGCCTGTCGCACGAAGCAGCGTTTCACGTGCCGCGAGGTCGCCAGGCGCTCGCTCAACTCCACCGCGTCGCGCACCGGACCGTCCAGCGCGGGGTCCGGCATCGACGTGAGCGTCGAGCTTCCGTCCGGCGTGGTCCAGCCTCCGCTGGGCGAGTGATCCCGCGCGCGCAGGAAGCCCGCGTGGTTGTAGATCTCGAAGGGCAGGCCGAGCGGTTCCATCAGACGGTGACAGCCCTGACACTGCGATCCGGCGGTCGCCTCCTGCAGGCGGCGGCGCGCGTTCTTGTCGGCGGCGTGAGCGCCGACCTGGGCTGCCACCTGCACGCTGCTGAGCGGCGGGACGAAGCCGCACAGGAGGTTCTCGCGCACCCACTTGCCGCGGTGGACGATGGAGGGATCGTCCTCGAAATTGCCGCCGTGCGCGGCCAGCCACACCGGGTGGGTCAGCACCCCCGCGCGCTCCGTGGCAGGCAGCGTCTTCCAGCGGCCCGCGACGGTCGCCGGGAGGATCTCGCTGACGTTGTAGGGGTGCGAGAGGCCCTTATGCGAGTCGTATGCCGCGTTCTGCATGGACGGCACGTAGAAGGTGCGCGTGGTGAGCAGGTTCGCCAGCACGTCCTGATCCTCGACCACCACCCGCGCGATCAGATCGTCGAACTGCTGGATGAAGGTCGGCTCCAGCGGATGGAAGTTGGTGAGCAGGTTGTCGTACGAGACCGAGCTGATGTAGCCGAGCCCCTCGAGTTCGAAGCGCGAGGTCGCCGCCGGGGACTCCTTGAACACCGCGGACACGTGCCCGTAGCCGAGCCACTCGCGGAAGAAGCCCGCGACGCCGTCACCCAGCCAGTACTGCCCGCGCTTGGAGCGCTGCTCCTCGTTGTAGTCCTGCACCAGATCGAAGCGCGGTGTCCCGTTCTGGTTGGCGTCGACGCCGCCCAGGTGCTTCTTGATCAGGGCGGTGGTCGTCGCATCCTGCGTGAGCGAGCCATCCTTCGCGGCAATGGCCACGTCCGCCAGATGCCCCTCGAGGGGCGCGGAGTAGTACGGCCACACGAAGCTCGGCGTGGCCGAGGGCGCGCGCCCTGCCAGCGCGTAGGCCAGCTGCGAGCCCAGCTCGAGGCTGGTCAGTTCCACGCGACCGTCGGCCGGATCGCCGCCCATCTCGCGGCGGAACATGGCGCCGGTCATCATCCATGCGGCGTTGGAGATCCGCGAGATGGAGTCCGCGCGGGTCTGCGGGGAGTAGCTCGGTTCCTGCGCGATGACCGAGGTCGCGAAGGCGGTGATGCGGGTGAGCTCATCCTCGGTGGGCGGGCGGAAGAAGACGCCGAACTCGAGCATCTGGCCGAGGTGGAAGCGCTTGCAGGTGTCGCTCGGGTTCGCGTCGTTGAACATGCAGCTGAAGCGGCTGTTGGTGAAGACACGCTCCATCCGGTTGCCGTCCGGGTAGTTCATCGTCCACGGCGAGGCGGCCGCGCCGACCACCGGCAGGAAGAGCTCCACCGTGGCCTCGTCCAGCGTCTCGTCCGTGGCCCAGGAGCTGTACTGCTCGATGGCGCTGGGATCGAGCGGGTTGTCGTAGAAGCTGAACCCGGTCCAGCTGCGCTCGACCGAACCACCGACGTTGCGGGTGAACTCGCGCCGGTTCATTCGGCGGATGCGCGTCGGCGCATCCGAGCGCACGCCTTCGGTGCAGGTGAAGAGCGTGGACTGTTCGAGCAGGTTGGGCTCGGGCACGACGGTCACGGGCGGCCCGTCCGTGCCACTGCAGAGGGGCATCCCCTCCTTGATCCAGGTCTCGAGCGCGGTGCGCTCGGCCGAGCTCGCGCGCTCATGCGGGGCTGGCGGCATCGGAGACGCGTCGTCGCGCATGCGGCTGAGCGCGCGCTGGGCGTTGCTGAGCTTCCCATCCATCGCCGAGCTCACCCGCATGTCGTGCAGGGTGCGCAGCGGCATCGTCGCCCCCTGGGTCGGCAGCGCGCCGTGACAGCTGGCGCAGCGATGGGTGAGCACCGACTGCACCACGCACGCGGCGCCCACGTTCGCCCCGGCATCCCCGGGCCCACCGGGATCCACTGGGTTGTTGGGGCCTCCGTCGTTGGTGTTTGGCCCGATGTTGCCCTTGCACGCAACGAGGCTCAACAGTCCGACCAGCAGGAGGACGCGGTTCATCCGGTCAGTCTGGCACGGACGGCGGGTGAACTAGCAAGCGGGTTCCGCCAAACGGGCTCAGCCGGGACTGGCTCCCATCCTGATCGCGTGTGTCCGCTGGAGATGAATGGCTTCTGCGTCGGCCCGGAGTGCGGCTCATGGGCTACCCAGGGACTGCGGCGAACCCTGCGCCGTAAACCTGTTCCAGATAACCGGCTACCGCGCAGATTCCCTTGGTATCGATTATTCGGTGCCAGTACGCTCCGAGCGTGTCTGCGAACGGGAGGCGCATGCGTCAAGCCCACGTGGTGATCCTGACAGCGATCACGCTGGAGTACCAGGAGGCGCTCAAGGTGGAAGACGGCGCTTGGGAGGGAAGCCGCTGGGAGGAAGAGAAGGGACCCAACGAACTCCCGGTGGCGTTCCGGAACTTTCGCGGCAAGGGGGGGAAGCCCCTTCGCGTCGTGGTGGCCCAAGCCGGGGACATGGGAGGGGTCGCGGCGGCGAATGCGTTGTTGCCTCTCGTGGAAGCGTACCGGCCCCGGTGCGTAGCGATGAGCGGTGTCTGTGCGGGACACCCTCGCAAGACAAACCTGGGGGACGTGATCGCCCCGGAGCGGTTGTTCTTCCACGACACGGGCAAGCGAGAGCCCGATGGCGTGAAGCAGGATCTCAAGACGTACAATCTTCCAGACGCCTGGAAAGTGGCGCTCGAGCACTTCGACTTCAAGACGCGCTTCCAGAACCAGGAGTGGTGGACGAAGCGCCCCATCCCCTACGAGTGGCAGGAGAACTGGGTGCTGGCGATGTTGCACCAGGGCGTCTCAGACCCTGCGTCCCATCCCGACTGCGAGGCGTCCTGCCCTCAATGGGAAAAGGTCATCGAGTTGCTCTGGAAATCCAGAGACGTGGAGCGAGGCACGCTCACGCTGACGGAAAAGGGGCGCAAGCGCATCGGGGCCGTGCTGATCAAGCATCGCAACCAACTGCCCGACCTCTCTCCCACAGGGACGATGCTCCCGTTCAAGGTCCACGTCGCGCCGATGGGCAGCGGCAATCAGGTGGTGGAGGACGAAGACATCTGGGACCTCATCACCGAGTCCATGCGCAAGACGCTGGGGTTGGAGATGGAAGCTGCGGCGATTGGGGCGGTAGCCCATGCCCAGAGCGACAAGCACCTCAAGGCCCTGGTGATGAAGGGGGTAATGGACTTCGCCAACCAAGGCCGTGACGACCACTTCAAGCAGTTCGCCGCGCGAGCCTCTGCCGAATGCCTGCTCGCGTTCCTGCGCGAACAGCTCGATGTGGAACTCATCCCCGGGGTTGATGACCTCCTCATCCCAGGAACGAAAGAGCGTCTGCCGGAAGATCCGCCTCCCTCCGCGCTCTTGAATGCGCGTTACGCAGTCGTTCCGTTCCATGAGCGCGGACGCGAGAAAGTCCTCGCGGAGCTGAATCGATGGAGCAGAGAGGGTCCGCCAGTCGCGGCTCGGCTGGTTCACGGGGAGGGAGGAATCGGCAAGACCCGACTGGCCATCGAGTGGATGAGCCGCCTTTCTGAAGAGTGGGTCGTAGGCTTCCTGCCCAAGGATGTACCCGAGAACTGGTTCGAGCGACTCTGGGCGCTCGGCCGACGGGTGATGGTGGTGATCGACTATGCGGAGAGCCGCGCCGATCTGAGTGCATTGCTGATGCGGGTACTGCGCTACGCCCAGCAGCAGGACTCAGGAGCGCATCGCCCCATACGCCTGTTGTTGCTAGCGCGCAGTGCGGGTGACTGGTGGCAGTCGCTGCTCCAGTCCGATGCCACGCTGAAGCAATGGCTCGGCACCCCTTATGAATTGACGCCGCTGGCGACCCAGGTGCCCGAGCGTGAGCTGGTGTTCCACGAGGCGGCAGAAAGGTTCGCGAAAGAGCGCGGCAAGTCATACCGGAGGCGGGACAATCCTTCCCTCACCGATGGGCGCTTCGAACGGGTTCTCTACCTCCACATGGCGGCGCTCGCTGAAGTGGAAGGCTCCGAGTTCGAAGCTCACTCGCTGATGGATGTGGTCCTCGACCATGAGGAGCGCTTCTGGGAGTCGCGAGCCCGGATGGATGATGTGAAACTCTCGTTCCATCGCTCACTGGCGAGACAGGTGGTTGCCGCCGCAACGCTTCGTGGAGGATTTGCGGATCAAGACACGGCCGTACATACCGCCCAGGCTCTCTTCGGCGGTACGCTGTCCGAGGGCTCAATGCTGCTGCTGTGGTTGCTTCATCGCATCTACCAGCGGACTGGCGCAGGGAGTTCGACATTCCTTCCTCCTTTGGAGCCAGACCTTCTCGGAGAAGGCATGGTGCTTCGTACCGCCTCCCCGGACCAGGGAGAGGCTTGTCCACCACCTGATTGGATTGATCGGGTGTTCCCTGCGAATGAAAGTACAGGGGCGGTAGGCATAGGCTTCCAGCTCTTGGGCCGTGCATCTGCCGCGCGACCTGATGTGGTGCGACCCTGGATCGAGCGACTCCTCTCCGCCTCTCTGCACCAGCGCGCGCTCCTCGCTTTACAAGCCGCAAAGGCGGTGGGCTTGCACACCGCATTCTCGGTTCTCGGCGATGCACTGGCTGAACAGCTCGAAGCGCTTGGAAACGAGCGTTTGGCTCTCAAGTTGGAGTCGGCAGGTATCCCTTACCAGACCGTATCGCTTCGCAGAGTCGCTGAATGGGTTGATCGAAAACGCCTGGGAGGGCTAGGTGTCTCTGCTCAGGAGGACACGCTCGCGGAGCGGGCACGGCGTCAAAACAACCTGAGCAACAGGTTGAGCGACATGGGCCAGCGCGCGGAGGCCCTGAAGGCCGCTCAGGAGGCCGTGGCACTTCACCGCATCCTCGCTCAGAGCAACCCCGACGCCTTCCAGCCCGACTTGTCCATGAGCCTTAGCAACCTGGGCGCCAGGTTGAGCGACATGGGCCATCGCGAGGATGCCCTGAATGCCTTTCAGGAGGCCGTGGCACTTCGCCGCGTCCTCGCTCAGAGCAACCCCGACGCCTTCCAGCCCGGCTTGGCCCACAGCCTCAGTAACCTGGGTAACGGCTTGAGCGACATGGGCCAGCGCGAGGAGGCCCTGAAGGCAGCTCAGGAGGCCGTGGCACTTCACCGCATCCTCGCGCAGCGTAACCCTAGCGCCTTCCAGCCCGACTTGGCCATGAGCCTCAACAACCTGTGCGCCCTGTTGAGCGACATGGGCCAGCGCGGGGAGGCCCTGAAGGCCGCTCAGGAGGCCGTGGCACTGTACCGCATCCTCACTCAGGGCAACCCCGACGCCTTCCAGCCCGACTTGGCCATGAGCCTCAACAACCTGGCCTTCATGTTGAGCTCGCTGGACCAGCACGGGGAGGCCCTGAAGGCCGCTCAGGAGGCCGTGGCACTTCACCGCATCCTCGCTCAGCGCAATCCTGGCGCCTTCCAGCCCGACTTGGCCCGCAGCATCAACACCCTGGTCGCCATGTTGAGCGGCATGGGCCAGCGCGAGGAGGCCCTGAAGGCCGCTCAGGAGGCCGTGGCACTGTACCGCGTCCTCGCTCAGCGCAACCCCGACTCTTTCCAGCCAGAATTGGCCAGCAGCATCAACAACCTGGGCATCAACTTGAGCGCGCTGGACCAGAACGAGGAGGCCCTGAAGGCCGCTCAGGAGGCTGTGGCACTGTACCGCGTCCTTGCTCAGCGCAACCCCGACGCCTTCCAGCCCGGCTTGGCCCGCAGCATCAACAACCTGGGCGATAGGCTGAGCGAGCTTGGCCAGCATGAGACAGCACTGAAGCCTTACGAAGAAGCTTTGGACATCATCTGGCCCTTTCTCGAGCAGTTCCCCCTGGCATTCGAGGAACAGGCAGAGATGATGCTCCGGGATCTCATTCGAACGCGTCAGACCCTTCACATTCCTCTTTCTCCTGTGCTCTACGCGAGAGTGGAGAAGTTCGTGCTCCTCACAGGGTCCGATTAGGGGCTGTCCCTGATTAACGCAGCCAGAGAAGCATGGAGGCGACGTGCAGGACGGCGAGGTATCAGGTCGCTGTCTTGTCGTAACGGGTGGCAGCGGCGCGAAAGCATTTGAGGTCGTGGAAGAAGCACTCCACCCGGTAGCGCAGCCGGTAGAGGGTTCGGTCCAGAGGTGGAGGCTGCTTCCGGCTGGGATGGGGATGGATGACGGGCTTCATCCCCACCTTCTGGGCGTTGGCGCGAATGCGCTCGGCGTCATAGCCGGTGTCCGCGATGAAGGCGTCGCCTTCGGCGTGCACCAGCAGTTCCTCGGCCATCGTGGACTCATGCTGCTGTCCGGCCGTCAGCGCGAGGTGGAGCGGCTTACCGCCCGTCGTTGTGACGGCGTGAACCTTTGTTGAAAAACCTCCTCGAGAACGCCCCAGAGCATTGCTTCGGACCCCCCTTTTCCGCCCGAGGCGTCCTGATGCGCCCGGACGACGGAGGCGTCTGCCAGCGAGCCGAGCTCATCCACAGGAAGTCGCAGGGCCTTGAAGATGGCTTCCCAGCGCCCGGTTTGCGCCCAGCGGTGGAAGCGGTTGTAGACGGTCTTCCAGTGGCCGAATCGCTCCGGAAGGTCCCGCCATTGCACCCCTGTCTTCACGCGCCAGATGACGGCGTTGATGAAGTCGCGGTCCCCTCGCTTCGAGGGTGGGCCGCTACGCGAGCCCAGCAAGGGCTTGATGCGACTCCACTCGGCATCGCTCAGTTCATGTCGGCGCACAGCCAGCGTTGATCATGTCTGACGCTGGCTGGCAACCTCATATGCTCCTCAAGGCCGGGTCCAACGCCGGTGTTTGATCCACCAGGTTGAATTTCGGGCCGGAGAGCAGGGACAGCCCCTAGCCTCACGGAAGCCACGGCACAGCAGGTGCTGGACGTCTACGCTCGGAGGTTCACCGTCGAGGAGACGTTCCGGGACGTGAAGGACCTCAAGTTCGGCATGGGACTGAAGCAGGTGCGCGTGAAGACGCCGGAGCGCCGAGACAGGTTGCTGCTCATCAGCGCCCTGGCCCAGGTACTACTGACGCTGCTGGGCGCAGCGGGCGAGGCGCTGGGGTACGACAAGCATTTGAGAGTGAATACGGTGAAGCGGCGTACGCACTCGCTGTTCACCCAAGGCGCCTACTATTTCATGGCCATGCCGCGCATGAGCGATGAACGACTCCGCCCGTTGGTGGAGCGATTCGGGCAACTCGTCCGCGAGCACGCTGTCTTCCGAGAGGCCTTCGGACTTATCTGATTCAGATGAGGGGATGCTTCAGGATGGCGACATCACTCTACGACCTCAGCGTGCCCACCTTCCTGCAGACCGTGAGGGCCGTCGCAGGCTTTCTCGACCGTGCGGCCAAGCACTGCGCTGAGACGGGTGTTGATCCCGACGACTTCGTGAACGCGCGCCTTTTCGATGACATGGCGCCCTTCCACTTTCAGGTCGAAGCCACATGGCACCATTCCGTGTGGGGGGTGGAAGCCCTCAAGCCCGGTGTGTTCGCCCCGCCGGCCTTGGTCGGGCCCGTCCCTTTCGCCGACCTGCAGGCGATGATCGGCAAAGCGGAAGTGGCGTTGGAGGCGTTCACGCGCGACGAGATCGACCAATGCGCGGGCAAGGACCTGGACCTTCAGATTGGACCGCGGAGGCTCGCCTTCACGTCGGAGACGTTCATTCTCTCGTTTTCCCTGCCGAACTTCCATTTCCACGCCGTCTCGACCTACGACATCCTCCGCTCACGCGGTGTACCGATCGGCAAGCGTGATTACGAAGGCCGGCTACGCACGAGATCAGCCTGAGCCGGGAATCCGTTGTGGAGGCAGGCCGCGGGTGTTGGCGTACGTGAGATGAGCCGGTCTCACGCCCTCGTTCAAAAGGGCGTCTGGCCTGACGCGGGCTTCACCACCGAAAGCCCCTGTCGGCGGATGAGTTCGTCCAACTCGAAGCTCGGGGCCAGGCCGTCGGCGAAGCGCCCCTGCCGGTAGCGGACGTAGGATGGCCCCAAAGCCTCAACGTAGGTCAGGGTCACGGCTTCCCCGCTGGAGCCGCCCTCGGAGGTTTCCACCGAGCGCCGCAGCCGTCGTGAGCCCACGCGCTCGGTCGACCCGTCATCCGGGGCGGGGCCCGCGACAATGTCCACGGTGAGCTGGATCGGATCGCGGGTCGCGTGGGCACCTGAAGCCGGGGTGATCAGCCAGCCGTGCTCGCGCGTCTCGGCCTTGTAGTGGGAGGCAAGCCAGAGTTCATGACCCGCTACGGGTGGATGAATGCGCAGCGCGGTCATGGGGGGAGTTGCTTCTCGGCAACCGAGCATCCACAGCGCAAGAAGAACGAAGACCCCCACCGCACGGTAGATTTGAGCACGCATCCCAGGACTCAAGGAAAGCCGGGCTCCTGAGTCGGGTCAAGGTGGTGCACGTCCGCCGATCTCCGGGAACCGTTCATAGGCTCGCTGGAGCGCGTCCAGGTGTGCAGGGTTGTCCAGGTCGAGCGGCGCGTCGGTGAGCTGCACGACCCACCCGCCCGACTCCGTGCGACGTGCTCGCGAGAGAAGCTCGGCGTCGCGGGTCGGGTCCGGGAACCCGATGACCTTCGCGGCAGCGGCCGACCAGTAGTTCAGCCATCCGAGGCGATGCGGAATCTCAGGCGCGCGGCTCTTCTCAGGCAGCTTGAGTGCTGGCAGCCCTCGGGGCGGAATCCCTGGCTTGTGGACCGGATCGCGTGTTTGCCGTGCGATTTCGACACCCGCGCTAGACGGCGTCGCATGCCCCCAAAACGCGCGGGCCCCCTCTGCCACGCCTACGAGAACATCCGCTGCGGCTGCGATGACGGCCTCGTCCAGTGGCAGCTCTGCATGGGCATCGAATAGCGGCTGCCCACCCGGTGCCTGGCGCGCGGGAATTTGCAATCCATAAATCATCACTGGGAAGCTCTCGTCACCGTTGCACACGAGAGGGAATCCTCCGTCCCTGGTCCCTTCGGAAAGCCACGTATCGCGCTGCGGTAATGCGATGAGGCGCCCCTCCTCGGAAATCTTCCAAGCGAGGCGCAAGCCAGGGAAGGCCCGCTCCATCCCATGGACGACAGCGAGCGTGCGCTCGTCCCTTGCAAGAAGAGGCGGCGCATAGACAATGATGCCAAGGGTGCTTTGCGTGGTCATCGACTGCATCCTGTGACGACGATCGTCAGTTCGGGCGCCTCTCGCTCCAATGCTTCTTTGTGCGCTTCGGTGCTCACCCCAACGACGAAGCGATATCCACACAACAGCACGATGGTTCGCTCTTCCCGCATCTTGGCTGCCTGCCCTTTCACTGTCTGCCTCGGATAAAGGAATTGCAAGCCGAGAGGAAGAGCAGGAGTGCGGCGCATGCGCGGAGTCGCATGGTTACATTCGTTCAGTCGAGCCAGCGGTCATGATGCACCTACTCCTCCATGCTGCTCGCTTCCGCGTACAACACGAATCCATCGACGGGCATGGGGGCATGGGGGACGAGCGTCTCCACGAGAAAGAGGTTGTCACAGTGCCTGGCGTTCGGTCCGCCAAATACAGTCTTGATGGCCGGCTCAACGCATTCTTCGGCGGGAAGAAACGAACTGCCAGCTTGAGCGAGCCTGCGAACAATGTGCGCGGGATGAACTCGCCACTCTTGGCTCTCGGGGGCGATTCGGGTGCCCAGTTGCCCGAGCCATCGCACGAGATCCGCCCGCTGTGACTCAAGCAGCTTGTCGAAGTCCGTCCGAGGCGGGGCGGCGGGGGGGCGATAGATCCATCCGGTAACACGCGCCTCCGCCATGGCTGACTCTGCCCATGCGGCCACTGCTGATGGATCGATGATACGAAACTGCGTATCCAAACGCTCCATTGGCGGTTCGCTGTTCCAATAGCGCGTTATTTCTTGGCCGACGAACCCCGAGAGTTCGACGCGTCCATCGGCATCCACCTCCATCAGGAACTCTGGGGTGCTGTCATAGATGTTGTATTGAAATGCGGGCACGCCCAGGCGCGAGGAGAGGCGTGCGAGCAGCGGCGGAGTTCCCTGCATCAGGAGTTCGAAGGGGGCCGTGCGCAGGACGGTCCAACCAGGTGCCCCCTGAAACCCCGCCAGTCCCCAGCGCCGCACCTCGTCACCGAGCCCGTACTGCATGCGATCGTACCGCTCCGGGGTGCGCGGCTTGGGCGTTGTCAATCGCCGCCCCTCCTCCACCAACAAGCGTGAGAGTTCTCTCTCTACCCGGGCGGTATCCGCACACTGAATGAAGGCCACGTTCAGCCACGTTCCCATGGAAGATGAGCCTGTCACTTGAGGCAATGACGGTCGACTTCTCGCCAGCCCAGGTGGACGGCATCAACCGCGAACGGGATCGCCTCACGCGCAAGCTCGACGCGCCCGAGGCCGCCCGGCCCGCGTTCACGCCCCGGCGTAGCGCTCAGCGCCGCGCGTGCCGGGTCTCGGCCGCTTTGAGGACGTGCTCCTTGAGCAGGTAGCCGAAGCCCGCGTTGCGCAGCCGGACGATGAGCTCGTCCCGGGTCGTCTTGAGATGCTCGGCGGTGCGCTCCAGGCTCCAGCCCCCCTGCGCGAGCTGCTTGAGCAGATAGGCCCGGCGCGTCTGCGCCGCTGAGAGCCGGTAGGTCTTGAGGTACTCGACCGTGCCGTCGCCGCGCAGGATGGCCTCGCCCATGTGGTTCTCCTCCGAGGGCGACAAGCCCGTGATGAAGCGCTGGAGGTGGAAGGGGCCCGCCTCGTAGAGGGGGGAGGTGATCACCTCGGCGCCGATGATGCCCTCGGCCATGAAGCCCATGAAGTCCGCCCAGTCCGCGCGCATGCGCTCGATGGCGGCCCTCAGGTCCCTCATCGAGTTCACGCTCGCATCCTCCACTCCTGTCCCCAGCACGGGCACGTCTCCCAGGAAGCCGTACTGCACGAGCAGATCCCCGTAGAAGTCCTCGAGCAGGGCCCGGTGCAGGGCGCGGTAGTCCTCGGGGTGCGAGACGATGGCGCAGGAGAGCAGCGCGTCCGCCTGGAAGATGAGCACGCCCACCTGGCGCTCGTGCAGCTCGAAGATGCGTAGCGCCTCCGCGAAGGCCGCGCTGGCCCAACCCGAAGAGGTCCACTCGCTCCGGGGATTGAGCCCCTGGGAGAGCGCCTCCTGGGAGTACTCGCTCCAGGCCACCTGCGGCCCGCCGAAATACAGCGCGAGAAAGCCCTCCATCGTCAGGTGCATGGGCAACAGCCGCAGCCGGTTCTTGTCCTCGCGGTGCACCATGCGGTGCAGCACCCGTGTTGAGGAGAAGGGCCCGTGCTTGAGGCTCTTGCCCTCCTTGGCCTCCGGCTTGCGCAGCCGGGTCTCGGGGGTCACCGCCGCGCCCTTGTCGTCCCAGTCCACCACCAGGCCATGGGGGACGTAGGACACGTAATGGAGCCCGGGCTCCATCAACCCGCCCTGGAGCGACACGACGCTCACGTCCTCGTCGTAGCTCCTGCGGGTGATGCGCAGGTCTCCGGGGATGTCATCGCGCAGCACGGGCACCAGGCGGATGCTCCCCCAGACCTGCGAGGGCGCGAGCCGCAGCCCCGTGAGGGGCAGCCGCCGCACCGCGCTCTTGCCTCCCTCCTTCATGCCACCTCCTCGTCGAGCGACTCTTCCGGGAGCTCGGAGCGGGCCCTTGGGGGCTCGGTCCCGGCGTGGCCTCGGGGCGAGTGCTCGAGCATCCGCCGCACGCGCGCCGCCAGGTAGTCCTCGAGTTCCGCCAGGGGAGAGGCCCCCTCGGCGAAGCGCGCGAAGCCGAGCACCGTGGGCAGGTCCTCCGCGTCCCGCACGCCCACGGTGGGCACGTGCGTCCCGATCCCCCGGGGCGCGTAGAGCTCCGAGGCGAACACGGGGTTGGCGTGGATGATGGTGGTGCGGCGGGCGGGATCCAGCTTCGTGCGAAACAGGCGGGTGACCTCGGCCACGGCGTTGGGGGGATCATTGTCGTAGCCATCCGACACGACGACCACCAGCTCGGGCATCCAGTCCAGCGCGTCCAGCAGCGGGGTGGCGAGGTCCGTCTGCCCCCGGGCGCGCGAGAGCAGGGGGTGCTCGGGAGGATGCATCCAGAAAGCGCGGTATTCGCGCGCCGTGGCGGCCAGCAGGTAGTGCGCCGCGAGCGCCACACCGAGGGGCCGACGGCGCTTCTCGCTCGAGCCCGAGGCGGAGTAGCTGTTGTCCAGCACGGCCGCCACCCGGCCCAGGGGCACCGAGGCCCGGCGCAGGCTGTTCACCGCAGCCTGCTCGAGCGCGGTGTGCAGCTCCGCCAGCCGCTCCCGTCGCACCTCCAGCGGGAGGGAGAGCACGTAGAGCGCCAGCCGGGTGAGCGGTGTGCGCCCCAGGTCGAGGGCGATGGCCCCTTGGGCGCGCGTGGCCGAGCCCTGCAAGCGCAGCCTCTCGGCGGCGGTGAGGCGCGGCTCGATCTTCCGCAGGAAGACGTCCCGGGGGAGCTGGTGCTTCGCGGCGAGCCCCTCGGCGACGGTGTAGGGCAGCTCGAAGAGGGCGGAGGCGTCGTAGTGGGCCTTGCGGAACGTCTCCAGCAGGGGAGCCTGGAACACGCGCTTTCGCCAGCCGTGGAAGAGAAAGGGGTTGAGCTCTCCGGGCAGCTTGAGGTGGGTATGCGCCACGGCGGCGCGCAGCTTGGAGCGGTACTTCACCGCGTCGAAGTGCAGGTCCGCGCGCCCCTTCAGGAACTCGCGCACGATGGCGCGGGAGCGGCGGTTGTTGATGCGCCGCTCGCGCAGCACGTCCAGCACCCGGTAGGCCCGCTGGGGAGGCAGGGCCCGGAGCGCCGCCGCGATGAGCGCGCCCTCCTCGTGCCGGTCCGCGGACGGGGTCTGCTTCCCGCTCGCCAGCAGGTTGAGGATGATCTGCGCCTGGTTGAAGTGGTTGATGCCCGCGGCCAGGGTGCGCGTGTAGAGGCGGCGGTAGTTGCCGAGGATGTAGGCGTGCAGGAACTCGATGGACACCGCCTGCCCGCGCCCGTCGTTGTAGAACTCGCGCTGCCCGGTGCACGAGAAGCACGCGTTGACGAACATGACCAGGTCCTCACGGGCGACCTGCTCGGCACGTGCTCCCACGATGTCCATCGAAGGTTCACCCTTCCTGAGGCGGGAGCGCCGCTCGGGGAGGGCGGACACGATTAGCTAGTCAAGCTCCAAAGGCCCGGTTCGGAAATCGCATCACAGTCCCGCGAGCGGCACCCGCCACCGTAGCATGACGCAGCAGACGTCCGCGGACTGACACGCGCGAGGAGCCGGGTGGAGGGGGCGTTCAGCCGCGAATGCGCTTGCCGAATGGAGCGAACGCGACCATTCCGAGCTTGAGGTGCTGCAGCGCGAACGGAATGCCGATGATCGTCAGCGCCAGGCCGACGCCGATGACGACGTTGGTGAGGAAGATCCAGATTCCAGCGAAGAGTGCCCAGACGATGTTGAGCCCGAAGCTCATCGCGCCTGCGCTGGGAAGGTCCTCGATGTCCTTGCCGAAGGGCATCAGCGCGAGGCCGGCCATCTTGAAGCACTGCACGCCGAACGGGATGCCGACGAGGGTGAGGCAGAGCACCAGTCCACCCAACAGGTACTCGAGGCAGAGCACCAGCCCTCCGCCGAAGATGATCCACACCAGGTTCAGAAGCAGGTTCATGATCGGCTTATACGTTGGAGTCGTCAGTCGATGACATGCGCCTGCCTGAATTTCGCCAGGCCTCGATTTCAGGAGCCGCGCGCGCTGCTATCGCTTGAGCCAGGGCGCGGGGTGTTTGTCCATCCCCGAGCCCCGTCGTGGAGGCGTCCCGCCAACCGGCGCCTACTCCTCCGCGGCCTCCTGCGGCTCCTGGAAGTCCACGTCGAAGTTGACGCGCTGGCCGGGCTCGATGGTGAAGGTCTTCTGCCAGTGCGACGGGCCCACGGTGACGTTGAGTCGGTGGTAGCCCTCGAAGACGTCCAGCTCCTCCACGGGGACCGTGCCCACGGGCTTGCCGTCCACGGAGACGTTGGCGCCGGCGGGACCGCGCACGTTGATGAAGGCCTTGTTGAGGAAGAACTGGTAGGCGGAGCGGCCCGTGGGGGCCACCGTCACGGTGCGCGATACGGAGATGCCGAGCGCGCCGTTGGTGAAGGTCAGCAGGTGCTTGCCCGGCGGCAGCGACGCGGACAGCGGCGTGCGGCCCAGCAGCGCGTTGTTGAGCGTAACCTCCACGCGGGGCTCCACGGTGAGGTCCAGGATGCCCATCACGGGGCCCGCGTCCACACCGGCGTCCACGCCCGCGTCCTCGATGCCCGCGTCGAAGGGCTCCGCCACGACGATGGGCAGACCCGCGTCGAACGTCTCCACCGTCATCGTGCCCTGGAGCTGGCGCTGGACGATCACCGCGCCTGCGCCGAGCGTCAGCACGAGACCGCCCACCACGAACGGCACCCAGGAGCGTGAAGGCTTCTGCGCGGCCACCGCCTGCACCGTGGGGCTCGCCGCGCCACCGAAGATGGGGCCCGCGGGCCGCGTCTCCGTGGATGCAGTCGGAGCAGGGGAGGGCGTTACGGTCTGTGCCGTGGCCGGGATCGCGGTGCTCGGGGCAGCGCTCTGCACCGGGGCCGCAACAGGAGTGCTCTGTGCGGTCTGCACAGGCGCCGGAGTCTGCGCCACCGTCGCCACGGGCTGCACAGGCGCGGAAGCCTGCGGCGCGGCGGCCACTGCCTGCACGGGCGCCGGCTTGCTGCTCTCCGCCGAGGAGAACTCCGGCACCTTGCTCTTCACGGGCTCCGCGAGCCCCGCGCCGTTCGCGATGATCTCCGCGATCTGCGGCGTCGGCATGCCCGCCTTCGCCAGTGCCTCCGCGATGCCCTTCTCAATCGTCGCCCGCCGCGCCGCGCGAGCCTCGGCCTCCGGCGGGAACAGCTTCGCCAGGTGCTCCGCGAACTCCTCGTGCGTCGGCAGCTTGCCAATCGCATCCACCAGCGCCTCGCGGAACGCGAGCGCCGACGAATAGCGCTCCAACGCCCGCTTCGTCGTCGCACGCCGCACGACGGCATCCAGCTTCAGCGGCACGTCCGCCGGCATCGGGGGCAGGGCGCGGTTGAGCACCGCCTTGTCCGGATCCGCCGACTCCTTGAACGGCATCTTCCCCGTGAGGCACTCGTGCAGCGTGAGGCCCAGCAGGAACACGTCCGACTGCACGTTCACGGCCTCGCGCCCGCCCAACAGCTGCTCCGGGGACGTGTACGCGCGGCGGTTCTTCACGCGCTTGCCACCGCGCTCACGCGGCGCCACGGACAGCGCGCCGTAGCCCGTCACCTTCGTGTAGCCGCTGAAGGACACCATCAGCGTCTCGGGCCGGATGTCTCCGTGCACCAGCGGCGAACCGTCGTCGTTGCCCGCCACGTGCGCGTAGTGCAGCCCCATGGCCGCGTCCGCCACCACCAGCGCCGCGAAGCCCGGCGTCATGCGCGGGTTCGCTTCCAGCACGCGCCGCAGCGGCTCACCGTCCGCGAACTCGGTGACGCGCGCCAGGCCTCCGTCCAGCTTCTCCAGGCCGTGCACGCGCAGGATGTTCGGGTGCTCGAAGACGATGGCGCGGTTCGTCTCGCGCTCCAGGCGCGCCACCAGCTCCGGGTTCTGCGCGATTTCAGGCGGTGCCCAGATGAGCACCACGGGGCGGGGCGTGGCGCCTTCCTCAATCGACAGTCCGAGGAAGGCACGCGAGCCCTCTCCGGCAAGGAGGGGGCCGAGTGACTGATAGCGAGGCGAACTCATGGGAACGGCATGCTAGTGCCCTTCCCGTCGATCCTGGAATCCCCGGGTCGCGCCTAGATTCGCTGCCCGGCGAAAGGCAGCGTCAGGTGGTAGCCGTAGCGCCCGCGCCGCACGAGCAACAGCACGCTACGTCCCCGTCGCGCTGTCAGCAGGGCTTCACGGAAAGTGTCACCCGTTGGGACAGGCTGATTGTTCATCCGCAACAGCACGTCCCCCGGCTCCAGCCCAATCTCCGAGGCAGCCGACCCCTGCCGCACGGACGCAATCGCCATCCCGCCCTTGCTCTCCTTCACTCGTAGTCCCAGCTTCTCCCACGCCAGGTTCTCAAGCAGGCGAGCTGGAAATTCGACCGGCGTCACCTGCACCGTGCGGTTGCCGCCTGCTCGGAAGAGCACCAAGGGGAAGACCGAGCGGGCAGGGTAGCCGCGCACGCGCGAGTCGAAATCCTCCGCGTCCTGGATGCGCGAACCGCCCAGCTCCGCGACCACGTCTCCGCGCTGCACACCGGCCTGCGCGGCGGGGCTGTCCGGATCCACGTTCGTCACGATGACGCCGTACGTGCGGTCCCACCCGAGCCGCGCGGCCACCTGCGAGGGCAGGTCCGCCGTGTCCATGCCCACCCACGCGGGGCGCACCTTCCCGAAGCGCGTGAGCTCCTCCACGATGCGCCGCACCTTGTCCGCGGGGATGGCGAAGCCGATGCCCTGCCCGTTGGCGTAGATGGCCGTGTTGATGCCGATGATCTCTCCGTCCACGTTGAGCAGCGGCCCGCCGGAGTTGCCCGGGTTGATGGCCGCGTCCGTCTGGAGGAAGTCGTTGTAGACGCGGTCGTCCGCACGGAAGGTGCGGCCCGTGGCGGACACCACGCCCGCGGTCACCGTCTTGCTCAGGCCGAACGGGCTGCCGATGGCGACCACCGTCTCGCCAATCATCAAGTCACTGCTGGTGCCCAGCTTCGCGGTGGGCAGGGGCTCCTTCGCGTTGACCTTGAGGACCGCCAGGTCGTTGTTCGCGTCACTGCCCACCACCTCCGCGTCGAAGGTGCGCCCGTCCGCGAGCACCACGTGGATGGCGGAGGCGCCCCGGATGACGTGGTCGTTGGTGACGATGATGCCGGACGGGTCGATGATGGCGCCGCTGCCCAGGCCGGTGATGCGCTGGCGCGTCTCCGGCTGCGCCATCCCCTGGCCGAAGAACTCCTCCAGCGGTGAGCGGGGCCGGCCCCGGAAGCGCGACTCCACCTCCTGTTCGGTGCCGATGTAGACGACCGCCGGGGAGACCTTCTGTACGACCTCCACCACGTCGCTGCGGCGCCGGGACAGGTCCGCGTGCGCCGGGAGCGCCAGCACGAGCCCCCACAGCAAGAGCCCCCACCGGATGTGTGCTGCCCTCATGCCTTCCTCCGTACGTCGCCGGGAATTGTCTCCCGGAAGACAGTCTGAATGTCGGGAAGGCCTCAGCCATTCCCTGGGTGTCTGGAAGCGGCGTCCCGCTCTTCATAGACCAGATGGTGCGGCCGTGATCGAACGCACTTTCAGGCAGAACGTCCTTGCCCTGGGCCGATTGCGGCGTTGGGGGAGCAAGGGCAGCCCTGGGAGTCCCGGCGCGGCGTGTTGCTGGCTGCCCGCGGGGGCCTTGGGAGCGGTTGCGCATGAGTCTCGTCCTGGTCGCGGATGACGAACCCGCGGTGCTGGAAGTCCTGAGCCAGGTGATTGAGGACCTGGGGCACGACGTGGTGCGCGCGAGGGATGGCGAGGAGGCCCTGGCGCTCGCGAGAGTCCACCGGCCGCGGCTGGTGGTGACGGACCACATGATGCCGCGCATGAGCGGCATGGAGCTGTGCAGCCGGCTGAAGCAGGAGCCGGGCCTGCGCGAGGTGCCCATCATCCTCCTGAGCGCCGTGCTCCAGCAGGGCTCGCCGGATGCGTCCGCGTTCCTCAACAAGCCCTTTGAAATCACCGACTTCGAGGCGCTGGTCCACGACGTGCTGGAGAAGGCCCCCGCCGTGCCCCCGGGGCCCGCCACGCCCGTGGAGGCGCTGAGCCGGTGGGTGGCGCAGTCGCTCCAGGGCCCGCTGGAGGCCGCGAGGGATCAGCTGCGCACGCTTCGTGATTTGCCTCCACCGGGCAAGAGCGCGGTGGAGGCGCTGGGCGCGCAGCTCCAGTCGCTGGAGCGGATGGGACGCTACCTCCAGGACGCCGCCCGTCTGAGCTCCGGCAGCGTGACGTTGCGGCCGGTGGAGGGAGATCTGCGCCAGCCCCTGGAGGCCTCCGTCGCGCGGTGCCGCACCACGGGGCCGGGCGTGCCGGTGGAGGTGACGGTGCCCCCGGAGGCGGTGGGCCTGCGCTTCGACCCGGAGCGCCTGGAGCAGGTGTTCGACGTGCTCCTGTCGAACGCGGCAAGGCAGGGCGGGGTGCGCGTGGAATTGAAGGCGTCCCCGGAGCAGGTGCTGGTGCGCGTGAGCGACCCGGGGCCGGGCATCCCCGAAGCGGAGCTGCCCCGGCTGTTCCAGCCCTTCCCGGAGGGCCCCGCGCAGGGAGAAGCGCTGGGGCTCTACGTGGCCTCGGAGCTGGCGAAGCTGCACGGCGGCGCGCTCTCCGCCGAGTCGCGCCCCGGGCAGGGCGCGACGTTCAGCGTGTCACTGCCGCGCGTGGCCTGATGCCTCAGGCCTTCTGCGACTTCAGCATCCAGCCGATCATCTTGTAGAGCAGGCGGGCGCCTACGTTGGCGTCCCACTCGCTGCCCTCCGGGTCGGGGGCCACTTCGGTGAGGTCGAAGCCGACGATGGTGCGGCCCGAGCGCACGACGCCCGCGACGAGCGCGGTGGCCTCCGGGAAGGACAGGCCACCGGGGACGGGGGTGCCGGTGTTCGGGCACAGCACGGGGTCCAGGCCGTCGATGTCGAAGGACAGGTAGACCTGCTGCGGCAGCTTGTCGACGATCTGCTTCACCTGCTGGTTCCAGGGCAGTCCGTCGAAGCGGTTCTGCTGGAGGACGGCGTCGTAGAAGGCGTGGATGCGGCCGCCGGAGTCCTCGATGTAGCGGTGCTCGTTCTCACTCATGTCGCGCAGGCCCACCTGGACCAGCGTCTTCACGCCCGGGATGCGCTCGCACACGTTGTAGAAGATGGACGCGTGCGACCAGGTGAAGCCCTCGTACGCGACGCGCAGGTCGGCGTGCGCGTCCAGGTGCAGCACGCCCATGCCGGGGTACTTCTCCGCGTGGGCCTGGACGATGCCGAAGGAGATGGCGTGATCGCCACCCACGGCGGCCACGAGCTTGCCCTGCTCAAGCCACTGCTTCGCGGTGCGGTAGACGTGGTCGTTGAGCTTCTCGCTGAAGCCATTCACGTCCTTCGCGGCGGCGAGCAACTCGGCCTCGCCGGACTCGATGCCGCCCGCTTCGATGACGAGCAGGGCACGCTCCTTGGCGCGCTCGTTCCACGTGTGCAGTTCGGCGGGAGCCTCCAGCATGGCGATGCCGCGCTCGTAGGGCCGGCCGGTCTCCACGTCGAAGAGGTCCACCTGCTTGCTGGCCTCCAGCAGGGCGGCGGGGCCGTCGGACGTGCCGCCGCCGTAGCTGGTGGTGGCCTCGAAGGGCACGGGGATGACGACGACGTGGGCCTCGTCGGGAGAGTGGGGGAGGCCGAAGATGCCGGAGCCCGGCTGCGCGGCGGCGGCGGGGTCGAAGTGGGTAGCCATGGCGGCGCAGGATACGGTTCCGCTCCCGGGGCGCAATGGCTTCGGTGGCGCCTGGCTGCCCTCAGGGGGGAAAGGCCTTCATGAACTTGCGCGCATGGTCCGAGTTGGGCCCCTGGATTCCCAACCGCATGTAGAGGTCGTACTCCTTCCGCGCCTCCTTCACCCGTCCCAGGTTCTCGTAGGTGTTGGCCAGCGCGAACCGGCACGCACCCCTGTCCGGCTCCGCCTCCACGCAATCGCGAAACGAGGACAGGGCGTCCGCGGGCCGCCCCAGTTCGAGGAAGGCCCTGCCCTTGGAATAGGCCGCGTCCGCCACATCGGAGGATTGCTTGTGCTGCTCGCCCGAGCGCATGACCCACGTCAGCACCAGCACGCCGAGCAAGGCACCGCCTCCCATGATGATGCCGTTGCGCCAGTGGTGACTCCAGCGGGGCCTGGCCAGGACTTCAGGCGGCACGGGGGGAGGATTCTCCTCGGGCGCGTCTTGGGGAACCCGGGGCGGGCTTGGGGGAACCAGCTCCGCGGGGAGCACGGGCCACTCGTGCATCGCGGACGACGGCGGGGTGGACTCGGCGTCCACGATGGCGCGACTGGCCAGCAGCCGTTCGTCGCGCCAGGTCTGGAGCTGCCGGAGGAAGGTCTCTGGAATGGAGACGGGCCGGTGCTGGGTGGCCAGCTGTTCCTGGAAGCACCACGCCATGAACAGCTTCCGGGCATGGGTGGGGAGGCGCGGCGCATGCGAGCCCAGCCAATCCGACAGGGATTGCTGCAGCGCCTCCGCGCTCCGGTAGCGCTCGTCCGCAGAGGGCATGAGGGCCCGCTTCAGGATGGAGAGCAGGTCCTCATCCAGGCCCGGGTTGAGGCTGCGCGCTGGCGTGTGCCGGCCCTCGGTGGCGCGCTGGAAGATCTCCAGCTCGTTGCCGGTGATGGGCCGCTCGCCACAAAGCAGTTCGAACAGGACGACGCCCACCGCGTAGACATCCGCGCGCGCGTCCGCGGGCCACTGTTTGAGCTGCTCCGGTGCCAGGTAGGAGTACTTGCCCTTGACGACCCCGACCTCCGTCTCCGGCCGCCCCGCGAGCCGCGCCTTGGCGATGCCGAAGTCGGAGACCTTCACCTCGCCCTCGTAGCTCACGAGGACGTTGTCGGGAGAGATGTCCCGGTGCACGAGCCCCAGGGACTCGCCCTGTTCATCCGTGCGGGTATGGGCATGGTGCAGGCCGCGGCACAGCTCGATGACGGTGCTCACCGCGAGCGGCGCGGGCATCCAGGGCATTCCCCGGGCCTTGAGCTGCTTGAGCACGCGGGACAGCGGCTGGCCGTCCACGAACTCCATGGCCAGGAAGTACTCGCCCTCCACCTGGCCGAAGTCGAAGACCTGGACGATGTTGCCGTGGTTGAGCCCCACGGAGATGCGCGCCTCGTTGAGGAACATCTCGACGAAGGCGGGGTTGTCCGCGTACTCGCCCAGGACGCGCTTGATGACGACGGTCTTGGTGATGCCGGGGCCCGCCGTGTATTTCCCCCGGTAGACCATGGCCATTCCCCCGGCGCCCAGGCGCTCCAGGAGCTCGTAACGGCCAAAGGGGAGAGGCTGCGTCGCGCTCACCCGGGTCACGGTAGCAAAGGGAGACGAAGGCCGGAAACTCCGGCATCCCCAGCAGTCCAGGTGTCAACGTGACGGAAAGGACACACATGGCAACCCGGAAGAAGACGGTGGCGAAGCGCAAGGGCGGGCTCACGGTGGACGACGTGCGCGAAATGGCGCTGGCGTTGCCTTCGACGGAGGAGCGCCCCTCCTACGGAACGCCCGGGTTCCGGGTGAGCGACAAGCTCTTCGCGCGGGTGCTGGATGACGACTCCATCGTCATCAAGGTGGATTTCGACCACCGCGAGGCCCTGCTGGATTCCAAACCAGACATGTTCAAGGTGACGCCGCACTACCAGGACTGGCCCATGGTCATCGTGCGTCTGAGGACCGTGAATCGGCGCCTGCTGCATGTCCTGCTCCAGGAGGCCTGGCGCCGGTGCGCCTCCGCCAAGGTGCTCAAGGCGCTGGAGCCCGCCGCGGCTGCTCCCAAGCGAGCGGTGAAGAAGGCTCCCGCCCGCAAGCGAAGCGTGTAGCGGCTTCAGTCCCAGCGAACGACGATCTTGCCCACGGTGCTGTTGCCCGCCATCCGCTCCAACCCGGAGCGGAGCTCCGTCATGGGCAGCACCGCGTCCACCACGGCCTTCAGCGCGCCGGAGTCGAACAGGGGCAACAGCTGCCGCTCCGCCACCTGCGTGAGCAGCATCTTCTCCTCCGCGGGCCGGCTGCGGAGCACGGTCCCCTTGATCGTGAGCCGCTTGCGCATCACCGGACCCAGGTCCAACTCCGCGCGCGCGCCCGCCACCGAGCCCACCTGCATCAGCCGCCCTCGGGGCGCCATGGCCTTCACCGACTCCGGCAGGTAGGTGCCGCCGACCAGGTCCAGGCACACGTCCGCGCCCCGGCCCTCGGTCGCCGCGAGCACCGCGTCCGCGAACACCGGCGGGTTGCTCTCACACAGCACCGTCTGGCTCACGCCCCACTCGTTGGCCCGAGCCAGCTTCTCAGCGCTCCGGCCCGTGCCCACCACCCGCACGCCCATGGCCCGGCAGAGCAGCGCCGCGGCGGAACCCACGCCGCTCGCCACCGCGTGCACCAACACCGTCTCCCCGGGCCTCAGGTCCGCCTGAAGCACCAGCGCGTCATACGCCGTGAGATACGCCTCCGGCAGCGCCGCCGCGTCCGCGAAGTCCAGCCCGCGAGGCATGCGCAGCGCCTCGCGCTCGTGCGTGGTGATCACCTCGCTCCACGCGCCGCCGCCCACCAGCCCCATCACCCGGTCGCCCGGCTGGAACTTGCGTGCGCGCGGACCCACCGCCACCACTTCACCCGCGTACTCCAGGCCCGGCACGTCCTGGGGCACGTCCGGCGGCGGTGGATAGGCCCCGCGCACCTGGAGCAGGTCCGCCCGGTTCAGCGCGCTCGCCCGCACCCGCACCTGCACGTCGTAGGGCCCCGGCACCGGCTCCGGCCGCTCGTCGAACGCGAGGACCTCCGGACCGCCTGGCTTCGTGATGCGCACGACCTTCATGACCCGCCTCCTTCCGCGTGAAGACCCGCCACCGCTACAACAACAACCGCGTCACCAATCCGAAGTACGCCAGCAGCGTCACGTTGTCGGACACCGCCAGCACCAGCGGCGCCGACGCCAGGTGCGGATCCACCTTCAGCTTCTTGAAGAGGAACGGCAGCACGCCGCCCAGGCACGACGCCAACGTGGCGGACACCGTCACCGCCACGAACAGCGCCAGGGGAAAGCCGAACCCCGGCGAATAGATGCGCCCCAGGAGCGCCACCACCGCCGCCGCCATCAACCCGGCCAGGCTCGCGGCCAGCACCTCGCGCGCCACCACCTTCCGGTCCACCTCGCCATGCGTCACCATCGACGCGGCCACCGCCGTCGTCTGCACGCCCAGGCTTTCCGACAGCACCAGCACCATGGGGATGAAGGCGCTCACCACCACCAGCTCCGCCACCGTGCGCTCGAACAGCCGCGTCGTCGTGGCCGCCAGGAACCCGCCGGCGATGTTCACGAGCAGCCACGGGAAGCGCTTGAGCGCCATGCGCCCGGGCCGCGTCTCTCGCGCCTCGCCCTTGGGCAGGCCCACGAAGCGGTAGACCTCGTCGCGCACGCGGCCCTCCACCTCGTCGAAGAGCGTGTCGGAGAACGCGTCCACGAACTGGTTCATCTCCACCACGCCCACGATGCGCCCCTCCGCGTCCACCACCGGGAAGGCCAGGAAGCGGTAGGTGACGAAGAAGTCCTCCACCAGCGCGTCGGAGGCGTCCAGCGGCAGCTTCACCACCCGCGTGAACATCAGCGACGCGATGCGCTCGTCGGGCGTCGCGCGGATCAGCTTGCGGATGGGCACCACGCCCACCAGCCGGCCAGCTGGGTCGCACGCGTAGCAGTAGAAGATCTCCCCCGTGCCGGGGTGGGCGCGCAGCTTCTCCAGCGCCTGGGCGACCGTGTCCTCCACGCCCACCGAGGTGAAGTCCCGGGACAGCCGGTCGCCCTGCAACAGCGTGTGAGCAGTCTCCGGGGGCATCTGCACGAGTCGGGGCACGAAACGTCCTGGCCCGCCGGAGCGTCAAGGCTTATCTAGGACTCCATCCGCCATGCCACTCACGCCGTGTCCCATCTGTCAGAAGCCCGTGCCTCCGCGGCCGGAGAACACCTCCCATCCCTTCTGCTCCCGCCGCTGCCGCGCCGTCGACCTGGGCCGCTGGCTGGGTGAGGAGTACCGCGTGCCCGACCGTCAGGCCGAGCAGCAGGAGGACGAGCTCCCCTCCGACGGCGAGCCGCGCCGCCACGACGCCTGAGCCGTTGCCGCCGTCCACCGCTGGAAGATTCCCGGACCGCTTGAACGACAGGGCAGGGGAGCGTGCCACCGGAAGGCCCGCGCCCGTGCGCCCCGGAGGGCAGGGGATGGGCGTGCCGCTGGAGTCGCGGGGAGAGTGACGCTATACCCGCCTGCCGTGAAACGCGCCGTCAACCTCATCGCCAGCCTGCTCGTCACAGTTGCCTTCATGTGGTGGGCCTTCCGGGACACGGATGTGTCCACGCAGCTCGCCAGCCTCAAGGCGGCCAACTACGCGTGGATCCTCCCGTACTTCGTGTGCCTGTGCTTCATCCACGTCTTCCGGGCGCTGCGCTGGGGAGCGTTGCTGTCGGGCCTGGAGCACATCCCCTTCCGCAAGCTGAACGAAGCGTCCGGCATCGGCTTCATGATGCTGCTGGTGCTGCCGTTCCGGCTGGGTGAGTTCGCGCGGCCCTTCCTCATCGCCCAGCGCAGCTCCATCCGCCGCAGCGCGGCCATGACATCCGTGGTGCTGGAGCGCATCGTGGACGGCCTCTTCGTCGCGGCGATGTTCCGCGTGTTGCTCTTCTTCGTCTCTACGGAGACCCCCGAGGTCCGGTACGTGAAGCTGGGCGCGTGGCTGATGTTCGCCGTGTTCGGCGGCGGCTTGATGTTCCTCCTGCTGGGCCTGTGGCAGCAGGAGCGCACGGTGCGGCTGGTGCGCGCCACCGTGGGCCGCTTCTCGCCGGGCGTCGCGGACAAGGTGGCGGACGTCGTGGACACCTTCGTGGGGGCCATGCGCCAGCTCCCCGACCGCAAGCACATCGCCCTCTTCTTCCTCTACACGTTCGGTTACTGGGGCCTGAACGGCCTGGGCATGGCGCTGCTCGCGCGCGCCTTCGACTGCTCCGGCGCGGCGGCGGGCACGGCCTGCGAGCCCATGCACCTGTCGCTGTTCCAGTCCTACATCGTGATGTGCGTGCTGGTGGTGGGCGTGATGATCCCCGCCGCGCCCGGGATGATGGGCACCTTCCAGGCCGCCACCAAGGTGGGCCTGGGGCTGTTCATGCCCGCCGCGATGGTGAACGCGCACGGGCTCGCCTACGCGAACGTGTTGTGGCTGTGCCAGACGCTGCAGCAGATCGTCATCGGCCTCGTCCTGCTGTCCATCAGCCACATGTCCTTCCGCGAGCTGGCGGGGAACATGAAGAAGGACGACGACACCTCGGTCACCCGCTCGTCGGCGGCCTGAGGCCTTTTCGTCGCTACGGGGCAGGCTGGGTGGCCTGCCCTCCGTCGGTCGCTGGCGGGGACGCGGGAGGCACCTGCTGGGCGCGCACGCTGTTCTTCACCTGTTCGGTGACGGCGGCGGGATCCACGGTGCCCTTGAACGTCCCGAAGGGCGTCTCGATGCGCTGCTCGTGCTTGCCGTCGGTGCCCGGCGGGCCGCACCAGGCCTTGGTGGAGTCCTTCAGCGAGGCCACGGGCGTGTGCACCGCGGTGCGCGTCTCCGTGGTGGACTTGGCCACGAGCACGTGGTCGCGCATCAGCACGCAGTGGTCCTCGTCGAAATACCAGGCCGCCGAACCGTCCGCGAACTCCTGCGCCCGCGCCGGTCCCCTGCCCATGGTGTCCGCCACCTGGGCGGCCGTCATGCCGGGGTAGAGCTTCTCGAAGCCGGGGGTGGCGCAGCCGGTGGTGGCCAGCGCGAGCATCGCGGACAGCAGGGAGGGACGCATCAAGGGGCGCGGCTCCTGGAAGGAGAGGCGATCCACCCTAGCGTGTTCCTCCCGGACCGCTCCAGGTGGGCCTGGAGGCGATGACGGGAGGATTACAGCTCCTGCTCCAGCCAGCGCCACAGCCGCTCACTCAGCAGGCGGGCACGGCGGCGGAGCAGGGGGCCGCTCACGACTCGCCCTCTGTCTTGGCGGGGATGCGGCCGTACTTGGACAGCAGGTCCTCCACGGCCTCACGCAGGTACTCGCTCTGGTGGATGCGGGTGCGCCGCGCCAGCTCGCGCAGCTTGTGCACCTGCTCCTCGGGAACGAGGACATGGGTGGAGACGATGTCGGCCTCGGGGCTTCGGACCTCACCGGGTTCCACCGCGGGCGGGGACGACGGAGCGTCGGGGCTCAGCGGGCTGGCGCTTCCATCCTGCATCGGGCTTCCTCCAGGAATGCTGCTACAGGCCGCTACCGACCTGGCGTGGGCATTAGGGGGTCGGCCTCTCGTGCCGTCAAAAAAAGGAACACGCGACGGGCCGGGTTGACTTGGAACCCGGTGCGCTGTTACTCGCGCATCTACGTAAGGGGAGTAGTTCCCGCCCGGCAGACAGGGGCGGAGGGGCGCTCGACACACTGGCTGGTGACAGCCCGGGCCCCCATCTCGTGAAGCGCGCGAGACGAACGAGACCTTCGGACAGGGATAACGCTCCCTGGCCGAGGTCCGTCGTGCGCGCTCCTCCCTGAAGCGCTCCACCCCACGACATCCTCCGCGCCAGGAACTGGGATGGGGTGCCATCGTGTCGTTGGAAGCAATCGTCGGTTCATTCGTGCTCGTCGCCGCCAGTGAGATGGGGGACAAGACCCAGCTGCTGGCGTTCTCGCTGGCGTCCAGGTTCCGCAAGCCGTGGGTGGTGCTGGGCGGCATCTTCGTGGCCACGGTGGCCAACCACGCGCTGGCGTCATCGGTGGGCACGTGGGTGTCCACGCACGTCCCCGCGCGGGTGATGGCGCTGGTCCTGGCGGTGTTGTTCCTGGGCTTCGGTCTGTGGACGCTCAAGCCCGACACGCTGGATGACGACGGCGGAAAGCCCCCTCGCTTCGGCGCCTTCCTCACCACGGTGGCGCTCTTCTTCATGGCGGAGATGGGGGACAAGACGCAGCTGGCCACCATGGCGGTGGCGGCGCGCTACCAGGCGCCGGTGCTGGTGACGCTGGGGACGACGGCGGGGATGCTGGTGTCGGACGGCCTCGCGGTGTTCCTGGGCGATCGGCTGTCCGGGCGGGTGAACATGAAGTACGTGCGGTGGGTGACCGCCGCGCTCTTCTTCCTCTTCGGCCTCGTGTCGCTCTGGACGGCCTGGCGCGGCTGAGGCTTCGCGAAGGGCCCCGGCGTGCAGGGACGCCGGGGCTTCGCGGTGAGGACTACTTCAGGCTCGCCGTGTCGATGACGAAGCGGTAGCGCACGTCGTTCTTGAGCATGCGCTCGTAGGCTTCGTTGATCTTCTGGATGGGGATGACCTCCACGTCGGAGGCGACCTGGTGCCTGGCGCAGAAGTCGAGCATCTCCTGCGTCTCACGGATGCCGCCAATCATCGAGCCGCCCAGCTTGAGCCGGCGGGGGATGAGCGAGAAGGCCGCCAGCGGCGTGGGAGTCTCCGGCGCGCCGACGATGAT